>CANFWB010000005.1 GCA_947450605.1 Burkholderiaceae bacterium
CATGGCATAATTTCGCCTTTACTGCTTTTAAAACCTGGGAAAGTATTTAGGTTGTTTTAACCAAAACGGCTACCCGCTCATAGGACTCAAAATGAAACCTGGCATTCACCCCGAATATCGTGAAATCGTCTTTGTTGACGTTTCAAACAATTTCAGCTTCAAGACTCGCTCCACAATGTCTACTAAAGAGACTATCAAGTGGGAAGACGGCAATGAATATCCATTGGCCAAGATCGAGACTTCTTCTGAATCACACCCTTTCTACACCGGCACCCAAAAAATCATGGATACCGCTGGTCGTGTTGAGAAATTCCGTCAGAAATTCGGTACCAAAGCCGTTGCTAAAGCTACCGGTGATGGCGCTGCTAAAACCGCCGAGAAAAAAGCTGCGGCTGCAGAAGCTAAAGCTGCTGAAAAGCCAGCTAAAAAGAAGGCTTAATAATAGGCTTACTCAGTACAGGGGTTGGGCATTAAGCCTTCCTCTGCGAGATAATCAAGGCAGCGTTTGCTGCCTTTTTTATTGCCCGCTTTAGTTGCACTAATTTGTATTGCCAAAATGAGCTAGCTAACACATGGTTAAACTCACCGCCGCCGCCACTACCTCGATTCCCCGCATCATTATTTTTGCGCTGACCATCGTCTATGGTCTCGCAGGCCTCTTTGCGCGTGACCCATGGAAGAACGAGGATGCCATTGGCTTTGGCGGCATGTGGACTCTGCAGCATGGCAAGGCACTCGATTGGATTGTTCCGCACCTTGCTGGGCGCGATGTTTCTTTAGGCTCACCCTTCCCGTATTGGCTCGGCGCTACCCTGATGGATCTGTTTGGCCCATTCATTGGTATGGCCAATGCAGCTCGCTTGTACTCCGCTGTCTGTTTCTTTTCTGCAGCCCTAGCAATTTGGTACGCCACTTACCTTTTAGGTCGTCGCCAAGAGGTGCAGCCGATGGCACTTGCTGTTGGCGGTCAACCGGGCCGAAAAAACTATGGCATGACCCTGGCTGATGGCGCCTTACTCATCTTCTTAGCTTGTGTAGGCCTTGCCCAACGTGCGCACGAGACCACACCCATGATGGCGCAACTCATGGGTATCAGCATTGTCTTGTACGGCACAGTGCGGGGTCTGGATAAGCCCTGGCAAGGCGGTCTATGGACTGGCCTCGGAATTACTGTTGTTGCGCTCTCTAGCAATATCACGCTCAGCTTATTGATTGTGAGCTCCACCATCATTGCAGTCATTGCGAGTAACGCAAAGCTACGCTTTCGTTGGACGTTAACCAGTACTGTTTTAGGCTTAATTGGTTTTGCAATTTGGCCTGCGCTTTGGTATCTCGGCAACCTCACCCCTGAATGGCGTCACATCGCCGAAGAAGGCTGGCGCAATATGCCAGAAATGCGCGCCACCCCATCGATTGAGTCGCTTGGATTTTTGAGTGTCAACTTCTGGGCCTATGCCTGGCCAGTTTGGCCGTTGGCCATCATCTCTCTCGCCCATTGGGGCCGAGCAAAAGAAGCGGGTCAATGGCGCGCACCTCACCTTTGCATTCCGCTGAGTGTGTTTATTGCTTGTTTGATTTATGTTTTATTCAGACTAGAAGCCAATGAGCATGACCTGATCATTTTGATTCCTAGCCTGTCGATCATTGCTGCATTTAGCTTGCCGATTTTAAAACGCAGCCTCATTAGTTTTATCGATTGGCTCGCAATGTTTAGCTTCACGATGATTGCCCTGGCTATTTGGATTATTTGGCTAGCCAAAGTGACAGGCTATCCAGAGTCCACTGCTGCCAATTTGGCGCGACTCTTGCCAGGCTTTCAGGCGCAGTTTGATTACATTGGCTTTCTGGTTGCCATTCTGATTACTGGCGTCTGGTTGGCGATTGTGCGCTGGAGAACTTCGCGCGCTCCAAAAGAAATCTGGCGTTGTCTGATTATCTCTGCGGCTGGCACTACGCTGATGTGGGTATTGCTAATGACACTCTGGTTGCCAACAATTAATTACGCCAAGACCTATCGCTATGTGTCTGATCGCTTGGAAACGATTATTGCCAATACTCCAGGGTGTATTGATACGAGTAATTTAGGCCCCGCTCAATTAGCGTCGTTTAGTTACTTTACTAAGCTTCCACTACGAGATGATCCCAGCTGCAATCTCATGTTGACTCACAGCTCTCTTGAGGCGAAGGCATACGCTAGCCTCAATAAAAAGAAAATTGAATTACTTTGGGAGGATCGTCGCGCAGCTGACCGCGATGAGCGTTTACGCCTCTACCAAATTACGCCTGCTGGTAAAGAATAAATCGTGCTGCACTTTAAGTTATCGCGTTTGCGCGAGGATGTCCCTTCGCTCTTAAAACTAGCTGGCCCAATCCTAATTGGGCAGCTGGCAGTCATTGCTTTCGGCGTTTTAGATACCGCCATGACAGCGCGCTACTCCGCCGATGACCTTGCTGCATTAGCAATGGCTTCAGCTATTTTTATTAGCATCTATGTTGGCCTCACCGGCGTAATCTCTGCGCTTGCACCGATAGCTGGGCAACTCTTTGGCGCTAAACGCTTTAGCGAAATAGGCGAAGAGGTGCGGCAGGCAACATGGCTTGCAGTCGGCCTTACCCTGTTAGGCGGCGCAATCTTACTCAATGCTGACTACTTGCTTCAAATCTCTCAAGTTACTCCCGATATCGAAGGTAAAGCTAAGCTCTATCTCAATATTCTGGCAATTGGATTACCTGCCAGCATGGGGATGCGCGTTTTAATGGCCTTGCACAATGCAGTCTCTAGACCAGCAGTCATTACCGTAGTGCAACTGATTGGCCTGGGCTTAAAGCTACCGCTCAATCTCTTATTTATTTATGGCGGCTTCGGTATCGAGGGTATGGGCGGACCGGGTTGCGCAGTCGCAACCATCATCATCAATTGGTTCTGGCTCATTATTACACTGGGCTTTGTCCTCTTTGATGGCTTCTACAAACCCTTCAAGATCTTTGCGCGCTTTAGTTGGCCGGATTGGCATCGTATTTGGACCCTCTTGAAATTAGGTGCGCCAATTGGCTTTAGCTACTTGATTGAAGTAACCTCCTTTACCTTCATGTCGCTGTTCATTGCACGTCTAGGAACAACCGCTTTAGCTGGACATCAAATTGTGGCCAATATGGGCACTGTTATTTATATGGTGCCCCTATCCCTTTCCATTGCAACGATGACCTTGGTTTCCCAATCGATTGGCGCCAATAAACAAGAGCGCGCCGAAGAAATCGGTTGGTCATCAGTATTCTTCACAACGACTTTGTGTGTAACGATTGGCATAGCGGTGTGGATCTTCAGGGCAAGCCTACTGGATCTCTACAACCCGCCTGAAGAAGTAAAGGTATTTTCCATTCCACTCTTTTTGTTTATTGCCTTCTACCAAGTCTTTGATGCGCTACAGATTACCGCTGCATTTATTCTGCGGGCCTATCGCATTGCTTTCTGGCCGATGCTGATTTATGCAGGCTCACTGTGGGGCGTTGGATTGGGTGGAGGCTACTTAATGGGATTTAATGTGTTTGGTAACACCCCAGAATTTTTGCAAGGTGCTAGCGGCTTTTGGGCCGGCAATAGCATGAGCTTAGGCCTAGCCGCACTCTTACTGCTCTACCTCTTTAGAAAAACGGCGGCACGCTTCGAGAAAACGCATCCGCCGGTTGAGGTTTAGCTATCTAACGATCGCACTTACTGGATAGGCCTAAAGCCACTATTCGGCGGAGCGTAATTTGGATTGCCGCCCTGCGCTGGATAACTTGGGACCTGATTGCCTTTGGAATACATGCATTGTTGATAGGCAATGTTGTATTGAACTTGTCCCTGATTTTGCTTACCAGAAGAATTCATCGCGCCCATGGCGGCTCCACCCAATAAACCGATACCAGCACCAGTTCCAATATTCTGACTGCTGCCACCCTGAATCACTGCGCCTGCTGCAGCGCCTAAAGCAGCACCAATGACTGCACTAGTAGCGCCCTCTTTTAATGCGGCATTACTAGTATCTTTAATCGCATTTGCAGCAAACTCACGGCATTGTTGATCTTCTTGCTGAAACACCTCAAACGGTTTTCCTTCGCGCGGCATGATGGCGATGGTTGGGCCGGTGGGTGCAGACACGCAAGCAGCCAAAGAGCTCAGAGCGATAAGACTAAGTAAGGTGCGTTTCATGTTGAATCCTTCAATCTGGTGATCTTTTATTCTCATTAATTCTGAGTACGTCGAGGTGCGGTATTGCTGGATGTACTTGAGGGTGGCATTGCCGGCTGAGTCTGCCAAGCTGATGCGCAACTTTGAACGTACGGGAAATACTGGCCACTCGCTTCGCAGTAATACCAAACTGCGGGCTGCGGTTGCGATGCCAACACCATGGGTTGTGGTGGCGCTGCATAGGTAACTATTGGTGGAGCCGCATACACCACTGGTGGTGAATAGTAAGCACCCGCGTAAGGGTAACCATAGCCAGGGCCATAGTAACCACCCCTCCAAGCTGGGCCCCAACCGCCACCCCATCCCGGGCCGTAAGCTGCAGGACGCCAAGCCCCACCGTGGCCGCCGCCATAGCCACCGCCAACAGAAACAGCCCAACCGACATTACCTGCTTGTGCCGTTAAAGGTGCAAGCGTACATATACCAGCCATCGCTAGAATTGTCAGAATGGTTTTACCTGCAACTGATTTGAAGTGCTTTTGACTTGTTTTCATAGTGGACCCCATTAATTGGTCGCCTCCTACTACCTTTAACGCTTCACCCAAATCCAGGCTGACAGGAATTGGCTTTTATTGGCTTATTTATTAAATTAATTAATACTTCGCTGTAGAGGCTAACTACTCTAATTTTGCGCCTGATCTATAAATTACTCTACCCCATTTATTGCTCTCGGATTGGATCAGCCTGGAGAGCTCCTGAGGGCTTCCTGGCGCTGGATCTAATCCACTTGCCAGCAGCTTGCTTTTGACTTCAGCTTGATTGAGGGTTTGGCGTGTCAAGGTATTTAGGCGTTTTTGCAGGGCTGGTGACAGATTTGCCGGCGCCATGAGTGAAAACCACGATGTGGCCTCAAACCCAGGAAAGCCCTGCTCTGCCATTGTCGGAATCTCCGGAGCTGCTGGAGAGCGTTTTAAGGTGGTTACCGCTAACGCCTGAACCTCTCCCGCCTTAATGAGTGGCAAGGACGAAGAAAGATTGTCAAAAAGCATGGAAATGCGGCCGCTAATTAGATCGGGCAAAGACTGCGCCCTGCCCTTATAGGGTATATGTCGAATCTGCACACCAGCCATCTCTTTCAATAGTTCTCCCGACATATGCAAGGAAGTACCAACGCCAGATGAACCAAAAGTCAGTTCATTGGGTCTTGCTCTGGCTAAGTCAATGAGCTCATGCAAGCTTGTCACACCCAACTTCTTGTTCACAATCAATACATTCGGAGTGCTTGCCAGAAAACTGATGGGGGTGAAGTCATGGATCGGGTGAAAGGGCATCTTGTCATAAAGAGCGCCATTAATCGCATGAATACCGACCGTACCGATTAATAAGGTGTAGCCATCTGGATCACTCTTGGCTACTAAGTCGGCGCCAATATTGCCACCATAGCCTGGACGGTTTTCAACCAACACCGGCACACCCAGGCTTTGCTGCCAACTTTCAGCCAGTACACGCGCCAAAATATCGGGTGCACCACCCGGAGTGAAGGTCACAATAATGCGAATGGCTTGTTTTGGCCAAGCGCTATTTGCTTGAATAGGCTTACTAGTTTGGGCTTGGGCGGCACTATTGAAAACAAGGCAAGCCAGTAGCACTGCCAAACCCTTCACCACCTTTGAAGCAATCCTCATGAAATCACTAACGCTAAATTAAAAACCAAAACGCGTGCGCAACCAAATCCATCCTTCGTATTTAACGGGATCATCAGCGCAAGGGCCAATGCCGCACTCCAACAGAGTGGATGCAAGATTAGCAAAAACGATGATGAGGAATAGAACGACCAACACGTTTGCAAACAGCGAGTGAGAGCGCACATCGCGATTCGGCAGCATCAACAAAATAGCGAGACCCGCTATCAGACCAACATATCCGACAAATGCCCAGGTATAAAAATGTAGCTCTAGAAAGGTTGCGCCAAACCCTGTATCGCCAGGTAGAACATGTAAGAGTACTTGGCGCAGGGAGACCATCATGCCGACTAAGCCACCGATCACCCCCCAGCCATAATGCGCAGCATGCGCTCCGCAGCGAATATTGAGCACTAACGCAAAACCAATGATCACAAAACCCATCCGTTGCATTAAACACAGAGGGCAAGGCAGTTCGCCAAAGTAGAGTTGATCTACAAAGGCGTATGACAACATGCCAATAATCGCTGCTAAGGCGAGCTGATTACCGAGACCCGCTAAAGAGGGAAAGGAATGTTTACTCACATTTCCTCACAGACTAATATTGAGATGGCTGGTAGCGTGAACGCGAAACCAGAACATCAAGATACCGACGGTAATAGCAAGAACCACTAAACCCGCCAGTCGTTTCTCAAACCAAACGAGGACAAGGCCGATAAAGGCTGTCAGAAAAGGTAGAAACATATACATAGAAGAATTCTATCGCAGGTCCATCCCGACCCCAAAAACAACCGTTTAGAAGGGTCTTTTGCACAGAACGACGGGGTGTGCACCCCCAGCGCTTTAGGGTTTAGCGTTTAAGAAATCCACCACTACCTGAATAAAGATGTCTGGTGCCTCAATATGAGGGATATGACCGACATTATCCAAGGGAACTAATTTAGCATTCGGAATTGACTGCGCTGCTTTGCGACCTAGCTCCGGAAAATTACCTAAAGACTTGACAGCTTCAGGCGGCGCAAAGCGACGACCAAAGACCGTTCTATCCTTCTGACCAATCACTAACAGCACCGGCATCCTCAATTGTGGCAAATCACCCACTACCGGCTTTTCAGCAATCATCTGATAAGTTAAAACGGAAGTCTGTGCATAGGCAGGATAGTCCGGACCCTTTTGAACGCGGACATAGACTTCAACGAACTGCTCAAAGCTAGGTTGCCATACCGGGAAATAGGATTGCAAAAAACGACGGTAACTAGTTTCTGTTTGCGCCATCTCCAATTTCAGGAGATTGTCATTGGTTTGAGGGGGGATATCCTTGCTGTAATCCTCAAGACCAAGAGGGTTCTCAAGCACCAACTTTTGCGCTAACTGTGGATAAAGTCGTGCAAAACGAATGCCCACCATGCCACCCATCGAGTTCGCAATTACCGAAGCTTTGCTAATACCAAGCGATTTAAGTAATGCTTGCGTATTGCGAGCAAGATCATCAAAGTGGTATGCGACATCAGGCTTAGAGGATTTTCCAAATCCGATTTGGTCGGGAGCAATCACTCGATAACCCGCAGCAGTTAAAGCTGGGATCGTAGGCGCCCAATAGTCGCTTGAGAAATTTTTCCCATGAAACAGAACCACTACACCCCTCTGCTTACCGACCGCCGGCACATCCATATACACCATTGTCGCCGGTTGACCTTGCAGGCTAGTCTTAAATTCCTTAATCGGATAAGGGTAAGGCCAAGCACTTAAGCGTAGGTCCAATGGACTTGCATTGGCATAAAGACTTGGTGGTGGAGCTTCAGTCCTGGCCTGATCAACTGAAGTGCAGGCAGTCAATACAGCACCGCCAATACACATCACTGTAAAAGCTGCCACCAGTGTTTTAAAGTTCATCCCCACACCCTTATCTCTTTGCGCTACTTTTTTATTTTTTACAGCTGACTGACTTACCTCACTCAAACAATCTTCATTTTGAGTGGTGTCAGACCTTCTACCGTTCCCTCCAGTACATCACCTTTTTTTACAGGGCCAACGCCTGCCGGTGTGCCTGACATAATCAAATCACCTGGCTCAAGCGTAAACAGGGTTGAGAGATAGGCGATGGTGTCTGGAATATTCCAGATCAACTGATTTAAATCGCCCTCTTGGCGCACTTCACCATTTACCAATAAGGCAACCTTACCTTTATTAGGGTGACCGCACTGAGCGGCTGGAGTAATGGCAGCGCAAGGAGCGGATTGATCAAATGCTTTTCCAGTATCCCAAGGACGGCCCATCTTCTTCGCCTCACCTTGTAGATCGCGACGCGTCATATCTAGACCGACACCATAACCATAAACGTGTTCGAGTGCCTGATCCGCTGAAATATTTGCACCACCCTTACCAATTGCCACCACCATTTCAATCTCATGATGCACGTCGTTAGAAAGATTGGGGTATGCCATATCCTTGCCATCAGCCACAATTGAGTTGGCTGGTTTCATAAAGAAAAATGGTGGCTCACGGTCGGGATCATGGCCCATTTCACGAGCGTGGTCAGCATAATTTCGGCCAACGCAATAAATGCGATTCACAGCAAAGCGACGGGTGTCGCCAACCACGGGCAGTGAAGGAACGATAGGTGGATCGATAACGTATGCGGTGCTCATGAATAACCTTTCGGATTGGAGTCTAGTTTTTAATAAAAATAATTTGTGAATTAATTATGACATCACTTAGATGCCCGTTTGTCAGAAGCGCCAGCAGATTGCAGCTTGAGCACAAGAATGCTCAGGGCCAAGGCAAAGGTCAAGGCATTCGCTAAAATCAAGGGCCACTTTTCAATAATGAGCCCATAAATAAGCCACATACCCACGCCTGCCGTAAACAGGCTATACATCCCCACTGAAATCCCTGAGAGGTCACGGGTGCGCCACGATTGAATCGCCTGCGGCAGAAAAGCAATCGTCGTCAGAAATGCGGCGCAGTATCCAATGATTTCAATGTGATGTGACTGCAGATTCATTGATATGTTTATGCGCTTACTTTTAAAATTATTGTTTTTGATTTAAGCCTGCTTTACGCGATTCAATTTCCTTATTGATGGCCACGAGTGTTTTTGCATCTGGTGACTTCCAGTTGCCACCGGCCTTATTAACCATATAAGCCACTGCATCTGAGAAACCCTCAACAGTCAGATTTGGATTGCCGCCTTTTGGGGGCATTGCTCGAACACCAACGTAAGCATGGGCAGTTAAAGTAACCTGCCCTTCAGCAATTAAGGGCGCCCACTTTGCTTTATCACCAAACTTAGGCGCATTCAAAACCCCAGCACCATGACAGGCTGCACAGACTTGTTTATAGGTATTCTCGCCAGGCTCAGCAAACGCGGCAAAACTGACGGTATAAACAAAAGTGAAAAATAAAGAGCGGAGGGATAAATTCATATGAATACCGATTAGAAGTGAGTTGTCATTAATGACAATTTATCTCAATTTTCAAATGGGCGCTCTAAACCTGTCCTAAGCTAAACCAAAATAGCTTGCAACCCGATAGGTAATAAAGGCCGCTAGGTAGGCGAGGACAAAAAGGTAGGTCAACATGATGGCTGGAATTTTCCAGCCGCCCGTTTCTCTCTTAACGGCCGCAATCGTCGATAAGCACTGCGGGGCAAAGACAAACCAGGCTAACAGGGACAAGGCTGTCGCCAAACTCCAGCCCTTGGAGATTAAAGGCAGCAAAGCGTCGGCCGCATCAACGCCTGGGCTTGAGAGTGCATACACAGTTGCCAGCGAACTCACCACTACTTCACGAGCCGCCATACCAGGAACTAAAGCAATACTAATTTGCCAATTAAAACCAATCGGCCCAAAGACCACTGCCAAAGCTTGACCCATCATTCCGGCAATACTGTATTGAATAGGTGAGCCAGCGGCATTTTCGGGGGGAAGTGGAAAACTGGAGAGCGCCCATAAACAAACGGTCATGATCAGAATAATGCCGCCCACTCGACGCAAGAATATTTCCGCACGCTGCCATAATCCAATCGCTAAATTACTCAGGCGTGGCAAGTGATAGCTTGGCAACTCCATCATCAAGGCATTGAGCTGGAATTTTTCACTCGTAAAGCACTTTAATATCCACGCAACCGCCATAGCTCCAGCAATGCCAGCAAGATAGAGGATAAAAAGAACTAGACCTTGTAAATCCAAACCAGCCCATAACTTACGCTCAGGAATAAATGCAGAAATTAGTAAGGCATAAACAGGCAGACGTGCCGAGCAAGTCATCATCGGTGCAATCAAAATCGTGACTAAGCGATCGCGTGCATTAGAGATGCTACGCGTAGCCATAATGCCGGGAATGGCACAGGCAAAACTAGACAACAAAGGAATAAAGGATCTACCAGATAGACCAACCCGCCCCATCAAGCGATCTAGCAAGTAGGCCGCCCGAGGAAGGTATCCAGACTCCTCCAAAATCAGAATGAAGAAATACAGTATCAAAATTTGGGGTAAGAAAATTAAGACGCCACCAGCACCAGCCAAGATGCCGTCCACCAATAAACTGCGCAACCAATTATTCGGAAGCAATTGCGTGAGCAAGGTGCCAAGCCAAGCCACCCCAGCATCGATTGCCTCCATAGGCAAAGCTGCCCAAGTAAACACTGCTTGAAAGATCAAGAACAGAACGGCAGCCAAAATGAGTGGGCCAAATACAGGGTGAAGCAATATGGAATCTAAGCGGTCACTCAAGCGATCCGGAATGATTTGATCTAAACCGAGAGCCTGCAAAATACGATGCACCTGTTCGTTATCAGACTCAGTGTGAGCCGAATGATCCATGGCTGTTTCAAGACCCTCATCCACCGTGCTAGCGCATAAGTCGCTTAAATTTTTCCAGTCCAGTTGACTAAGGTATTCCTTTAGCTCATCGGCTCCGTCCGACTGAATGCCGACAGTAGCAATCACGGGTAGTCCCAATTCTTGAGATAAAGCCTTGGCATCTACAGCCAAACCCTGGCGTTTGGCCACATCAACCATATTTAAGACAACGATACAGGGCAATCCCAGTCGTTTTGCTGACAAGACTAGACGCAGATTACGTCTGAGATTCATGGCATTGAGAACACACAAGACTAGGTCTGGACGTTTCTCACCTTGTGCATTGCCATGAAGCACATTGCAAGTCACGCGCTCATCCAAGGAGCGTGGATACAAACTATAAGCTCCAGGCAAATCTAAGATACGAATCACTTTTTCAGAATTCAGGGTTAAGCGCCCCTCTTTTCTCTCTACGGTAACGCCAGAATAATTAGCTACCTTCTGGCGGCTGCCCGTAAGCAAATTGAATAATGCTGTTTTGCCACAATTGGGGTTGCCCAGCAAAGCCACCAAAGGCTCACTCGGAAAGAAATGAATCTTTGCCTCAGACATACTTAAAGTGTTTCCACCTCAACCATGCGGGCCTCAGATTCTCGTAAGGCAAATGTTGATGATCCGACTCTGATCAAAATGGGGCCTTGTCCCAACAATCCTTTGCGCAATACTTCTACCTGCTCACCAGGCAGAAAACCAATATCTTCGAGTTGCCCACGAATATCCTCTGGCTGATTGCCTGTATTGATAATTCTACTAACGCGAGCTCTGATACCTGGGAGGATTTCTTCAAGATTCATGATGAGTTCATTATATCCACACATGAGAATGACTATCATTATCTAAAGGTGAAGATTCGAGCTTAATCATCACCCATTTAAGCGGCAAGAGTCTTGATTTAAAACAAAAAAGGTCGACTTAGTCTTACCGGGGTATGGAGTAGCCCTTATTCAGCAATATCTGCTTGGCAACGGAGCCTTGTAGATATTCATAAAGTGCCACTGCGGTAGGCGCTGGATCACGCTTGAGAACCATACGTTGCTGGATAGGGGCGTATAAATCATCTGGCAAAGTAATGTATTGAATCGTCGCAGCCAATTCGGAAGACTTTGCTAAGGATAAGGCGGTAATACCAACTTTGACCGCTCCAGTACTAACGTAAACAGCCGCAATGGAAATATTTTCTGCAAATATCAATTTCTCCTGAACTTCGCCCCACAACTTGATGGCTTGCAGATATTGAACGGAGGCTTTGCCATAGGGGGCTAAATCGGGGTTGGCAATCACAATCTTCTTGGAGGCCCTCAAAATAGCTTTAATACTCTCCTGATCCGAACTGAGAACCAGGCCGGCAGCAGAATTCGCAATGAGCGCTAAATGCCCCGCCGCATAAACTACCCCACGATCACGGGTCAGGCCAGCCTCTACCAATTTCAGAGGGTAGGACTCATCCGCAGAAATGAATAAATCATATGGTGCGCCCTGCTTCATTTGACTTGCAAGGTTGCCAGATGACCCATAAACAATCCGAACACTTTTGCCTTGCGGGTGAGCTTGTCTGAAGCCCTTATAGATCTCTTCGAACGCTGGCTTCAGATTGCTTGCTACGGCAACAGTTACCGGCTGTGCGCAGGACAGAGAAGTCAGAATGCTACAGAACAGCAATCCCAACAGACGAATACTTTTAATCATAAAGAATAGTTTATAGCCAACCCGCGATCTGCTTCTTTAGTCCAATGGATTTATAGCCCGGGGTCTCTCCAGAGAGAGCGCGAATTTTCCGAATCAACTTGGCGAGGTCTTTATTGCCGCTTAATTCCTCACCCATGGCGAGGAAAAATATTTCGTCTTTCAGTTGAATAAAGTCTAGACCATTCTCAATGGCAACACTTTTGACGCCCATACCCACATCCGCCTTCTTCGCTAAGATAGATGTAGCGATTGCGGAGTGCGTAAACTCCTCATTCTCGTAGCCTCTGATGCTGCGAGCATCTATCCCTTCCTTACTCAACAATGTATCCAATAACAGTCGAGTCCCGGACCCCTTTTGCCGATTGATAAATCGGATCTTTGAACGCAATAGGTCTTTTGGCGAAGTGATGCTGTGGGGATTCCCTTTTGCCACCATCAATCCTTGAACACGCTTCATGACTGGGAATATTTGCATACCCTCTTTTTGCAGCCTCCTTGCAATGACCTGCGAACTCAGTGGGTCCGACACATGGAAACCCGCAATATCGACTTCGTAATTCAATAGGCGCTCTAAGGCCTCCCCAGATCCCGCAGTAATTAATTCAAATCCGGCAATATCCATCGCTGCTTTTTGAATAATTGGATCGCTACTACTGGAAAGTCGCCATTGTTTTTTTGCCTTTACTCGAAACTGAGCAAAACCTTCCTCTAAGTGAGATAGGCTAGTCTGACCCAAGCGCATTGTCTTTTGATCAAAATCATCAGTAAATTGAATGAGATATCTTGCGTATTCAGATAACTGAGATCCATGCCCCCTCACCCGATCCATCAGCTTAAAACCCAAGGCCTGCTCAACATCATTGAGTTTTTGCCAAACATTTCTGTAGGAAAGCCCCATCTTTTTGCAAGCAGACATCAGAGTTTTGCCATGCTCGATATCCTTTAAAAGACTGGTCAACCAAACCAAATCCACAACGGCTGGATCTTTGGCATTCTTGTTACCAAAAACGAGGGTGGGGCGAATCTGAATTCTCATATGTAATTTTTTGCATATTCATGTTTTGTAATATGACAGATGTTAACCGAACACCCTTAAGGAAGCGAACTCAGATGAAATACTCATTTAACCGAATATTGGCAATTGCCATTACCGCACTCACACTATTAAGCAGCACTGCTCAAGCACAAGAAAAAAGTATAGTGGTGTCTTCCACTACTTCCACAGAGCAATCCGGCTTGTTTGGCTTTATCTTGCCGATCTTCAAAATGAAGACTGGTATTGAGGTAAAGGTGGTTGCCGTTGGTACAGGCCAAGCTCTCGATATTGGTCGACGCGGTGATGCTGATGTTGTATTCGTACATGACAAACCTGCTGAAGAAAAGTTTGTTGCCGAAGGTTATGCTGCCAAACGTATTGAAGTGATGTACAACGACTTTGTATTGATTGGACCAAAATCAGATCCAGCCAAAATTGCAGGCGGAAAAGATATTAAGGTGGCATTCCAGAAAATCGCAGCCGCTCAAGCGCCGTTTGTATCTCGTGGCGATAAAAGTGGCACGCACGCGGCAGAGTTACGCTACTGGAAGGATGCCGGCATAGCGGTTGCCCCTACCTTTACTTGGTACAAGGAAACGGGTTCGGGTATGGGGCCAGCACTGAATACCACATCCGCAATGAATGGCTACATCCTGGCTGATCGTGCTACATGGCTTTCCTTTAAGAACCGCGGTGATCTAGTAATCCTGGTTCAAGGTGATCCAAAGCTATTTAATCAATACGGGGTCATGTTGGTAAGCCCAGCCAAATTTCCTCATGTGAAAAAAGCAGAAGGCCAAGCCTTTATCGATTGGATTACCTCTAAGAATGGTCAAGACGTCATTGCTAACTATCAAATTGGTGGTGAGCAGCTCTTCTTCCCCAATGCTAAGAAATAATGATCATGAGAAATCCTTACCTATTTAGCACGCTACTTTCTACCTTATTAATTGGCTTATGTATGCAAGCATCTATCGCACAAACCAATCCCCCAAAAGTAGAAGCCACTTATGGGCAAGGCGCCAAGAGCTTTAAGCTGGCAACTGGCAGCCCTGGTGAATTAGGTCTTTTGCAACAGCTTGGAGAAGCTTTTGATAAAAAGGAAGGTGCGCGCCTGGTGTGGATCAAGGCCGGAAGTGGGGCCTCTCTCAACCTGCTCAAAACACAACAGGTGGACATGATTATGGTGCATGCGCCAGAAGCGGTAAACAAGGCCATTACCGAGGGATGGGCGACCGGAAGAACGCTGATTGGCTCTAATGAGTTTTATATTGTTGGCCCAACAGCGGATATAGCTAAGATCAAATCTGCGAGTAGCGGCGCAGATGCTTATGCAAAGATTGCCAAAGCACAGGCTAATTTCATCTCCCGGGGCGATAAGTCCGGTACGCACCAGAAAGAAATGGATATCTGGAAAAAAGTGGGGATAACACCCGAGGGAAACTGGTACATCGTGACCAATGACTTTATGACGGCCTCCCTCAAAAGAGCAAATGCGGATAAAGCCTACTTCATGACCGATAGCAGCACTTGGGTAGCAGAAAAGAATGTAGCTCCAGAATTGCAGATTCTGTATCGCGGTGACCCTTATCTTGTGAATACATATGATGCGTTGGTAGCTCCCGTGGGCGCCACTGAAAATCGTGATATCGCCGCGAAGTTCATTCAATTTGTGGCATCTGAAGAAGGTCAAAGCATCATTCGCAACTACGGCAAAGCCCAATACAAAGAAGCTCTCTACAATGACGCCGTTTACGCCAAACAATACGTCTATTAGGAAAAAATATGGAACTTAAAGTCAAACTCAGCGCACGCAATACTCTTAGCGGCAAAGTAGTCGAACTCAAAATGGGCCAAACCACTTCTCATGTGAAATTGGATATTGGTGGCGGTCACATTGTTACCGCATCTATCACCAACGAGGCTGTCGATGAACTTCAACTTAAAGTAGGGGATCAAGCTTGGGCCGTAGTGAAAGCCTCTGATGTCATGATCGCTAAAGACGCATAATCTTTACTGGCTATGCAAAAGGCCCGCATTGCGGGCCTTTTTATTTACCACTTCAGCACTTAGCAGCGCTGAATATTTGACTATTGAATACTTACTTCTTTGGTGTTACAAAACCAATCGCTGTATCGTCAACAAACTCAACGATGACGTCATCACCAACCTTGAATTTCTCAAGACCTAAGACGCTTTGATCCACTTTCACTTTTTGCTTTTCACCAGAAGGCAGTGTGAAGGTTACAACACGAGTTTTTGCATCGATTGTGCTGATCTTTACGGTTGCATAAACAGTGTCAGTAGTTTCTTCAAATGGCTTAGCAGAACCTTTGCCGGAGATCACCACTGAACGTACGCCTGAAACACCTGGTTTAGCATCCTTCGGAGCAGCAATCAAACCAATAGCGATCGCTTGAGCATGCTCAACCACAAATACATCGCCCTTTTTCACTTTATCCAAATCATTCACTTGCTTGGATACATTCATTTGAGCCAAATTACCGTTAGCATCCTTCAATATAACGATGCGCTTCTTCACATCAACAGAATCTACAGTAGCAGTTAACACGGCAGCTTCAACGGCTAATGGCAACATTTTCGCGGGTGCTTGAGCAGACACTGCGTTTGCAGCAACCAAGCCGAGTGAGGCAATTAATGCAGCAAGTAAAGATTTCTTCAAAATAACTCCTAAATAAAGGTTTGTATAAGGGATGCCACACTGCTAGCACCGCAAATTCATTTTAACCATGAAGTGCGTTACTTATAAGCCTTAGGACTAATATTTGAACCCTAAAAAGACAGTATTTGTTACATTAGAGCCAGACACCCCGAATTCTGCGCTGAATAGATAGATACCGTGATACTGATGAAACCTTGGCAGGAGGCGCAAAAAGACGCCTACCCCATCCGCAAAGCGGTTTTTATCGAAGAACAGGGTGTGCCGGTGGCCATGGAGATAGATGAACTAGATCCCATAGCTCAGCATGCCTTGGCTTACGTGGGGCAGGAATGCATTGGAACTGCCCGTCTTGTTGTCTTGCCAGAGCATCCGGCACGAATCGGCCGGATGGCGGTATTGCCGACATATCGAAGGCAAGGCTTTGGCGGGCAATTGCTCAGAGCCTTGCTTGAGAGCGGAACATCCCTCGGCATTACCAAGTTCGAACTGCATGCTCAGCTCTCAGCCATCCCGTTTTACGAGCAATTTGGGTTTATCGCCCGGGGTGATGCCTATGATGAAGCGGGTATTGCACATCGCGATATGATCTTATTTATCCAACAGCCATCCCTTACCAATGACCCAAACAGCTAACCCGCCATTTCTATTTCGTGTGTGCTATTCAGATACCGATGCAGCAGGATTTGTTTATCACGCTCGCTATCTCGAGATCTTTGAGCGAAGCCGTTCAGAGTGGCTTCAGCAACGAGATTTGAGCCCCACTAAACTCATCAATGAGTTTGGCATTCTGCTGCCAGTTCGCGAAATCACCATGAACTTTCATAGACCGGGGCGCTTAGATGATCTTCTGAGCATCGATCAAGTCATCGAACATCGGGGTCGCACCCAAATTGCTGTCAAGCAAACTGCCAAACGCATTACGGAAGGTGCCGGGCCAGAACTCATTGCCAGCGCCCTCCTCCATATTGTTTGCGTTGACACTGCCACCCTCAAGCCCAAAGGCCTGCCTGATTGGCTCTTTGCTGCCGATCAATAATTCCTTTTAGGGATCTTCAATGCAAGAAGCTAAATTACTCACGTTTGTAAAAAGTCTTGCCATACTTCTGGAGGCGCATCCAAATGAAGAAGTCATCTTTTCTAAAGGAAGAAAGCTGTTAGAGGCATTGATTGAGGTGGATGACTGGCTACCTCAAGAGTTCTGCAAACCGCACCCCGAGTATTACCAGCAATACCTCCTCTATGCAGACCCGCTCGATCGCTTCTCAGTAGTCAGTTTCGTGTGGGGCCCAGGTCAAAAAACACCTTTACATAACCATACCGTCTGGGGAATGGTGGGTCAATTACGAGGACAGGAACGCAGCTCCAACTATTACAGACAATCAAATGGTGGTTACAAGGCCGATGCATCTTGTGTTTGCATACCAGGGCAAGTGGCCACTGTATCGCCCAATACGCATGATATTCATGTGGTGGAGAATGACTTGAGTGATCAAACCTCAATCAGCATTCATGTGTATGGCGGCAATATTGGGCGCATCCAACGCGCGGTATTTGACCCTATCACTGGGGCTGAAAAATTATTTATATCCGGTTATGCCAACACCGTAACCCCCAATCTCTGGAATACAGCCAGCAATCGGGCTTGATAGCTTAAAATAAGGCCTCTTTCTGCAAACACTTCAAGTGTGGCAGCTCACCCCATTGGCCGGGACAGTCGTTTAATTGAATACGGGCCAATATTTATTTGGTCCTTATGTTATTTACAGATCTCGGTTTATCAGAATCCATTCTTCGCGCTATTAGCGAGGAAGGCTATACCAGCCCTACCCCCATTCAAGAAAAATCAATCCCGGCAGTATTAAAGGGTGGTGATTTACTTGCTGCAGCTCAAACTGGTACCGGCAAAACTGCTGGCTTTACCCTACCGATTCTTCAGCGTTTAAGCAGTACTGCAAAGACAGGCGGCAAACGTCAATTGCGTGTGTTGATTTTGACTCCCACCCGCGAATTGGCAGCTCAAGTACAAGAATCGGTAGTCACCTACGGAAAATATACTGGCCTCAAATCCACCGTCATTTTTGGTGGCGTTGGTGCTAACCCACAGATCAAAGCAATTGCTGCAGGCCTGGATATTTTGGTAGCAACTCCTGGTCGCCTACTAGACTTAATGTCTCAAAACTGTGTCTCCCTCGCCAATATTGAAATCCTTGTTCTTGACGAAGCCGATCGCATGTTAGACATGGGTTTCTTGCGCGACATTAAAAAGATTTTGGCTGCACTCCCTAAGCAACGTCAGAACTTGCTGTTCTCAGCAACCTTCTCTGCCGAGATTAAGGCTTTGGCTGATAGCCTGCTCAACTCCCCTGCGCTGATTGAAGTAGCGCGCAGTAATAGCACCAATGATGCAATTGCTCAGCTGATCCATCCGGTAGATAGGACTCAAAAACATCCTTTATTGGCGCACCTGATTAAAACCAATCAGTGGCAACAAGTACTGGTGTTTACTCGCACCAAACATGGCGCCAATAAATTAGTCACGCAGCTAGAGAAAGATGGCATCACCGCCATGGCGATTCATGGCAATAAGAGCCAAAGCGCCCGCACCAAAGCACTGGCAGAGTTTAAAGATGGAAAAATTACCGTCCTAGTTGCTACTGACATTGCTGCACGCGGTATCGATATTGATCAACTTCCCCATGTTGTGAACTATGACTTACCAAACGTTTCAGAAGACTATGTGCATCGCATTGGTCGTACCGGAAGAGCTGGATCTAATGGAGTTGCAGTATCTTTGGTCTGTGTTGATGAGCATCAAATGCTCAGAGATATTGAAAAACTCATCAAGCAAAAACTGCCACAGGAAGTAATTGCAGGGTTTGAGCCAGACCCCAATGCAGTGGCACAACCAATTCAATTGCGTAGCCAGCAACATCAGCAATCCAGAAAACCTCGTCCGGCCGGCGGAGGTAGTAATGGTGGTCCAAAGCCTGCAGCTAAGCGCAGTAGCCCTCCAAAGCGCAGTTTTAATAGGTAAAGCGATAGAATTAATTCTATAACTTATACCCATCTCTCAATAAGCAAATAATCCATTCAAATCACTATGACTACCACTCGCCGCTCAGCCATTAAAACCCTTGTAGGCGCTTTTGCGCTGCCAACTCTAAGCCCGATTGCCACTGCCTTTGCCCAAAGTGCAGCTGACTGGACTACCTACGAGATCATTACTGAAGTCAGCCTTGAAACGGGGAATGGCATTGCAGAAGCATGGATTCCATTGCCGCTAGTAGCTGACACCAACTACTTCAAGACCATTGCCATCAACTCAGAGAGCGCAGATCCAAAAGCGGTAAGCAAGATTTACGAAACGCCAGACAAGCAAGCGCGCATGATGTGGACCCAGTGGGACAAGTCAGCAAGCAACCATACTGTTCAAGTATCCATGTTGGTGAGCACGCGTAATCGTAACTTAGCGTTTTCAAGCCCAAGCCCAGCACTGAAACTATCTAAAGAAGAACAAAAATTTTGGACACGCGGCACCAAATATTTGCCCACCGATGGCATTGTTAAAGCTAAGGCTCAGGAATGTATTGCTAGCTTGCCTGCCAATGCAACGGATATAGAAAAAGCTAAAGCTATTTATAACTGGGTCGTTGATAACACTCATCGCAATCCAAAAACACGGGGTTGCGGTCAAGGTGATGTGAAGCTCATGCTGGAGACCAATAATCTCGGTGGCAAATGTGCAGATATTAACGCCGTATTTGTAGCACTCTCTCGCTCAATTGGCCTGGCAGCGCGTGATGTCTATGGAATTCGCATTGCTGACTCTGCGCGCGGCTACAAGAGTTTGGGCAAGGCTGGAGATATCACTAAAGCACAACATTGCCGCGCCGAGTTTTATGCGTCGGGCTATGGCTGGGTTCCAGTGGATCCGGCAGATGTTCGCAAAGTCATCCTCGAAGAAGCTGGCGGCTTAGCTGTCAATGATCCGAAAGTGCTAGCAATTCGTGACTACCTATTTGGTAATTGGGAAATGAATTGGATGGCCTATAACTATGACCATGACATCACTCTCCCTGGCTCTAAGCTTGGTAAGAATGGTGAGATCCCTTTCTTAATGTATCCACAAGCGGAAAACAAAGAGGGCCGCCTTGACTCGCTAGATCCGGATAACTTTAAATACAAGATTACTAGTCGTCGTATTGGCTAATCCATCATTATTTCATTTTTTCAAGTGAATAGAGCCGCCTTGCAAAGGACAACGAGAGGCATCACCCTCTCGTTTATGGCTTTACTGCTTACCGTTTTTCAATCAACAAGCACTCAAGCACAATGGCGCACTGCAAGCTATGTTGGCCTCACGAAAACTCCCCCACTGCAGCTAAATAATCTCGCAGGCCAGGCGGTCGATTTAAGTAGTTTTAAAGGTAAAGTGGTACTCATTAACTTTTGGGCTAGTTGGTGCGAGCCCTGTAGAGAAGAGTTTGGGGAATTGATTCATCTACAAGAAAAGTATGACGCAAAAGGACTCAAGATTTTTGCTGTCAATCTTGCAGAGATGAAGCCCCGCATTACTCAGTTTCTAAAAGGCAATACCATTTCGGATAATGCAATTGAAATCCTCTTGGACCGAAACAGCCTTGTCTACAAGACTTGGAAAGCGCGTGGCATCCCCACCACCTTCCTAGTGGGCAAAAATGGACGAATCGAGGGCGTTTGGATTGGCTCAATTGATAATGCTGACAGTGACGAACTTAAAGGCAAAATTGAATTCCTTCTTCGGCAATAATGAATATCTCATGACTGCCCTACTAATAAATACATCGTGGCTATAAATATGACAGCGCAATCTATCGAACCCCGTCTTACCTCCCTCTCACATGGAGGTGGTTGCGGCTGCAAAATTGCGCCGGGCATTTTGTCTGAGATTCTGAAGAGCGTTCCACAGCTGCCGTTTCCCAAAGAGCTCTTGATTGGCATCGAAACATCTGATGATGCTGCTGTTTATCAAATCAATGAATCTCAGGCAATTGTTGCAACCACTGATTTCTTTATGCCGATTGTTGATGACCCGTACGATTTTGGAATGATTGCAGCTACCAATGCGATCAGCGATATCTATGCCATGGGTGGCACCCCACTATTTGCGCTAGCCCTTGTCGGCATGCCAATTAAAGTGCTATCCAATGCAACGATTGCGCGCATTCTTGAAGGTGGTGCTGAAGCGTGTAGATCAGCCGGCATTCCGATTGCTGGCGGCCACACCATTGACTCCGTTGAACCTATTTATGGTCTAGTTGCTATTGGTATAGTGGATCCCAAGCGGGTCAAGAGCAATGCTGCCGCTCAAGCTGGCGATGTCCTCATCTTGGGCAAGCCATTAGGTGTGGGCATTTTATCTGCCGCCCTCAAGAAAGATCTGTTGGGTGAAGAAGGTTATCAAGAGATGATTGCCAATACCACCAAGCTGAACTCTGCAGGCCCAGAGCTAGCAAAACTTCAAGGGGTGCACGCTCTCACAGACGTTACAGGCTTTGGCCTGGCAGGTCATACCCTTGAATTAGCGCGCGGCTCCAATCTCACTGCACAGATCGACTGGAAACAGGTTCCCCTGCTCTCCAATGTGCAGAGTCTAGCTGATCAAGGTGTCATTACTGGCGCATCAGATCGTAACTGGCAAAGTTACGGCAAAGATGTTTTCCTGCCCGAGCACTTTAGCCCAGCACAGCAAGCACTACTGACCGATCCCCAGACTAGCGGAGGCTTGCTAGTATCTTGCAGCCCCGATGCCGTCAATCATGTTTTAGAGATCTTTAAGCAACATCAATTTTTTGCCGCTTGCGCCATTGGGAAAATGAGCAACAAGAAAGATCAGTATTTAACGGTATCGCTTTAATCCGCCCGTAGATTAAAAATGCTCGAAAAATCGAGCTGACCGTTGCCGGCTTTGCTATGTTCCTCATATAGCTTTCTGGATAACTCACCCAAAGGAACGTTCGCATCTAGATCGCTAGCATTCTCTGTTGCCAGACCTAAATCCTTCAACATCAGATCCACCCCAAAGCCACCGGCATAAGCCCTTGAGGACGGCACATTCTCCATGACTCCTGGACAAGGGTTATAAAGCTCTAAAACCCAGTTGCGACCTGAGCTCTTGGACATAATATCGGAGAGTACTTTGGGGTCAATACCGTTAGCGACACCCAAACGCAATGCCTCACTAGTGCCCAGCATCTGGATGCCGAGCAACATGTTGTTGCAGACCTTCACAGTTTGTCCGCTACCGCTTGCACCTGCATGAAAAATATTTTTACCCATCTTTTCGAGCAATGGACGAGCTCGATCGACATCGGCAACATCTCCACCCACCATAAAAGTTAAGCTTGCAGCCTGGGCGCCTGCAGTTCCGCCAGAAACCGGGGCATCTATCATGGCAAAGCCTTTAGATTTTGCTGCTGCAGCAACGGCTTGAGAGACTTTAGGGGAAATCGTGGAGCAATCAATCAGCAATGACTTTGGGCTAGCTGTAGCAAGCAAACCCGAGTCTCCCAAATACAAAGCCTCTACATGCCGCGATGCAGGGAGCATGGTAATAATGACATCTGCATCGAGAACGGCCTCTGATGCACTATTCATCGGAACTCCACCGGCCAACTTAAAAGCATCGAGTTGCGCCTGAACCAAATCAAAACCCTTGATCTGGTGGCCTGCTTTTATTAAATTGAGAGCCATGGGTAGGCCCATATTGCCCAACCCTAAAAATGCGACTTTCATGTGCGCCTCGTATGAGATGGTGAAGTTCTAATGACTCACTATAGACTGCTTATAAACTACTGTAATAATTTTCTGGAGACAAAATGACTATTAAAGTAATTGGCCTCATTCAGCTAAATGATCTTGAAGCCTTTGAGAAATACCGCAGTCAAGTGGGGGATACAGTAACCCTGTATCAGGGGAAAATTAGCTCTAGAGGATCATTTAATCACTTCCTCTGGAATGAATTAGAGTGCGGCCCTTTCAATGCATTTGTAGAGCTAGAGTTTCCAGACCTAGAGCGCTCACAATCTTGGGCCATGAGCGCAGAGTATCAAAGCTTGCTAGCCATTCGCAGCGAAGCTATGAAGTTAACTTTATTTTCTATTGCAGTCTAAAAAATAAAGCCCGGCTCTTTGTGAGAGCCGGGCTGGATTCATTCAGAGCTAGCTCGAATTACTTCTTTGCTTCCATTGCTTCTTTAGTGGCCGTGATTTCTTTACGACGCTCTTTGCAGGCACCAGCGATTTCTTGCAAGGCCTTACGTGCACGAGCAGCAGATGCCTTAATTCCTTTTTCAATAAACTTTTCGTTTTCTGCCTTGTACGTTTCAAAAGCAGCCAACAATGTATCGTGTTGTGACATCTCGTCTCCTATTAATCAGATAATTATTTGCATACAACCGAGTCAGTATATCCCCAGAAAAACTAGTGTAAATACAGGCTTACATAAGGGATAACGCTTATATCCTGCAAATCCTCCAAAATACGATAAATACTAAAAACCACCGGAGATAAACGTGAAAATCAGAAATATCCTCGTTTTATTGGCCAGCGCCCTCATTAGCCTTCAGGCGTACGCCCAAGCCAGTAACTGGCCAACCCCGAATAAACCCATTACCTTTATCAACCCCTTTCCACCTGGTGGAGCGGTAGATGCCTTTGGGCGACCTCTAGCTAAGCAGCTTTCAACTCAACTGGGTACGTCCATTATTGTGGATAACAAGGGTGGCGCAGGTGGCACTCTTGGTGCGGCGGTAGCAGCAAAAATGGCGCCAGATGGATATACCTGGTTCCTGGGAGCCGTACACCACTCCATTGCACCGAGCATGTATACCAACCTGTCTTATGACATTACTAAAGACTTTGAGCCGGTAGCTCTTATTGGAAGTGTCCCACATGTCATCGTGGTGAATCCAACAAAATTTCCCAAGAATGACCTGAAATCCATTATTGAAGAAATTCGCAAGCATCCGGGCAAGTACAACTATGCATCTACGGGGAACGGAACATCTCAGCATTTGACTGGTGAATTATTCAAGATGCAAAATAAATTGTTTATCACCCATATTCCCTATCGGGGTACTGGGCCAGCATTACAAGATGTAGTGGCTGGCCAAGTAGATATGATGTTTGATACCCTGGCTGGGGCAGCGCCCTTCATTAAAAATGGTCAACTGATTGCAGTAGCCGTGACTACCCAAAAACGCGTGGATGCCTTTCCCAATGTGCCAACTGCACAAGAGCTGGGTATCAAGGACTTTGTGGTGTATAGCTGGTATGCCATGTGGGCCATCAAAGGCACCCCGAAAGAGATTGTCGATAAAATGAGTGCGGAAGTTCAAGTTGCCCTGGCTTCTCCTGATATCAAAGAGCGCTGGGCATCTATGGGTGCTACGGCTCCTAAAATGAGTCGCTCGGAATTGGCGACCTACATCAACCAAGAGATTGTGCGTTGGGGCGAAGTGGTAAAAAAATCCAACGCTAAATTGGATTGAGCTTTAAATTAATATCAACAAAATAAAGAAAATAATTGATGTCCATTAAAAATCAAGACTACGCATTTATCCGCAACAAACTCCTCAAGAAAGAGGAAATTGCTTTGCTCGACGTTCGCGAGGAAGATCCTCACGCCCAAGAGCATCCTTTGTTTGCAGCTAATATTCCACTTTCTCGTATTGAGGTCGATGCATTAAGTAAGCTCCCCAGAAAAGATGTTCCGATTGTCACGCTTGATGATGGCGAAGGCTATGCACAATTGGCCGCAGAGAGACTGGTTGAGCTTGGCTACTTAGACGTATCCATCTTTCAGGGTGGCGTGACTGCATGGAAAGCTGCTGGGGGCGAAGTATTTAAAGATGTGAATGTTCCAAGCAAATCTTTTGGTGAGTTTGTGGAGTCCAAGAGACACACGCCCTCCTTGTCCGCACAGGAAGTAAAGAAGCTGATCGATAACAATGAAGATATTGTTGTTGTAGATGTTCGTCGCTTTGATGAATACCACACCATGAGCATTCCTACTGGTATTAGCGTGCCAGGCGCGGAGCTAGTCTTACGTGTTCCAGAGATTGCACCCAATCCAAACACTAGAGTAATTGTTAACTGCGCAGGAAGGACTCGCAGCATCATCGGCACCCAGTCCTTGATTAATGCGGGCATCCCGAATGAGGTGAATGCATTACGCAACGGTACCATCGGCTGGACCTTGGCCGGTCAAGAGCTTGATAAAGGGCAGAGTCGGAAATTTAAAGAAGTGAGCGAGAGTACCGCGAGTGAGGCTGCCCAACGAGCACGTAGCGTTGCCGATAAGGCTGGGGTGAAACGAGTTAACCTTGCCGATATTCAAGAGTGGAAATCTCAAGCTGATCGAACCACCTACTTCTTTGATCCCAGAACCCCAGAAGAATATGAAGCAGGTCATCTACCAGGATTTCGCTCAACACCTGGCGGTCAATTAGTGCAAGAGACGGAAATGGTTGCCCCCGTTCGTGGTGCACGCATTGTCCTATCGGACCCGGGTGGCGTTAGGGCCAATATGCCAGCCTCATGGCTTGCGCAGATGGCGTGGGACGTTTACGTCATTGATGGCATTACAACTGCAGACCTAACTCAAAAAGGTGAGTGGGTGCAGCCACTACCATTAGCCAATGAAATTCAAATGGTAGATGTAAAGACAGCTTCAGCATGGCTTCGAAATGACAGCAGTACGATTTTTGTAGACCTCAGTACGCACGCCAATTATGTGAAGGGGCATATTCCAGGCAGCTGGTATGCACTACGCTCACAGTTCTCAGCCGCTCTGGAGAAATTACCAAAAGCAGATCGCTATGTACTAACCAGCACTAAGGGTGATCTGGCTGTATTCGCCGCTAAAGAAATTCAAGCGCTGACCAAGGCCGAGATTGTCGTTCTATCCGGCGGTAATACAGCTTGGATAGACGCAGGCCTTGAGGTGGAGAAAGGTGCTGCGCATTTAGCCTCACCCCCACTAGACCGTTATAAGCGCCCCTATGAAGGCACTAGCGTTGATCCGGCAGCAATGCAGGCCTATCTGGATTGGGAGTTTGGCTTAGTCGAGCAACTTGGCAAGGATGGAACCCACCACTTCTGGGTTCTGTAAGAAGCCTAGGAGAATGATTCGCTCAATCGCACTTCATACTCTATTGGCGCTGACAGTCCTACTTACCGCGTGCAGTCCAGACACCTACACCACTTGGTCGTGTAAAGATTCCATGGGGGAGAAATCTCCCATGGTGCTTAAAAAATCGCAAATGCAATTTCAGGATCACCAATACGATTATTGTGGAAGCCTTGGCCCTCAGAGTTATTTTGATTCAAAGTGCCCTGTCGATATTAAAGATTCAAGCAAAATATTTGCTCCCAGTACCGGGTTTCTCATCAGCGATACAACTTCATTTCAATGTGATGCCCTCTAAACAGAAAAATCCACTCAGCCCCAAGAAACTGCTGCTCAGCAAATGGACCGCAGTTCACCCTAGCAATAAGCGGAAACACTTCTTGGTTAGCAAAGTCATACTTCCGGACCTGCCTGAACAAGCGATTGAATATGTGGAGCTAGAAGCTATTTTTGATAAACAAATTCAGCTGATCGCATGGCGCGAACTGAGTAATAGCGCAGTTTGGCTTCAAGGATGGGTATAAAAAAACCGCCCTTGCTTGGAGGCGGTTTCTTATCTTCTGCGTAATTTCTTATTTTATTTCTTCTTCGCTTCTGAGTCTTTTCTAAGATGCTCTTCAATATTTTTTTCTGCAGCATCAGCCACCTGATTGACAATTTTTCTACCTTCTTTAAACATCTTT
Source organism: Burkholderiaceae bacterium (assembly GCA_947450605.1). GTDB lineage: Bacteria > Pseudomonadota > Gammaproteobacteria > Burkholderiales > Burkholderiaceae > Polynucleobacter. Next base: position 26,974 of record CANFWB010000005.1, read on the forward strand.
TGACCAGCAGTAGACATGTCATGAACTACTTTAGATAACTTCTCAGCCTGATTTGGCAACTTGCTTTCAGCATCTTCAAGCCAACCAACTAATGAGCTGCGAACCTTCTCTAAGTGCTTTTCAGTTTCGTCTGCTGCATCCTCACCAATATCCTTGAGAACAGACTTCACCTTCTTTTGATAGGTAGCGGCACGTTTTACAGCCTCTTTGCTTGCAGCCTCTTGCAAATCGCGCAATTTGGCAAGATCATTTTTTGCCGCAGATTTTGCACTCTCCATAGCATTTTTCATGCCCCACTGAATTTCAGCAAGATGATGTTCGCTAAGATCTTTAGCCGCATCTAATAATTTATGGGAATAGGCAAAGAGCTCTTTTGCCTTTTCTTGTTGCCATGCTTGAATGTCCTTCTTATCCATTACATCTCCCCCTTGGTTAAATTAAAGTATTGCCCTATCAATAAACCCACAGTTCAACTCTATACCGAAATCGTTGCCTTGCCAATTCCTTGCTTTATTGGCATTAAAATCAAGGCATGAGCGAGAGAAAAAACCCCTACGAGATTATTGGCGGCGCAGCTAAGGTCGAAGAATTAGTCGATCGTTTTTATGACTTAATGACCCTGGAGGAAGTCTTTACAGACTTACGAGCCATGCATTCCCAGGATCTTTCAGGGTCTAGAGGTAAGCTCAAACTCTTTTTGACGGGATGGCTGGGAGGTCCAGACGTCTACTCCCCCAAACATGGTCATCCGATGCTTCGTGCCAGACACTTACCATTCAAGATTGGCCTCAAAGAGCGCAATCAATGGTTGGCCTGTATGTATCGCGCCATGGAAGATTGCGGAATTGATGGTCAGATTGGAGCTCAGCTAGAGGAGTCCTTTTTTAATACCGCCGACTGGATGAGAAACCAGCAGAACTAATCCAACTTTGCCCCGGCCTGCTTCACTGCCTTAGCCCAGCGCGGCATTTCTCCAGCAAGAAATTTCGTGAATTGATCTGCATTCAGATAAGCTGGATCAGCGCCCTGCTCAAGCATTCTTTTCTGAATTTCAGATGACTCTAAGGTATCTTTAAAAGCTTGATTAAGTTTGCTCACTACATCTGGTGGAGTGCCTTTAGGAGCCAAGATTCCATAAAAACCGACCACCTCAAGATTTGCCACGCCGGTCTCGATCACCGTCGGGACATTGGGTAGTGCGGGATTACGCTTTGCACTGGTTACGGCTAATGCCCTCACCTTTCCCAGCTTTGCATAGTTTGCAGCCTGAGGAACGGACTCCGCCATAAATTGCACATGCCCCGCAATCAAATCCGTAAAGGCTGGTGCACTTCCCTTAAACGGAATATGCACCATAAAAATACCAGTCTCATTTTTCAACATCTCCGGAACCAGATGAGAAATTCCCCCATTACCAGCAGATCCATAATTTAACTTACCTGGGTTGGCTTTTGCATAAGCCACAAATTCTTTTAGCGTTTGCGCCGGCACATCCTTATTTACTATCAAAGCCAATGGCTGCTGTGCCGTTCTCGCTATTGGCTGAAATTCTTTCAGGGTATCGTAAGAAGTTTTGGTATATACAGCGGGATTGATTACCATGGTGCCTGTATTGGCCAGCAATAAGGTATACCCATCGGGTGGAGCCTGCGCTACAAATTGGGCGCCTACTGTACCACCAGCGCCCGCTTTGTAATCGACGATCACTGTTTGCCCCAAGTTAGTTTGGAGCTTATCAACTAGCAGCCTCATATGTGCATCTAACGGTCCACCCGCTGGAAAACCGATAATGACTTTAATCGGCTTCTCTGGATATGCGGCTTGGGCACCAGCACCAAAATAAAGAATTAAAAAGATTGCAGTAAAAAAATAATGAGTCTTTGAGTGTTTTTGCATAATATCAGCAGAGAGTAGGCTTAATACGTCATCGATTAAAGGGATTGGCCGCAAGCAAAACCACTAGCCCAGGCCCACTGGAAATTATGACCTCCAAGATGCCCGGTAACATCAACGCACTCACCTATAAAAAATAAGCCGGGATGAGTGCGGGACATCATCGTTTGACCATCCAGCTCTTTGGTATCAACGCCACCCAACATGACCTCCGCTTTTTTCCATCCCAGCGTTCCAGCCGGTTTGACAGACCAATTGGTAATGAGCTCTTGAAGAGCTTGACGATCCTTTTTAGAAACCTCAGCCCATTTTTTTCCCAACAGGTTTTTTTGTTCCGCAAATGCTTTAGCTAGGCGCAAAGGCATCACGGATCCCAAGATATTCTCAGTCAGCTTCAGGCGATTATCTTCATTATTAAAAAGCGCATCGCAACTAAAGCGTCCATTAGCTTCGACTGCACCAAGCCAATCAATATGAATGGCCTCACCCTCAGTCCAATAACTGCTGGCTTGCAAGACTGCCGGCCCAGACAAGCCTTTATGCGTCAATAATAGATCTTCATTAAAGCGGCAGGCGCCATAGCGATTGCCTTTAGATCCTGCCGCAATGCGAACCGGCAAACTTAAGCCAGATAATGCAATCAGATTATCAAACTCACCAGAAGTAAATGAGAGTGGCACTAGTGCAGGACGTGGATCAATGACTTTCAGGCCAAACTGCTTAGCAATATCCAATGAGTATGCCGTTGCACCAATGGCAGGAACTGGCAGACCCCCCGTTGCCATTACCAGCGATTTAGATCGCTCAGTCCCAGCATTGGTTTTAATAATCCATTGACCTGACTCAGTGGAGACCGACTCCACTGTCACCGGATGGCGAATATGGACATTGCCTTTAGAGCACTCCTCAAGCAACATCTCGATAATTTGCTTAGCAGAGTCATCGCAAAAGAGTTGCCCTTGATGCTTCTCATGATAAGCAATACCATAAGACTGAACTAGTTTAATAAATTCTTTTGCGGGATAGCGCGCTAAGGCGCTTTTTACAAAATGGGGATTGTGCGATAGAAAATTAGCGGGGCTACTATGTAGATTAGTAAAGTTGCACCTACCTCCGCCACTAATCCGAATCTTTTCACACAAGACATCGGCATGATCGAGTACCAATACTTTTTTACCCAATTGGCCAGCAACGCCAGCGCAAAAGAGCCCAGCCGCTCCACCGCCGATGACGATGGCATCCCAAGATTTAGTCATGATTTACTTGAAGCGTTCAATGACTTCGGCCGGTAGCTTCAGTTTTTGCATATGCAAACGAGTATAGGCTTGACGGAAGTTTTTAGTCATGGAGATCATGACTGATGCCGTCCAAGCAAAAGCAAACATCCCCGAAAAGGCAATAATGATAGCCAGCATCTTCCATCCACTTGGCAAGAGATCGTCCATGAATCCCATCGCCGTATAAGTGCTACCACTAAATAAAATACTCTGACCTAAATTCGGCAAGAGATTAAAGGCCCGCAAGGAAATTCCCCAGAGAATAATTTCAAAGATGTGAGTAAGAAATAGGCACAGAACGCTAATATAGAAAACAACGGCAACTGATGAGTATTTATGCTCAGACAAATAGAGAAATGATTTGACCTCATAGCGCTTCGCAATCTGGAGCAAAAGAAGCCCGTGCAAGAGCATCACAATGAGCAGCATGGCTATGCCAAACAAATATGCTGGTAAATCCAGTTCGGTAGTGAGGGTTACAGTATTGGGGATAGTCATAGAGTCTTACACGTATTTTACAGCTCTCCCAGGGATTACCTTAAGCCAATTGATACCAGTCACGTATGACTGCCCAGGCCTCTTCAGCCGTCTCTACAAAATGAATTAAATCCATATCGGCCTGCTCAATAACACCGTGAGCCAGCATTTGATCGAAGTTGATCACCACGCGCCAAAAATCCCTCCCTACCAGGACGACCGGAAAGCGCTCTACTTTTTTAGTTTGCATTAAGGTCAAAACCTCAAAGAGCTCATCAAAGGAGCCAAAGCCACCTGGGTAGGCCAAAATTGCCCTCGCCCTGAGCATGAAATGCATTTTTCGTAAGGCGAAGTAATGGAAGCGGAAGCTCAGTCCTGGGGTGAGATAGGGATTGGGGTGCTGCTCTTTAGGCAAGCTGATATTGAAACCAATCGACTTATCCCCCGCCTCAAATGCACCTCGATTAACTGCCTCCATAATTCCGGGGCCACCACCAGTAGCAACATACAGCTTATTGCGATCCTCCGTTTGTGTGGCGTTATAGCCCGCTACGATTTCTCCGAACTCTCTTGCTGAATCGTAGAATTTGCAATGCAGTAATGCCCTTGTAGCCTCGGCAATCTCTTGGGGCGTACTTGCCTTGACTTCCATCTCCCGGGCTGTTTGACAGCTCACAAAACGAGTGGATCCAAATACCGTAATCGTATGCTCGACCCCGTGCTCATGCAACAGAATCTCTGGCTTTAATAACTCCAACTGAAAACGTAAGCCCAAGGTTTCTCGCCGAGCTAAAAAGGCTTGATCATCAAATGCAAACTTGTAGGAGTCTTCAGAGTTGTCCTCTGCCAGCTGACTTTTTTGAAGACTCAGAAAATCAGTGATCGTTTGAGAATTATTTACCGGCAACTTAGAGCTCATGTCACAACCCTTAAAAATAGTGGCTCACCTTCAACCAAATCAGTATTACTACCTAGAATATTGTATTAATTTGGCACCTAGGGCTTATTCGGATTTACCGCCCGCCCTTCAGGTATTACTATTATTCAATATTAACCAAACTGAAGGAAAAGCAATGAGCAACCGTTCAATCATCATCATGGTACTAGTATTAGTTGGTGCTACAGCCTATTTACTCCTCAAAGGCGATGGCGACATTGATATGGGCGGCGAAAAGCATGGTTCCGAAGCGGCGCACATGGAAGAAGCCAAGAAAGATGCTCCTGCAGCTCCTGTTGCACCAGTAGCAGCTCCTGCAGCTGATGCTAAGAAATAAGTTCTGTGAGAGAAAATCAAACCGCGGTACGCCGCGGTTTTTTTACAACAATTTATTGAATATGATGATCAAATGAAAAATATTCTCGGATGCAGTCTTCTACTTTTTTCCCATCTAATATTTGCCCAAACAACTCCCTTAACACCACATAAACCCACTGATACAGCCATGATGAAATCATTTGCACCAACTGGAACGCTGCGTGTCGGCATTAATCTAGGTAACCCAGTGTTAGCCGGCTCAATCGATAAAAGCGAACCGCAACCCAAAGGGATCACGATTGATATTGCCAAAGAAATTGGCAAGCAAGCCAAGTTACCAGTTGAACTCATCTCATATCAAAGTGCTGGTGCAACTGTAGAGGCTCTCAAAGCCAATCAGATTGATCTCATTTTCGTTGCAATCGATCCCGTACGTGGCGCTGATATCAGCTATACCCCGCCGTACATACAGATCGAAGGGGCTTATATGGTTAAAGCATCATCCCCCTTGAAGAACAATGAAGACGTTGACGCAGTTGGGAATGAAATTGTGGTCGGTAAAGGTAGTGCTTATGACCTCTACCTGACGCGTGAAATCAAAAACGCAGCACTACTTCGCGCTGCCAACTCACAATCCGTTGTCGATGACTTTATGGGTGGAAAAGGGAATGTTGCTGCAGGAGTAAAACAACAGCTGGAGGCTGATGCAAAACGCTATAGCAATCTTCGCCTGCTCCCGGGGCGATTTATGGTGATCAATCAGGCAATCGGAATACCTAAAGCGCGCCCCGAAGTAGATAAAACGACTGCCTACTTAAGTGGAATTATTGCCGAGCTAAAAGCCTCTGGATTTATTGCAAGGGCAATGAAGCGCCATGGTATTGAGGGTGCCAAGGTTGCAGAGTAAGCGCCTAACAAGAGTAGCTGTGCAGGCGCTCTGGAATCACCACATTTTTCCACTCTAGGTTCGTGCGAATGGCCTCAGCCAAAACAGCAGAGGCCTCGGGCTCGCCATGAACTACAAAAACAGATTGTGGAGGCACCTCAAAGCCCCGCAACCACTCCAGTAGACCGAGTTGATCGGCATGGGCAGATAGACCCCCAATAGTATGTATGGATGCCCTGACTGGAACCTCTTCACCAAAGAGGCGTACTTTTGCCGCCTTATCGACCAGACGACGGCCTAAGCTACCGTATGCCTGAAAGCCTGTGATCACAATCGCATTTTGTGAGCGCGGTAAATTATTCTTTAGGTGATGAACAATACGCCCGGCATCACACATGCCGCTCGCTGAAATAATGATGGCTCCACCCTTAATTTTATTCAGCGCCTTGGATTCTTCCACATCCGCAATAAAGCGGAGATCAACTGCCCCCGGGTTATTTTTGAACCATTTAAACGTGGATTGGGACTCGCTATCCAGCTGCTCAAAGAAGTGTTGTGTTAAGTGTGTGGCTGCAGTAGCCATTGGGGAGTCCACCCAAATGCTGAGATGGGGTAATAAATTTCGTCTCACCAAATCAATCAGCAGAAAAAGAATTTCTTGCGTACGGCCTACAGCAAAAGCAGGAATGATGATATTTCCATGGGCACTCATCGTGCTCGTAACAACTTGGATTAACTCAGCCTCTGTATCGGCTAAAGTTTTATGCTGGCGATCACCGTAAGTCGACTCCACTATTAGGACATCCGCTTGAGAAATGATCGCAGGATCAGGCATCAACAACTTTCCTTTCATGCCAATATCTCCTGAAAACACGCAGCGCTTTTTCTTGGATAGATCTTCGGTAATATCGAGAATGGCAATAGCAGAGCCTAGAATATGACCTGCATTTTGAAACTCCAAATGAATACCTTTGCAAAGTTCTATCTGTTTGCCGTAGGCAAGGACTTCGCATTGCCCAAGAGCAAGCTCAGCCTCCTCCATGGAGTACAAGGCAACTGGGAGATCCCCACGCCACTTACCTGCTTTTTGCCTGCGCTCTGCTCGATCTACATCAGAGCGCTGTAAATGCGCGCTATCGGGCAAGAGAATTTTTAATAACTCGAATGTGGCGTCAGTACAGTAAATGGGCCCTGAAAATCCTTGAGCACAGAGTCGTGGCAATAAACCGCTATGGTCAATATGGGCGTGGGTTAATACAATGAATTGAATTTCATTTGGGGGAAAAGGCAAGGGTTCCAAATTTTTTGCTGTGGCCTCACGCCCACCCTGGAACATGCCGAAATCGACCATAAACCGCGCTTCGCGCCCACCCAAGGAAACCTCTACAGAATGCCTAGACCCAGTAACCTCTCCGGCAGCCCCAAGAAATTGTATTTTCATCATCACAGAATACTCCCGATAAAATTGATTGTTAAGACAATTATTGGAGCGATACTATTCGCATGAACACCCCCACCCAACTGCAAGCGCTGGAACTGATTCATCGGCTCAAGCGCGAGCCACCAGAACATAAGGGCAATGCTGGCAAGGTCTTACTCATTGGTGGTGCGCCTGGAATGTCTGGCGCTCTCATGTTGGCTGGTAGTGCTGCCCTTCATTTAGGTGCCGGTTGGACTATCTTAGAAATGCTCGACCCCACAGCTGCCCATGCCTTTCCTGAGCAAGCCGAGCTGATGGTCCGCTTGGCTAGCTTTAATACCCAAGAGCAACTGGAAGCCACTACCCCAGATTTAATTGCAATTGGGCCAGGCTTAGGTTTTTCTGCTCTTGCTAGAGACTGGCTGGCTACAGCTTTACGCTATCCTAAGGTGCCACTAGTACTGGATGCAGATGCCCTCAACCTAATAGCGGATACTCCTGAATTTCTTGATCTTCTGAAGGAGCGTAATCGTTTGTTCCCTGGGATGAGCGTTCTTACCCCGCACCCCGGAGAGGCCGCACACCTTCTAAATATAAGCACAACATCGGTACAGCAAGACCGCATCACCGCTTTATCCAACTTAATCAAACTCACCAACTCTATTGTGATTCTTAAAGGTCAACACACCCTCATAGCTTCACCCACCAATACAGCCGTGCAATGCAATCAAGGCAACCCGGGTATGGCTGTCGGGGGAATGGGTGATGTCTTAACTGGTAGCATTGCTGCAATTGCCGCCCAAGGTATACGCCACAATATCAACCTTTGGGAAGCCAGCTGTATTGGAGTGCAGTTGCATGCCAGCGCAGCCGATAGCCTGGTTGCCAAGCAAGTAGGGCCAATTGGACTTACTCCAACAGAGGTCATTTTTGAGATGCGAAGCCTGCTCAATAAGCTGTTATAAAACAGCATGAAGTCAACCAGCGGAATCCTCCTTCATCGCCATTACGTATATGGCCTCTTTATGGCTGGCTTAGGCTCGGTACTGTTTTCTGGAAAAGCGATTCTAGTCAAGCTCGCATTTACCTATGGCGCCAATGCTGAAACGCTCATTGCCCTGCGGATGCTGATGGCACTCCCCTTTTTCTGGGGAATTTATTGGTGGCAAGTACGTAGGCAAGCAATGAGTCCACTGACAGGAGTAGACCAAGTAAAAATATTTGCCCTGGGATTTATGGGGTACTTCTTTTCTAGCTACTTAGATTTTCTGGGCCTTCAATATATTTCCGTTGGATTGGAGCGCATTGTGCTCTATCTCACGCCAACGATTGTCTTATTAATTTCCTACTTTGTTTTAAATAAATCCATTAGTCGCCTGCAATGGTATGCATTGGTTGTAGGCTATCTTGGGGTAATCGTGGTATTCATTCAGGATGCGAGTTCAACTGGCTCTATGGCATTGCTTGGCATGCTGCTGGTATTTGCCGGCGCATGCTCATATGCCATCTACATGATTGGCTCTGGAGAAATGGTTCGAAGAGTGGGTAGTGTTCGCTTGGTAGTCTATGCCAGCTCTGCATCGGCGCTACTTAGCGTCATTCAGATTCTGATTTACGATCCAGCAGCTGTGTTTGTCCAAGTGCAACAGATCTATTGGCTAAGCCTACTCAACGCAAGCCTATGCACCGTCATCCCCATGCTGTTAATCATGATTGCCATTAACCGCATTGGTTCCCCACTAGTTGCGCAGGCTGGAATTTTGGGGCCCGTCTCAACATTGTTTATGGGCTGGGCAGTTTTATCCGAACCCATTACCTGGATGCAGGTTGGCGGCATGGGCTTGGTGATTGGGGCGATGTGGCTACTGGTACGTAACAATGCGCCAGATAAAGAAAAGGGGCTGAACGCTACAAAGTCTTTAGATCTTCAAGGATCCGACCCCTTGCATTAATGATTTCAGTGAAATACTAAGATCATTGCCAGAAGTTTACTGCTGAGCCGTCGCTGGTTTTGACTTCTTCTTCGCTTTTTTCTTGGCCTTCTTCTCAGCCTTTTTATCCTTCTTCGCTTTTTTCTTAGCCTTATTCTCAGCCGCTTTATTGTTTTGAGCCGCAGGAGCTGGGGTAGCTGGAACTGCTGCCGGCGCGCCAACCGGGGCTGGATCGGCCGCCATCGCCGCGAGAGGCGACAAACCGATGGAAGCAGAAATGAGGGTAGCTATACTGAGTTTTACAAAACGAGAACACATTGAAGACTCCCTAGGGGGTTTGTGGATAATTTAATCATACTCAATTATTTGTCACAAATGCTTCATTTAATAAAAGGTTTTCTATGAGTCCACTTCCGACCGACATCTACACTGAGCCCCAGGGGTACTCAGTCAATACTTTGGAAAATCTTGGCCCCCTCTCTCGCCTGGCAGGCATCTGGGAAGGTCAACGGGGTTTAGATATCAAACCTAAGGCGGAAGGCCCTAAGAAACAAGTCTATACCGAACGAATTGAGATGCAGCCGATTGATCCACAAACCAATGGGCCACAACTGTTTTATGGTTTACGGTATCACCTTCATATCACCAAGCCCAATCAAGTAAAGACCTATCACGATCAGGTTGGTTATTGGCTTTGGGAACCAGCTACAGAACTGATTGTTCATACGCTGACGATACCGCGTGGCATGGTCACCATGGCAACAGGCAAGGCAGCTGCAAGCGCAAGGCAGTTTGAGTGCGTCGCTAAAATTGATGATCCGACCGCTGGCATCTCATCTAGCCCATTCTTAGACTACGCCTTCAAAACTATCGAGTACCGCATCATGGTGACCCTCCTTGAGGATGGATCCTGGTCTTATGAACAAGATACAGTCATGATGATTCAGGGGCAGACTGAACCCTTTCATCATCTCGATACCAATGTGCTGACAAAAGTAGGTGAAGCAACGCCCAACCCTCTAGCCTTAGAGGCAATGAAAAAGCCGTCCTAAGACGGCCTTTCCGGGTGGCGTAATTTCTGTGAATTAAGCTGGTTGCGCCTCAGTCTCAGTAATTTTTTCTAAGGCCGCCTCCAGATGACCTACAGTGCGGTCGATATGAGCCAACTTCTCCAGGCCAAATAGTCCAATGCGGAATGTGCGGAAGTCTGGACGCTCATCGCATTGCAAGGGAACGCCAGCAGCAGTTTGCAAGCCAAGCGCAATAAACTTCTTACCCGATTGAATTTCAGGATCCTTGGTAAAGCTCACCACTACACCAGGAGATTGAAATCCCTTTGCTGAAACTGAATGGTAGCCTTTAGATACCAATAAGGCGCGAACTTGATCACCCAACTCTTGCTGCTTTTCTTTCAGCGCAGCAAAACCTAAAGTCTGGGTTTCTTGCATCACATTACGCAAGATCTTCAGCGCATCAGTCGGCATCGTGGTGTGATACACATGACCACCCTTTTCATAAGCCTCCATGATTTGGAGCCACTTCTTGAGGTCCATAGAAAAGCTGCTGCTTTGAGTAGACTCAATACGCTCGCGCGCTCTATCGCCCATGGCAATCAATGCGCAGCAAGGTGAACTACTCCAACCTTTTTGTGGTGCTGTAATGAGGACATCTACATTGCAAGCCTTCATGTCCACCCACATAGCACCTGATGCGATGCAATCAAGCACAAACAAGCCATTGACTGAGCGTACCGCATCTCCCACTGCCTTAAGATAGTCATCAGGCAAAATAATGCCGGCAGAAGTTTCTACATGCGGAGCAAAGACTACTGCTGGCTTTTCTTTCTTAATAAAGGCAACAACCTCTTCGATAGGTGCAGGCGCAAATACACCTTGCGCAGAATCTTCTAATTGCTTACCTTTGAGAACGGTAATGTCCTGCGTGATATTTGCTAAATCAAAAATCTGAGTCCAGCGATAGCTAAACCAGCCATTACGCAATACGAGGCACTTTTCATTATTAGCAAACTGGCGGGCAACCGCCTCCATACCAAAAGTCCCGCTACCCGGAACGATCACTGCAGAGCTAGCGTTATAAGCATCCTTGAGGACACTAGAGATGTCCACCATGACTTTTTTGAACTCTTCAGACATGTGGTTGAGTGAGCGATCGGTATAGACAACCGAGAACTCTAAAAGACCGTCTGGATCAACGTTGGGGAGTAAACCTGGCATAGTAATTTCCTAGTAAATCAATTTGTTAGACCTAAATCATACCGATATAAGACTTTATTGCACTGCAATGTTATTTTGCTTGATCAATTTCGCCCATTTAGCTTGGTCTACCCGCAAAAAGGCCGCAAAATCATCGGCGCTACCACTGGCAGGATCACTGCCCCGCTCCATCATCGATTTACGAATCTTGCTTTGGGCCATTGCCGCCATGACAGACTGATTTATTTTTTGCACGATTGCCTTAGGGGTGCCCACGGGAGCAAATAGACCAAACCAGCCTACGGCACTGTATCCAGGCAAACCCGATTCAGCAACGGTTGGGATATTTGGCAAGGACTCGGATCGTTTTGAGCCAGTCTCTGCTAACGCTACCAATTTTCCCGATTCCACTTGCGGCATGACAGTTTGAGCAGGAGCGAACATGACATCAATATGGCCAGCCAATAAATCCGTCAATGCCTGACCGGTCCCCTTGTATGGGACATGCATCATGGTGATACCAGCCAGAGAGGTAAATAATTCAGCCGACAAGTGAGATGCTGACCCCGGTCCGGATGAGCCATAGCGTAGTTTTCCAGGATTTGTCTTTGCGTACGCAATCAAACTACGAATAGAGGAGATATTTAATGCTGGATTCACTGTGACGATATAGGGGGATGCCGAAACCAGCGCGACCGGAGCAAACTTGGAAACATTCTTATCCGTGACGGCTGCAGTAGAACCCATCAACAAGCTATAGCCATCCGGGGCAGATTGGGCCACCAACTCAGCCCCAATAAAACCACTGGCACCAGGACGATTCTCAATCACCAATGATTGTTTCCAAGCCTCAGTTAAAGGTGGCGTCAATAAACGAATCAGCGTATCCGCCCCTCCGCCCGGCGGGAAAGGAACAATCACCTTAACCGTCTTGGATGGAAATGGGTCTGCAGTCTGGGAAATTGCTACGCCAGCTGACAACAACCCAAGCAGGAGGATGCATTGGGGAGCAATACGCTTTACAAAAGTCATATCAAATCTCATCAACGATAGTGGTGCTGAGCGTAGAAATTCCATCTATTGAACATTCCACAACATCGCCAGGTTTCAAATACAAATCTTCGGCGTTGGCTTTTCCAACAGCTACTCCACCAGGTGCGCCCGTCGAAAACATATCCCCCGCTTCAATGGGAATAAATCTTGAAAAATGCTCAAGAATGTCTGAGATCTTCCAGATCTGGTCGGAGGTATTTACCCGCATCCGCTCCTCACCATTTACCGAGCAAGTCATCCACAAATCATACACATTGGGAATTTCATCGATCGTGACAATCTCAGGACCCAATGGGCCAAACCCTGGAATATTCTTCCCAGTCCAAAAGCGCGAACCGGAAGCCACTTCGCGTAATTGCAAGTCACGGCAAGTGAGGTCATTTAAAATCGTGACCCCGGCTACATAATTCATGGCCTCATCTCTTTTGGCCCCTAGAGCACGCTTACCAATCACAAAAACTAGCTCAGGCTCATAGTCAAGCTTAGTAATCCCCTTGGGACGAACCACTTCTGCTAGGTGACCAGACAAACAAGAGTTCAACTTAATGAAGGATGTCGGCTCTTGAGGAATCTCTTTAATTAAATTAGTACGCTTTAATTCTTCTAGATGGGTGCGGTAATTTTTTCCAACACACAAAAACTTTTCGGCATCTAGAATTGGCGGCAAATAGGTAATTTCATTTGCAGAAAGCAAGATGTCATTTGCATCTTCATGGGCAGTTGCAACCCAAGATTTCGCCTGACTCATCACCGGCTCGCCAGCACGCAAAAATTCTTTCATTCCAGATGGAAAGTCCGCTACATTTTTGAGTTTGGCGCAGTCAGCAAAGGGCAATATTTGGTCACCCCCAGGATTCGGTAAACGTGCGCCAATTTCAGGGTGGTTTGCACCATTGCGGGTGAAGGTAATTAGTCTCATTTTTTTCTCAGTCTATTTAATCGGAACCAAACAACATACTATTTTTCTGACGCTTCTCAATGGAATTCTTGAGCAATGCAACCAGGCGATAAAAGCCATGCCCAAACTTCCCGTAGGGTATGGTTAAAAAGAATCCCATCACTATGCCAAGGTGAATAGACAGCAAGATGGGCATACTAGAACTCTCTCGATAGGCGAGCAAGATAAGGCCAGACAGGCTAATCAAAAACAGTAGCACGATAAATGCCCGATCCATTGGCCTCTGACTTCTGTCCCCATGAGCAGCATTGCGCATGAAATTCAAATAAAGCAAGCCTGCTGGTCCAATCAAAAGACCAATACCACCGAGCGTTCCCAAAACTACCGGCAAACTCGTTAGCGCATATGGGGCCTGCAAGCCAAGAAGGTAATGATACAAAGTGGCTACGCTCGTAGCGGCAAAACACAGTAAAAAACCATAAAACGTGAAATGGTGGAAACGCCTTCTCCATAGAGAAAAATGGTCATCCTCATTATTGCAGCCATCGCCATGCCCACCACCCAGATACTTCAGCGTAAGCGCATCATGAACGGCTTCAGCGCTAGCTGCAGAGGAAACCACTCCAGGAACAATACTTGACCAGAAACGTTTTAGCCCAACCCCTAATGCGGCAATAACAAAGAGGAAGACAATGCCAAATACAATTGCCAAGGTGTTATGGGAATAGACTTCATAGAAGTTCCCCGTTGTGGATGCCGTTAACAGCGTACCATTTAGCAATTGCGTCAACAATAAAAAGACAATCAAGCTCAAGGAGCTTGCCAGCGCCACAAAAACACCATTATTGCGATAGGCTGCTCCCATGAATGTCGGCCATGCGAATGCAAGGTAAGTCTCACCCCTCACCTGCGCCATCACTCTTGGAATATTGACCCCAAACTCATGTGGTGGAGCATATTGGCATGCATGCAGACAGGCGCCACAGTTGTGACATAAATTCGCTAGATAGTGCATGTCCACTGGATTGAAATCAATGCGGCGAGTCATCGCCGGGAACACTGCACAAAATCCCTCGCAATAACGACAAGCGTTACAAATTTGGAGCATGCGCGCCGCCTCAATTTCCGGGGCGGGGGATGCCAATGTCGCAGCCTCCTGAATCAAATCTTTAAGCTGCTGCATGTTCTTCACCCTTTTCGCCAAACACAGATTTTGCAGCCCCTGCACCAGCCATTCTTCCAAATGCCGTACCAATCGCCATGCCCACACCAGCCGCGTAACCCTTGCCCAAGACATTGCCAGCCATCATCTCGCCAGCTACAAATAGGTTGCGACTCGCATCACCATGAAATCGTACCGCTGCCGTTTCATCGGTTTTCAACCCCAAGTAAGTAAAGGTCACGCCCGGCTTTAGGGTATATCCATAAAAAGGGCCTTGATCAATCGGTAAGGCCCAATGTGTTTTAGCTGGCTCTATTCCTTCGGTATGACAATCGTCCATCACAGTGTGGTCAAAAGTACCCACTCTGCAAGCTGCGTTGTAGCCTGCAACCGTTTTCAGTAAAGCGTCCTGCTTTAAGCCCAACTTATCGGCCAACTCTTCCAGCGTGTCCGCTTTTTCCCCTGGAAATACTGGCGGCATAAATCGGCCCAATACTTTCGAGTCAATGATGCAATAGCCAATTTGACTAGGTTGGTGGGCGACTAGCCTACCCCAAAATGCATAACGTTTAGGCCAAAAATCCTCACCCTCGTCTGAAAATCGTTGTGCGTACTTATTCACGACAATGCCAAAAGACACACAATCAACTCGAGTGCAGATACCACCATCATATAAAGGTGCGCGAGCATCAACAGCAACCATATGTGCTTGCGTAGCATCACTAACAGAGTCGGCACCCAATGCTAATAATTGTTTTAAAAGGACGCCATTGTTATAGCGCGTTCCTCGAATTAAGAAATTTTGTGCCGGACGCTCGCCATGCTCATTAACCCCCCAGGCCTCATCCAACCACTCACGATTGGACTCAAAACCGCCAGCAGCAAGAACACAAGCCTTGGCCTCTATTCGATTGCCGCCCACATAAGCAGCACAGAATTGCCCATTTTGAATATCCAGGGAATCCACTGGTGAGTTGTAGCGAATCTCTATGCCAAGATGCTCAGCACTGCGGTAATAGGCATTCACTAAGGCCTTGCCACCGCCCATAAAAAATGCATTTGTTCGAGAGAGATTGAGGGTGCCTGAGAGTGAGGGCTGAAAACGCACCCCATGCTTCTGCATCCAGCCTCGACAATTTGAGGTGGAGCGGATCACCAAGCGCGCTAACTTTTCATCCGTTAAACCACCAGTAACCTTGAGCATGTCCTGCCAATACTCTTCCTCAGAATAAGCATCAAGCAATACATCCTGAGGAGCATCGTGCATTGAGCGAATATTGCGCGTATGGACTGAATTACCACCGCGCCACTCTTTGGGGGCAGCCTCGAGCAGTAGCACGCTAGCGCCTGCTTCTCTAGCCACTAATGCGGCGCAAAGTGCAGCGTTTCCGCCACCAATGACAAGAACATCAAACATAGGCATGACTCAATGAATTAACAAAACAATTAAATGTACTGTTTTTTGAAGATCTATTCCTAGATCAAGGTCAAGGATACGCATTTATTGCTGCCCTCGCCTTACGGATGAAATAATAATTCCGCCCGCAATCAAAAGAAAGGCGAGTCCGTGGAAAATCTTTGGGGGGTCTCCCAGCATGGCGGCCGATAACAGTGCGGTAAACAAAGGAATCAGATTGGCAAAAAATGCGGCTACCGTTGGGCCGGCACCATTCACCCCCAAACCCCAGCAGCGATAAGCAATCAAGGATGGTCCGATGGCGACAAAAAGAATTAATGCACCAGTCCAGTAATTGAGATGAATAAATGCATTTCCGGTAGCAATCTCCATGCCATCAAATAGCATCGTCCATAGAAAACCAATCATGACCTGTGCCATCAAAAATTCTGCCCATGGCCACTGCTTTTCCGAGCTGGCTCCAGGCCGACTAATCATCCAGCTATAGAAAGCCCACAAAATTGTCGCAATCATAATGAGTAAATCACCCATCACCAGTTGCATGGTTAATAGTGTTGTTGGCTCTCCCCGGCTTAAAACAATGGTGACACCAACCAGGGAGATCACAGCACCCACAAGTTGCAGCAGAGTGGGTCTGACCTGATAAAAAACAGCCCCAATAAACAGCATCCAAATAGGCATGCTTGCACCGATCAAGGTGACATTAATAGCGGTTGAGGTTTGCAGGGCAAGATAAAGCAGGACGTTATAGCTACCAACCCCTAAAAGCCCCAGAACCAAGAAGCGAGCTTTGTTTCGCCATAGGTCGCTGCCTGGCTTGAAAACCCGCCACCCCAAGGGAAGCAGCATCAAGGCTGCAAGCCCCCAACGGGCTGCGCTTAAAGTAATGGGTGAAATGCTCCCCACCAGCACTCGTCCAGCTATCGCATTGCCAGCCCATAAGATGGTAGCAAGCGATAAATAAAATACAGTTGAAAGGGTTAGGTGGGGCATTAAAGGGTTTTCATGCAGACAAGTGAGGATTTTGACCCCTAAGAAGGGCATTGCCTACGCATTGTAGAAACAAATGCCCAGTATTGCTAAGATAGAGCTTAAGTTGGCGAAAGCTATCAGGTAATGGCAACATGCAAAGGGACTTTAGTGGCAATTATCACCAATATTGAAGATTTACGAGTTTTACACCAAAAACGCACCCCCAAGATGTTTTATGACTATGCAGACTCTGGGTCATGGACTGAATCCACCTACCGAGCCAACGAGTCTGATTTTCAGAAGATCAAACTACGCCAGCGCGTTGCTGTAGACATGACCAATCGCACCACCAAAACAACTATGGTGGGTCAAGAAGTGGCCATGCCAGTTGCCTTAGCGCCCACAGGATTAACGGGCATGCAATATGCGGATGGTGAAATTTTGGCTGCTCGTGCCGCAGAAAAATTTGGAGTCCCCTTCTGCTTATCCACCATGAGTATTTGCTCTATTGAGGATGTGGCAGAGCGCACTACTAAGCCTTTTTGGTTTCAACTCTACGTGATGAAAGACCGTGGCTTTATTGAGCGACTCATTGAGCGCGCTAAAGCCGCTAAGTGCTCCGCCCTAGTTTTGACATTGGACTTACAGATTTTGGGACAACGTCATAAAGATTTAAAGAATGGATTATCTGCCCCTCCAAAATTGACTATTGCCAACATGATCAACATGATGACAAAGCCTCGCTGGTGCATGGGTATGGCCATGACCCCCCGCAGAACCTTTCGCAATATTGTTGGTCATGCCACTGGTGTCGGCAATATGTCCTCACTCTCCTCCTGGACTGCCGAGCAGTTTGATCCAGGCTTAAGCTGGGATGATGTGGAGTGGATTAAAAAACTCTGGGGCGGCAAGTTAATTATTAAAGGCATCTTGGATGAAGAGGATGCCCGTTTAGCCGCCAACTCTGGCGCGGATGCCTTGATTGTCTCCAACCATGGTGGTCGCCAATTGGACGGTGCCATCTCCAGCATCAAGGCGCTGCCTGGCATTGTGAATGCAGTGGGCAAAGATATTGAAGTCTGGATGGACGGTGGCATTCGATCGGGGCAGGATGTTCTGAAAGCCTGGGCACTAGGTGCGCGCGGTACGATGATTGGTCGCCCTTTCCTTTATGGCTTGGGCGCCATGGGTGAAGCTGGTGTTACCAAGTGTCTCGATATTATTCATAATGAATTGGATATCACCATGGCTTTTACGGGACACCGCGACATTCAAAATGTGACTAAAGATATTTTGTACCCAGGAACTTTTTAATATTCCACACTTAGCCAACTCTCCAGAACTGATACTTTCTATCTCCGCTGTAGCCCTTGCAGGCTCAGTGTGGTTTGGCAATGCCGTGTTAAGTAAGTACCGCACCAAAGATACTGAGACTTCGGCAGACCTGGGAATTATTCAGACGGCAACGCTCACCTTGCTTGGTTTGATCATTGGCTTTACCTTCTCAATGGCCATTGCTCGATACGACTTAAGGCAGACCTATGAAGAGGCTGAAGCCAATGCCATTGGCACTGAGTTCTTGAGAGCGGATCTCTTACCCAGAAAAACCGCAGAAACTATTAAAGAGCTTCTCAACGAATACCTTGATCAGCGCATCTTGTTTTACTCCAAGCAAGATCAAGAAACGGCCCAGCAAATCACGCAGCGTACCCTAGCACTAGAAAACGCACTATGGAATGAATTGCTGCCCGTCGCACGAACCCAATCAACCCCTACTATTGCACTCGTGGTATCGGGCATGAATGATGTTATTAACTCGCAGGGCTACACACAGGCAGCCTGGTGGAATCGCATTCCCAGGGCGGCCTGGTGGCTGATGGCCGCAATCGCCATTGGTGCAAATATTTTGGTGGGTTTTGGGGCAAGAAACTTTAAGCACAATATAGGCCTCTTTATGATTTTTCCAGCCATGGTGTCCGTTTCTTTCTTTTTGATTGCTGACATTGATAGCCCCAGAGGCGGAGTCATTCGCATAGACCCCCTCAATCTCATTGAACTGAAACAGAATATCGCTCCAAAAAATAGCGCTACCCACTCCATAGGCGATCAAAAATGAAACGAGTTGTAGACGTGTATAAAGATCGGGGGCGTGAATTGGTTTGGACTTACGTCATTCACTTGGGAAATATTGAATTTCATCCAGCCCAAATTGACTTTGAGCAAGAGGCCCTTAGGCTTTCTCAATTGGATAAGCGCGGAACTCCCAGCGAGCTGAGCGCGAAAGCTCGACTTACTGTTAAATAATATTTAAATAAGAACCTACCCCCCATGAAAGCACTCACCAAAAAAGCCAAGATGGCAATCGGATGGACCATCTTGATGACGGTAGTTGGAACTGCTATGCTGCATCAATGGCAATTCTTTGCCATGGGTTGCGCATCCGTTGCAATGCTACTAGTTGCCAATCATTACGGCCTACTGAAAGATCCAGAGGATAAACAATAAGGCCCCTTTCTTGCGAAAGAGGCCTTATTTATCTTGCGCCGCTTTAGTCTTTTATTAAAACTTAGAGGGCTGGGTAATCCGTGTAACCCACTTCAGCTCCACCATAGAATGTGGCGCGATCATAGGGATTCAGGGCTGCGCCTTGCTCAAAGCGTTCCGCCAAATCCGGATTGGAAATGTATAGACGCCCATAAGCTACAGCATCAGCCAGGCCGGCCTCTAAAACCGCCTCACCCATCGCCTGATCATATCCACCAGCACTAATAAATTGACCTTGATAGGCCGCGCGGAAAATCTCAGAAGTAATTGGTGCCCCTACATTGACTTGGTCATTGCCGCCTGCACTAGTAGAGCGTGGCTCAATCATATGAACGTAAGCCAACTGATAGCTATTTAGTTTCTGAATGACTGCATTGAATAAGGCAATTGGATCGCTATCACTGATATCGTTAAAGCTACCGTATGGTGATAAGCGAACACCAATGCGATTACTTGGATAGACTTTGGCAACGGACTCAATCACTTCCCCCAATAGGCGCATACGATTTTCAATGGAGCCACCATACTCATCAGTACGTTGATTGGTTTTATCTTGTAAAAACTGATCCAATAAATAGCCATTAGCAGAGTGGATTTCAATCCCATCAAAACCAGCAGCATGAGCATTTTTTGCGGCTAATTCAAAATCCGTTAAGAGACGAGCAATATCTTCACTAGCCATCGCCTTTGGAGTTTCGTAATCATGAAGCTTCCAATCAGCGCCATATGTTTGACCAGCCGGTGCAATAGCAGATGGAGCTTCAGGCACGCCTTGCTCTGGATGCAAGGATGAATGAGAAATACGTCCTACATGCCATAACTGAGCAACAATCCTACCGCCCTTGGCATGTACGGCCTCAACAATCTCTTTCCACTCTGCTGTTTGCGCTGCGGAGTAAATCCCCGGCGTTGCTGGATAGCCTTGTCCAATGGGTGAAATTTGAGTTGCCTCGCTAATGATGAGTCCCGCACCCGCTCTTTGGCTATAGTAAGTTTTAGCCAAGGGGCTAGGCACCTCACCAGCAATCGCGCGCATTCTAGTCAAGGGCGCCATGACTAAGCGATTTTTTAATTCGATAGCACCAAGCTTAACGGGCGTAAACATTATTTCTTTTCCGGACATGAGACTCTTTCTTTTTTACTGACAAATTATTTAATCATCGACTGTAGCAAGAAACATCGGTTCTTGCTGGGTCACACTTAATCCTTACGTAAGCCCTTGACTGCTCCACGAGCGCTCTTTGCACCCCTCTTGAAGCGCTCCTGAATGCAATCAGAAAATACCTGAAATTCTGCCAAGTGAGCGGTGGAGGATCTAGCGAGCAAGGCAATGACTCGCTTGGGCGCAGGAGGTGCCAAGGGGCGCGCTACCAAGCTCGTGCCATTTAATAAACCACCTCTTACCGCCATCTCTGGCAACAGTGCAATCCCCATACCGGAGTCCACCATCTGTAAAAGAGTTAGCAGACTAGTAGCCTCCATACCATCAGCCTTGCGGATATCGGAACGCTTGCATGCTTGCAAAGTATGCTCCCTGAGGCAGTGACCCTCCTCTAAGAGCAACAGGCGCTCAGCCATTTTTGCTGGTAAATGGATTTCTTTTCCCTTGAGGGCTGGATCGTCCTCCCTAGCTACCAACCAAAACTCATCATCAAATAATTCTTGGACAAGCAAGCCCGAGGTCTCATAGGGCAAGGCAATCAGAATGAAGTCCAATTGATGTTCAGCCAATCTAATTAAGAGATTAGCTGTCAAATCCTCACGTAAGGCAATTTTCAGACCGGGGAAGCGCATACGAATATCAGGCAATACGTTCGGCAGCAAAAAGGGTGCAATGGTCGGAATCACCCCCAGTCGGATCGTCCCAGCCATCGGCTTACCTGCAGCATCAGCATATTCCACCAAATCCTCAGACGCCGCCAGGATGGCCTTTGCCCTGTCCAGAATCTCTAGGCCAACTGGGGTAATCGCCACGTTTTGCCGATCCCGCTCCACCAAGCGGACACCCAGGCCATCCTCAAGCTCCTTTAAACCCGCACTCAGGGTCGATTGACCTACGAAACAGGCTTCTGCGGCGCGCGTGAAGTTGAGCTCACGCGCAATAGCCACAAAATAACGAAGCTGACGCAATGAAGGAAGTGCAGTCATAATTTGCCCATATCCGTTTAATCAATTTATTAGATAAATAATATCATTATTATTTATTGGACTGATCATACTTTTAGGTTCAGAATTCATTCCATGGTGCTTAAACACCGCTTAGCAATTAACTAAAAGGAATAAACATGTCTCGCCCAGAAATTAAAACCATCCAAAATTTAGAATCCGCCTTTGCAGGTGAATCCATGGCACATATTAAATATCGCTATTTTGCCAAACTGGCTCGCGCTGCTGGCGATATTGAAACCGCTGAAATCTTTGAGGCAACCGCTGATCAAGAAGTGATGCATGCCTTTGGTCACCTAGATTTACTCTACCCCGCCAGCACGATTACCCCAACGCGCGCATTAGAGATAGCCATTGAAGGTGAAACGTATGAGTACACCGAAATGTACCCCTCCTTTCGAAAAACAGCAGTAGATGAAGGCAATGCTGCGGCTGTAGCAGAAATTGATGAGCAAATTGCAGAGTCAAAAGAGCATGCCGAACAATTCGAGGCAATGTTAGCAAAAGCAGCGAAACGCTTTGCAGCACTAGCCAATGTGGAAGAGCGACATGCCAATCACTACAAGAAGGCCCTGGAAAAAGCTAAAGCATTTGCGGCTACTTAAGTAGACTCAGAAATAAAACGTAATTAAATTTAAACTAATCACATTCTCTTAAAGGAAAATTTATGAAATCTTGGCAATGTATCGTGTGTGGCTTTATCTATGACGAAGCAAAAGGCTTACCTGAAGACGGCATTCCTGCCGGCACTGCTTGGGCCGATATTCCGGAAGATTGGGAGTGCCCTGACTGCGGCGTAGCAAAATCGGACTTTGAGATGGTGCAGATGGGTTAATTTACCCGCACCATTTAGACTCTAAAAACATTGATTAACAGCATTTAACCGCATTACTAGGGAGCCCCGCTTTGGATCATCAGAATCAATCTTCACCATCGGGCATCGTCATTATTGGCAGCGGATTGGCGGGATACACCGTCATTCGCGAGGTTCGCAAACTTGACAAAACTATTCCAATTACTTTAGTGACCCGCGAACCAGGGTACTTTTATTCAAAGCCAATGCTCTCTACAGCACTAGCTAGCAAGAAGACCGCGGAGCAATTGGTATCTACCAATGCCGAGGGCATGGCGACTCAACTCGAAGTGAGCATCATCGGGGATGCCGATGTCTCTTCTATTGATACCGTCACACAAACGATTGAAACCTCCAAAGGAGTCATTTCATACGGAAAGCTTGTGCTCGGTTTGGGAGCTGATCAAATTCGCTTACCCTTACAAGGCAATGCAGCCAATGCAGTGATTACCGTAAATGACCTTGAAGAGTATGCCCAGTTTCGCCAAGCAATTGAAGGGAAAAAGCGAATTGCTATTTTAGGTGCCGGCCTGATTGGCTGTGAGTTTGCCAATGACTTGGTTTTAGGTTCCTACGAAGTGGATGTCATTGACTTGGCACCACAGGCTTTGGGGCGCTTACTTCCAGAAGCGGCAGCGCAAGCGCTTCAATCGAAATTAAGCGAAGCTGGAGTGCGCTGGCACTTCGCTACCACAGTGCAATCGATTGATCGAATTGGCGACACCCTCTCAATCACTCTCGCAAACGGATCGGTCATTAGCAGCGATGTATTTTTATCGGCCGTAGGCTTAAGACCCCGCCTGGATTTAGCGAATGCTGCTGGCATTGCAACGGGTACAGGCATCGTGGTTAATCGCCAATTAGAAACCAGCGCTAAAAATGTTTTTGCCATTGGCGATTGCGCCGAAGTGGATGGCTTGGTGCTGCCCTATGTCATGCCAATCATGCAAGCGGCACGGGCTTTAGCACCCACCCTACTGGGCCAAGAAACTGCCCTGAGCTACCCGGCGATGCCCGTCATGGTAAAAACGCCTGCCCTCCCAACCATTGTCTCGCCACCAGCTAAGGGTGCGCTAGGTGATTGGAAAATCAATACCCTAGAAGATGGTCTCGAAGCACGCTTTGAATCTACTGATGGCAAGCTATTGGGCTTTGCTCTTCTCGGTTCTGCAACCGCTCAGCGTGGTGCGCTAACAAAAGAGCTTCCACCGATCCTGCCATAAAGAGGATCCGTTACTAGCTATATAGTATTTTTTGCATAAGAAAAGGCCCGCAATTGCGGGCCTTTTCCATGATCTAAGGTGGTGTGATTATGAAACGATCACAAACCAAGTGGTGTTGTGTGACTGAGCAACCATCAAGAACAACATTGGTACTGAAAGCATAGTGTTAAAGCGTGAGGTCAACATTGCGATACGTGCAGACTTGGCTTTGACATCTGGCTCAACGGCAACGATACCGAGGGCACGCTTTTGATTTGGCCAAATAATGAACCAAACGTTGAAAGCCATCACCAAGGCAATCCACATGCCCAAACCGATTGCGCGGAATGGAGCCTGCAATGTAAATGCTTGATGCGCATAACCATTCAATACGGCCAAGATGAGACCGCTAACAACGGTAAATAAAGCGGCCCAACGGAACCAAAATAATGCCGCAGGAGCGATGACTTTTCCAATGGCTGGCTTTTGTTCATCAGGAATTTTTGGCATGGAAGGAATCTGCACAAAATTGAAATACCAAAGCAAACCAATCCACATAACGCCAACCATGACGTGGATCCAACGGAATAAGAAAGGCAATTCAATTGAACTTAGGTTAGCACCTAAGGCCAAGACAATTAAAACGAGAAGTACAAATCCAGCTAAAACTGTACGTCCTAATGAGGTCAAAATGGATGACATAAAGGTATCTCCTGTATATAAGAATTCGGTCTAACTATAAACGATTCTGCCTTTTTTGTTTGAATGAGCAAAAATGATAGTTTTCCGCTTTAAATGATTCATTAATTGGCTCAGAGTCCCTGCCTTCGCAGCGCAGATACCCCAAAGGCGACTAGAATGCCAAAAGACACCATCTGAATTGAGATTAATCAAGAACACCATGAAACCATCCAGATTATTCAAGACATTAGCCCTGTTTGGGTGCATAGGCTTTACTCAAATCGGCCATGCCCAAGAGTTTCCGCCAAACAAGACCATTTCACTTGTTGTTGGCTTTGCTGCTGGCGGTTCAGCGGATAATGCTGCTCGAGTCATTGCCAAGAAATTGAGTGTAGACCTGGGGCAAAATGTCATTGTTGACAATAAACCAGGCGCCGGGGGCAACATTGCGCATGCCTTTGTAGCAAATGCCCCAAGCGATGGGTCCGTCATTCTATTTGGATCAATTGGACCGCTTTCCATTGCACCACATCTGATGAAATTGCCTTACGACCCACAAAAAGATCTTGCTCCCTTAACCATGGGCGTCACCTTCCCGAATGTATTGGTGGTAACGCCATCACTAGGCGTAAAAAATCTTAAAGAATTTGTTGCGCTAGCCAAAAAGAATCCCGGGCAAATTACCTTTGCCTCTACAGGTAGTGGCTCAGCCTCTCACCTCCAAGGTGAGCTATTCAATGCCCGCGCTGATATTGATACGGTGCACGTACCCTATAAAGGCGGAAGCCCAGCGATGGTTGATCTCCTGGGGGAGCGAATTTCTGCCTACTACTCTGCCCTAGCTACCGCAGACCCCTACATTAAAAATGGAAAGCTGATTCCGCTAGCGACAACAGGACTCAAACGCGCGAATACCTTGCCGAATGTGCCAACGATTGCAGAATCGGGATACCCAGGCTTTGATGCATCCAATTGGTATGCCTTTGTTGCGCCAGGGAAGACTCCCGACATTATTCTAGAGAAATGGAACAAAGCCTTGGTGGCCGTACTGAATGACAAAGCCACCAACAAGCAATTGACAGAGCATGGCCTCATACCGAATCCAAGCACTCGAGAGGAGTTGGCAAAATATATCGCAAGCCAATCCTCAACCTGGGCAAAAATTATTGCGGATAGAAAAATTACAGCTGAATAAGGCTATTGGGCCGTCCATCCGCCGTCCATATTCCAGGCCACTCCACGAACTTCAGAAGCGTCTGGGCCGCACAGGAAAACTGCCAGGGCAGCCAACTGCTCTGGCGCTACAAACTCACCCGAAGGCTGCTTTTCAGAAACCAAAGCATTCTTAGCAGCCTCAATCGAGACTCCCTCGCGCTCTGCGCGGGCATCCACTTGATTTTGAACTAGCGGGGTAAGAACCCAGCCTGGGCAAATCGCATTACAAGTAACGCCCGTTTTTGCATTCTCTAAAGCGGTCACTTTAGTTAAGCCGACAATGCCATGTTTAGCCGCAACATATGCAGACTTTTGAGTTGATCCAACCAATCCGTGAACGGAGGCAATATTGATAATGCGACCCCAGTTGCGTTTTTTCATGCCAGGCAGAGCATGATGTGATGTGTAAAAAGCAGAGCTCAAATTGATCGCAATAATGGACTCCCACTTATCCGCCGGGAAATCTTCGACATTCGCCGTGTACTGAATGCCAGCGTTATTCACTAATATATCGAGTGCGCCAAAGCGCTTTTCAGTTTGCTCAATCAAGTCTTGGATTTCAGCGGGCTTGCTCATATCAGCGCCGTGATATTCAACCTCAACACCGCAAGCCTTGATTGCGGCAATAGCGACCTCTTTCTCACCAAAGCCGTTCACCATGATGTTGACACCCTGCTTTGCCAGCCCGATAGCAATTGCTAAACCAATGCCGCTAGTAGAGCCAGTGACGAGAGCTGTTTTACCTTTTAAATGGGACATGTTCTTATTCGCTATCTCAAGTTAAGCCCAAACCCCCTAATGGAGATTTGGGTATGGTCAAAACTTGATGTTACAGGATGTGAAATTCCCAGAGATATCAGGAATGCACTAATTCAGGCAGATCTTGGATTAGACCTTTCCAAGGGCCTTCAGAATCTTTTCGCAAGTAATAGGCTGATCAAACACCGCCGTATTAAATGGTGCCAGAGCATCATTAATCGCATTCTGGACGGCCCCAGGAGCTCCGGCAGTACCAGCTTCTCCGGCACCTTTTGCCCCCAACTGAGATGACCGGGTTGGAGTCTCTACGTGAGCCACTTCAATATCTGGCATCTCATTGGCCATGGGGACCAAATAGTCCGCCATACTGCCATTGCGCAATAAGCCACTATCGTCATAGAGGCACTCTTCGAAAAGGACGCCTCCAATACCTTGAACAATTGCACCGCGAACCTGCTCATCTACCAACATCGGATTTAATACGCGACCGCAATCCTCAACGGCCCAATGCTTTAGGAGTTTGACAAATCCAGTATCGGGGTCAACTTCAACATAAGAAGCCTGAACACCATTGGTGAAAATAAATGGGTATTCTTTTTGAGTGTAATGACGAGTGACCATCAAGTCTGCGGAGAATCCGACTGGCAAGGTATCGGTGCGGAAATAGCCAATTCGACCAATCTCGCTAAACGGTAGAAGCTGCTCGCCACTGGCCTTATCTAAAACGTGACCACGACGAACCGACAATGCTTCAGTCGGTCTACTCAAGATTGCACCTGCAAGCTTTAAAATATTTTCTTGTAATGCCTGGCAAGCGAGTAGAACGGCCTCACCACCCACGCCAGCGCCACGAGAGGCCCAAGTGCCTCCACCATAGGGCGTAACGTCCGTATCGCCTGTGATGATGCGCACATCCTTAATGGAAAGACCAACAGCATCAGCCGCAATTTGCGCATAGATACCCTCGGTACCTTGACCTTGTTCGCCAACACCAATCAATATCGATACAACGCCGCTTGGATCAAGTCTCGCAGAGGCCCCATCCTGAGAGGCGATGCGTGCGCCACCCACGCCATAGAATGCAGGGCTTGGATTGGTCAACTCAATTAAGGTGGCAAAACCAATACCACGATAAATCCCCTTTTTGCGCAACTCAGCCTGTTCTTGACGCAAGGCCGAATAATTCATCATTTTTTCAATGGTTCGTAGGCATTGTTCATGCGACAACACCTCCAACTTGATTCCGGAAATTCCAGAGCAAGGATAGGCATCATCAGGAATGACATTGCGCTTACGAAACTCGAGGGGATCCATCTGCAGCTTTTGTGCGGCTAAATCCACCAAGCCTTCGGTGACTGCACAAGCAATCGGATGACCTACGCCACGATATTGGCAAGTGGGTGTTTTATTTTGAAACACGACATTGAGTTTGGCCCTGTAGTGCTGGTGCTTGTAGGGCCCGCCAACCAAGTTCACCACTTGATTACCCTCGATCGCGCTGGTTCTAGGGAACATGGAGTATGGGCCAATGGCAGTGAGATCGTCGATCTCAAATGCCAAAATATCACCCTCTTTGTTGGCTGCGATACGCCCCTTAATCCGATGCTCACGTGCATGAATATCGCTGGTGAAGGATTCAAGACGATCTGCAACAAATTTCACTGGGCGCTCCAACATGATTGCCAGGCCGACAGTTGCAAAGTCATCGGGATACGCATGTACCTTAATGCCAAAAGATCCGCCCACATCTTTACAAATAACATGCACATCCGATTCAGATAAGCCAAATTGTCGGCAATATAAATCCTGCATCATGTGGGGCGCTTGTTGCGAGTGGTATACCGTCAGACGACGATCGCCTGAGTTGTAATCCGCAATTTGACAGCGCGGCTCCAAAGTAACGCCCGTATGTCGACCAAACCCAAAGGTCGCTTCGGCAACGATATCCGCTGTTGCGAACACTTCATCCACTTGCCCCACATCTAAGCTACGCGTAAAACAAAGATTGTCGCCAAGTTCGGGATGGATGACCGGTGTTTCTGCATCCAGCGCTGTTTCCATAGAAACCACTGCGGGTAACTCTTCCCACTCAACATCAACTAGCTGCAACGCATCTTCAGCTTGGGCACGGGTTTCGGCAACAACTGCAACCACAGGCTCACCCTGCCAACAGGCGCGATCAATCGCCAAAGCATATTGAGGGGCTGATTTCATACCAGCTAAGTGGCCAAGAGTGGCAACCCATGGCTCACACAGCTCCACCATCTTTACACCATCGACGATAGCTAAAACACCCGGCATTTTGCTTGCTTGTTCAGTATGAATTTTCCCAATCTTCATATGGGCCACTGGCGAACGCCAGTACACAACATGCCCCATTCTGGGCAATTGAATATCGTCAACATAAGTGCCCTGACCCTCTAGCAGTCGTCGGGCTTTATGTCGGGGCTCGCTATTACCAATATAGCGTTGATCGTTGGTTACTGGATCAAGGACTAATCCCTTGAGATCTGTTGGCTTATTCATAATCAGTTTTCCCGGTCTTCTTAGGCGTGAGCAACAACGGGTTTAATTTTTTCACCTTTGGCATGAGCTTCAAGTACAGCCATGATGGCATCCACTATCGAGTGATAACCAGTGCAGCGACAATAATTTCCAGAAATCCATTCGCGCACTTCTTCGCGAGTAGCTTTAGGCTGCTTTTCAACCAATTCTGCAGCAGCAAGCAACATCCCAGAAGAACAGAAACCACATTGCATTGCGTTATGGCGCATAAAAGATTCTTGTAGATCCGCTAATGCGCCGCTTTTGGTTAAACCCTCAATTGTCTCGACTACGCATCCATCGGCTTGCACAGCCAAGTACAAACAGCCACGAATAATTTGCCCATTTACTTTGACAGTACAGGCACCGCATGCACCCTGCTCGCAACCTAAATGGGGACCTTTCAAATGAAGGTCTTCACGTAAAAAATCCACTAGGTGACGACGCGGCTCAATCTCAACATTCACCACCGAACCATTGACGGTCATCGTAATTTTTTTCTTTAAGCCCATGTAAGTCTCCGAACCCGATTTATCTTTTTATCAATTAATCACTTAAGCAATCAAATGCTTTAAGCCACGCTCTAACAAAACGCCAATTAA
Source organism: Burkholderiaceae bacterium (assembly GCA_947450605.1). Taxonomy (GTDB): domain Bacteria; phylum Pseudomonadota; class Gammaproteobacteria; order Burkholderiales; family Burkholderiaceae; genus Polynucleobacter. The sequence goes on from CANFWB010000005.1 coordinate 56,394, forward strand.
ATGTTGTTTTGTTTCTGCGCTATTTGTAATGTCTGCAATCGCCTCAATCTCTTTTCTTGCAACGGCAACTGCGCTGGCAATAAGATCATCATTGAGTGGCTTGCCGTTAACCAAGGCCTGCGCCTTGAGAGCCATGACTGGCGTGGCACCAACCGAGAAGAAAGTGAAAGCGCAATCACTAAGAACATCACCCTGTTTTTGTGCAACCAGTGCAGCGCCAGCAACGGCGTAATCCCCATGCCGACGTGCTAGCTCATGAAAATAAAATACTTGATTGTGATTAGCCACCGGAATCTCTGTGGCTACTAGGATCTCATTGGCCTCTAAGGAGGTGGTGTACAGATCAATAAAAAATTCCTGTGCTGAGATTCGACGTTCGCCATCTGGACCTGCGATCAACATGGTTGCATTGAGAGCGAGGCTACATGCAGGCCATTCAGCAGCTGGATCGCCATAAGCCAAAGATCCACCCCAAGTTCCTAAATTACGAATTGCGCGATGGGCAATATGCGGTACAGCGGCTTTTAGAAGTGGTGCATGTTGCGCAATGAGCTCGGAATCTTCAATTTCGGTATGAGTTACTAAGGCGCCAATACGTAACTGATCACCAACAACTGAAATGCCTTTGAGCTCATGCAAATCGGTAATGTCAATCAAAATACTAGGCTCTGAAAGGCGTAGATTTAATGTGGCCAACAGCGTCTGACCTCCAGCGATCAATCGCGCATCGTCACCAGCCTCAACTAGCAAAGCTAAGGCCTCGCTGAGAGCTTTTGGTTTTGCATAATCAAATGCAGCTGCTTTCATTGCGTCTCCTCCACTACTTTTATATTTATAGCGCCAACCTTTATTCGGACTGAGCGTCAGACTCCAGCTGCAGCACCTCACCACCCAATTCTTTTGCAAATCGCTGAAAAAAATCATCCGCAATCTTTTTGGCAGAAGCGCTAATTAAACGGCCACCAATTTGCCCTAGCTTTCCCCCAATGGAGGCTTCGGTCGTATAGGAAATCAAAGTCCCACCTTCAACAACCTTCAACTCAACCCGCGAACGACCCTTAGCGAACCCTGCTGCGCCACCCGACCCTTCAAACGCCATCGAGCAGGATTGATCGGGGATGACATCACTCAAAAGTAGCTTTCCAGAGAATCTGGCTCTAACAGGGCCAATCTTGAACATGACCTTGGCGTGTATCTCTTCTGGAGAGATGCGGCTAATTTCTTCACAGCCTGGAATCGACTTTGCCAGGACATCGATGTCGTTCAACCCCTTCCAAACGTCGGGGATTGGAGCGGCAATCAGCTGCTCGCCATTTAGTTCCATTACATCTCCTTGGGGTTTGTACGAATAGAGTCTTATCTACCAGTTGTTCAACAATGTACCATTATTTAACTTTTGGTCAATAAGGCCAAATTCGGATAAACCCTGACACTAATGAGTTTTGCTCAAGACCATATCTCTAGCAATAATGCCGTTACAGAAGTAGCTAAAACTGCTGCTCCTGCTCGTCGCAGAATGAGCACGACTGATCGCAAGCGCCAGATACTGGACCGTGCAATTCAGTACTTCGCTAAACATGGAATTGATGGTCAGCTCCGAAATCTAACCAAGGGTCTCGGCGTTACACACACCCTGCTCTATCACTACTTCCCCACAAAGGATGCCTTAATCAAGGCGGTCTATGAAGATGTATTTGAGTCACGCTGGAAACCTGAATGGGAGCAACTACTAGACGATCCAAAATTGTCGCCTGAAGAAAAGTTGAATGCGTTCTATATCGACTACTCAAACACCGTTCTTACTTATGACTTCGTACGCATTCTGATCTTCTCAGGCTTAAGCGATCATTCCATTAGCGACCGATTCTTTGAGTTATTGCGTGACCGCCTGTTGCCCCGCCTAATCCGTGAAACTCGCAAACACTGCGGTCGCAGCTCGCGCGTCAAGCCTTCGCAGCGGGAGTTGGAATTTTTAATGGGCCTGCATGGCGGCATCTTTTATATCGGGATGCGGCGCTGGATCTATGGTCAGGCAATTTATGACTCTGGCAACCCCAATACTGAGCAAGAGATTATTCAAGACCGTATTAGCTCCTACCTCATTTCAGCAAAAACTTTATTTACTACGGGTAAAAAATAAAATGACGAACTTAAGCCTAAATCACTTTTCCATCCGCAGTTTAGAGATTGAACAAACCACCAAGTTCTACAGTGAAATATTGGGCTTCACAGTTGGACCTCGCCCTGAATTTCCATTCCCGGGAGTCTGGCTATATAACGGCGATGAAAACGATTGGGCCAATGCAGTCTTACATTTAATTGCAATTGATAAAAATGATCCCAACGGTCTAAAGCAATATCTTGGCGAACGCGATCCCAGATCACTCTATGGTTCGGGAGCTATAGATCACATCGCCTTTTTTGCCAAAGGTCTAGAGGCGAAGCTTGCTCTATTGGATAGGTTGGGCGTACCCTGCAGACAGCGCACGGTTCCGGTTCTCAAGCTACATCAACTCTTTCTAGATGATCCCAATGGCATTGTGATTGAATTGAATTACCCAGCTGAAGAAAAATCAGCACTTGATGCCAAGAGTGCGTAAGCAAAGATGGCCAAAATTCTTGTCATCGGTGGATCCTTGGGGGGCTTATTTGCAGCCAACATATTGCTGCGCCAAGGTCACGATGTCACCCTATTAGAGAAAGCACTTGGCTCTCTAGATGGGCGAGGCGCTGGGATCGTGACCCATGACGCGCTAGCAGATGCCTTGCGAGAAGCAGGCATTTCGGTTGATGGCAGCCTGGGCGTCTCCGTAACCAAGCGCGTTACCTTAGGAGTGGATGGCGAGAGTTTAGGTGAAATGCCACTCTCGCAAATCTTAACCTCATGGAGCCGCCTCTATCACCTTCTCAAAGAGAATTTTCCCAGCGAGCGCTACTTGCAGGGCAAGAATGTCAAGACCGTGAGTCAGGATGCTAGCGGTGTTCAGGTGACTTGCGAAAATGGCAGCTCTTATGAGGCGGAGCTACTGATTGCTTCGGATGGCATACGTTCAGCGGTTCGCGCACAAGTGGCACCAGAGATTCAGCCTGAATATGCGGGATACATCGCATGGCGAGGTGTTTGTGATGAAAGTCATTTATCTAACTACACCTTAGATACCCTCTTCAACTATTTTGGATTCTGCCTACCAAACGGCGAGCAAATGCTGGGTTATCCAGTTGCGGGATCTGGTAATGACACTAGGCCAGGTAAACGACGCTACAACTTTGTTTGGTATCGGCCCGCATCTGAAGACGGTGAACTAGTAAAACTCCTTACCGATGCTGATGGTCATAACTACCCTACTGGCATCCCTCCGCTAAAGGTGTCATGGAAACACATCTCCGACATGCGCAAAGTTGCTCGTGAGATTCTGGCGCCTCAATACGCAGAGATTCTAGAGAAAACAGCATCACCTTTCTTGCAGCCTATTTACGATGTTCGGTCAGAGCAAATCGTCTTTGGCAGAATTGCATTAATGGGTGATGCCGCTTTTGTTGGTCGCCCTCACGTCGGCATGGGTGTTACGAAAGCGGGAGATGAGGCAATAGTGATTGCGCGCCACATCGCTCAATTGGGTGCAACTCCAGCAGCACTGGATGCTTATGGCAAAGAGCGCCTGGCACTTGGGCAGCAGGTAGTTGCAAGAGCGCAATACCTGGGCCGTTACATGCAAGCACAAGGTAGCAAAGGTACAAGAGATGGCAATAGCCTCCGCAGAAATGCAGATACGGTAATGGCGGAAACAGCCATTGATATCAGCACTTTGTTGGCAGAAGGAAAAGCAGTTCCAGAGTCGCATTAAGAAACCCTAGATGTTGAGTTGAGTATCACAAGATACATTCAGATAAGATTTATGAAATAAAAAAGTATTCTGATTAATAAACTGTTTTAAATGGAGGAGATAACCATGAAACAAAAAGTAACGAATCAAACTAGAAGAACCATACTGATTGGTGGAGCTGCAGCAGCAAGCACCCCACTTTGGATGAATATGGCAAGCGCCCAATCGGAAACTATCAAGATTGGTTTTCCAACACCATTAACGGGTCCCTTCTCTGCCGAAGCGCAGGATCAAGTCAAGGCCGCTGAGTTAGCTATTAAAGAGTTCAATGATGCCGGCGGATTTAATGGTCGCAAAGCCGAGCTCTTGGTGCGGGACGACAAACTCAACCCCGGTGAAGCTGCAACACGCACGCTGGAATTGATTGAAAAAGATAAGGTGAATTTTGTTGTAGGCTCACTTTCTGCTGCAACTCAGCTCTCAATCAATGCTGTTTGTAAAGAACGTAAGGTTCTCTTCAATTCAATTAGTCAGTCTGATGCGATTAACGAAGCAAAGGATTGGAGTGTTTATACATTCCATGAAGCTCTCAATCCAACTATGACCGCTGGAGCAGTTGCACGCTACTCTATCCCACGTTTTGGCAAGAAAATTGTATTTTTAACTGCAGACTATGCTTATGGTCATGAGATGGTGCGCGCATTTGAACGTGCCGGCAAAGAAATGGGCGCTACTACATTGGCAGACATTCGCCATCCACTAGGCGCATCCGATTACTCCGCATTCTTACCGCGTATCAAAGCCTTGAACCCGGATATCTTGGTGCTTTGTAATTTTGGTCGCGACCTCGTGAATGCCGCTAAACAATGTACTGACTTTGGCTTGAAATCCAGCATGAAGATTGTGACGCCAGTTCTACTCTATACATCCCGTCTTGCTGGTGGGCCAGAGGCTTTTGAAGGCATCATCGGCGGTACATCCTACTACTGGGGTCTTGAGGATCGCATTCCAACAGCAAAAACATTTAATGACGCATTCCGCAAAATGTACAACGGCTCGGTACCATCTGATTACGGCGCACTAGGCTATGCTGGCGTGAAGAGTGTGCTGGCATCAATCAAGATTGCAAAATCTACAGAGACCATGAAGGTGGTTGGTGCAATGGAAAACCTCAAGTACGACTGGTATAAGGGTCCTGAGTACTACCGTAAGTGTGACCACCAAGCAGTTCAAACAGTCATCATTGTTGAATCCAAGTCAAAGAATATGAAAGATAAGTATGACGTCTTTAATATTCTGACGATTGAACCGACTACCGAGAAGAATATGCGTAGTTGTGCGGAGCTGGGCCACAAGGCTTAAATTTGAAATTTCAGGGCAGATTTGCTGATTTGCCCTGGGCCCCTCCCCTGATACCGATGGTTGAAGGGGAGTTTTTCTGAGTACATATATGACCGGTCTTACATTTGAACTTCTCTGCATGCAGTTGCTAACAGGGATTGCCCTGGGCAGCATCTACGCACTGCTAGCCCTGGGCTTGTGCCTTATTTTTGGCATGCTCAACGTGGTGAACTTCGCACATGGCGCCTTCTTCATGGTTGGCGCATTCATGGGCGTCTACTTCCTGGGTGTAACCGGTAACTTTTGGTTTAGCCTAATCCTCACCCCAATTGCTACCGGAGTACTTGGACTGCTCACAGAACGCTTTCTAGTGCGCCCCTTATATGGTCGCGGCATTGACTACCCCCTACTCCTTACCTTTGGACTGTCCTATGTATTGATTGAGGCAATGCGCGTGACATTTGGCATTGAAGGTCTCCCATCCATCACTCCTGATGGACTTAAAGGCACGCTCGACGTTGGCTTTGGCTTCTTTCCCAAATACCGACTCTTCTTAATTGCAGCTACAGCAGTCATTATTTTTGCAGTCTGGTTCTTTATTCAAAAGACGCGTTATGGCCTCATCATCAAGGCTGGCGCTGCCGACCAAGAGATCGTCAAAGTATTAGGCGTAGACATTGCTAAGGTATGGCTCATGGTGTTTGGTCTTGGTTGCGCGATTGCCGGCCTCTCCGGAATACTGGCCTCACCCACCCGTTCCGTTAACCCAGAGATGGGTATTCCCATCTTGGCGGAGTCCTTTGTTGTGACAGTAGTTGGTGGTATGGGCTCACCCGTAGGAGCAGTGGTGGCAGGTCTATTGGTTGGCGTGGTTTACAGCCTCACCTCCCTCTTTTTCCCAGATCTTTCTGAACTATCTATTTTTGTTTTGATGGCAGTAGTCCTCTTAATTAGACCGCAAGGTTTATTTGGCAAAGCGGGGGCAATGGGCTAATCCCCGAATATTTATGAAATCATTTTTCCAACTTATTGCACGTCATCGCGTACTGGCAAGCAGTCTTTTCTTGATGATCTTTCCATTCATCATGCCGTATGAAGCTCTTGCCATCAATATCTTGATCTTTGGCTTATTCGCCATGGGATTCAATCTCTTATTTGGCTATATGGGTTTACTGTCCTTCGGACACGCAGCCTTTTTAGGAATCGGTAGCTACCTGACAGGGATTAGCATCGTCCACTACTCCATGCCATGGGGTGCCGCAATTTTGGTAGGCGTCATTGGCGCAGCGATTGGTGGACTCATCATGGGTTTCTTGGCTATTCGCACTAGGGGCATCTACTTCTCCATGGTGACCCTTGCTTTAGGTCAAATTGTTTTTTACGGCTTTTATAAGGCAGAAAGTTTGACCGGGGGAGAGAATGGGTTGCGTGGTGTGCGAGTTGACTCTTTTAATATCTTGGGCATTCCAGTGGATTTTCTAAATCCACTGATCAAGTACTACATCATTCTATTCTTTGTAGTCATTGCCATTTGGCTGATCTCGCGCATCCTCAACTCTCCATTAGGCTCAGTAATGGAAGCTATTCGTGAAAATGAAAAACGGGCAGCCGCCTGCGGATTTGATGTGACGCGGACAAAACTACTTGTGTTTGTATTGTCAGCAGCGATCTGTGGATTAGCAGGCGCATTGCGAGCCCTACACCTCTCGATTGTGCCAATCGACTCTTTGCACTACCTGCAATCAGGACAGGCGGTAATGATGAGTATTTTGGGTGGTATGGGCACCTTCTTTGGACCATTTGTTGGCGCCGCCGTCATGCTGTACTTGGAAGATGTGGTGACTACCTTTACCAAACATTGGATGGCTGTTATTGGACTAGTCTTTATGTTCTTTGTATTGTTCTTCCCGAAAGGAATCTGGGGAACCATCTTGAGCAAGCTAAACATGAATCAGGATGCAAAATAATGAGCAGCCCAAATCAAACCCCCATTCTTGAGGCTCGCAACGTCAGCAAGCGTTTTGGGAAATTCCAAGCCCTGCAGAATGTCTCCACAACATTTATGCCCGGGAGCCTCACAGCCATCATTGGCCCTAATGGCGCAGGCAAGAGTACATTCTTTAACGTCCTCAGTGGAGCCTTTCCTCCATCCAGCGGTCAAATCTTATTTAATGGCAAGGATATTACCGGCATGCAGCAGCATGAATTTGCACGCATCGGCATCTCGAAGAGCTTCCAGATTACCAATGTCTTCAAACAATTGACGGTGCATGAGAATGTTCGTGTGGCAGCTCAAATGGAAACAGCTCGCTATAACTTTTTACGCAATGCTCAAAGCTACTCAGAGCCTATCGAGCTGGCGGACCAACTCCTGCGTCGCGTGAACCTGGAACATCTCCGCAATAAGAAAACAGGTGACCTGGCGCATGGACAACAACGCGCGCTTGAAATTGCGATGGCTCTTGCCTGTAATCCTACTCTCCTGCTGCTCGATGAACCAACCGCTGGAATGTCTCCCGAAGAGACGCTCGTGATGATGGACCTCATTCGTACACTCGCTAATGAAAGAACGGTTATTTTGGTAGAGCACAAAATGAAACTGATCATGGGCTTATGTAAACGAATCATTGTTCTTCATCATGGTGAATTTCTGGCTGAAGGCAGCCCAGAAGAAATTCAAAATAATGCCGAGGTACGTCGTGTGTACCTAGGTCAAGGTTAACGAAGGTTTATATATGTTGCGCGTAGAAAATTTAAATGCCTGGTATGACCGAAGCCACGTTCTTCAAGGCATCTCACTAGAAGTCAACAAGGGTGAGATTGTTACCCTGATGGGTCGTAATGGGGCCGGTAAAACCACCACCCTGCGCTCCTTAATGGGTCTACTCTCTAAGCGAGAGGGAAAAGCCTCAATCGACGGTACTTCATTCCTAGATCTCGCTGCCCATGAGCGCTATCACCTTGGTTTGGCATACGTCCCAGAAGATCGTCGCATTGTTCCGGGCCTCACTGTCAAAGAAAATCTAGAGCTGGGTGTGATCGCCAAGAAAAATCATGGTGACATGAGTGCCCTGGTCGATGAAATCGCCGAAACCTTTCCGCGCCTTAAAGAAAGATTGCATCAAGACGGAACATCGATGTCTGGTGGTGAGCAGCAGATGCTAGCTATTGCCAGAGCGATGATTGCTAAGCCTAAGGTCATCTTATTGGATGAGCCCTCAGAAGGCATCATGCCCGTTTTGGTGGAAGAGATGTTTGAATTATTTGCCAAGCTCAAGCAACAAGGTCTAACCATCTTGCTAGTTGAACAAAACGTACAACAAGCCCTGAAGATATCAGACCGCGCCTATATTCTGGATCAAGGTGAAATTGTCTTTCACGATACCGCCCAGAATCTTCTGAATAACGATGAGATTCAGCAGAAATATTGCGCCGTTTAATACCTTTTTCTGCTTGACTTAAATGATGTGGAGCCAATGCCCCAACTGGTGCCAAAAACTGTTAGGCACCAGAGTGAGGAGCCAAGTCATGGTGAGGTAACGCAGCAGCTTGCCAACCGCCATGTAAACCATGCACGGAAACCAGGATAACCTCAGCCATCCGGCTGCTAGACACAGTGGATCGCCGAACCCAGGTAGCCAAGACAGAAGCAGCATCTTAGGGCCCCGCTCTTCGAGCCAACGCTGCATTCTACTATTGGTAGGCCCCTTGAGAGATTCGAAGCTATTGCGGCTAATGAAACCCAGCCACCAATCTAGCATGCCCCCCATAGTATTGCCGAAGGTGGCAACCAGAATGGCAGTCCAATACAAATCAGGATTGAGGGAGGTGTAGCCAAATAGTATGGGCTCAGATCCCACTGGCAGCAAAGTTGCGGAGACAAAGGCGCTGATAAATACAGCAGGCAAACCAATCGATGGCATCCCAAAGAAGTCAAAGAATTGACTGAGCATTTGCTCCATTAAGCAAAGGCTCCAGCGAGGCTAGCGATAAATGACTGAGACATACTCTTAGTATGCCCCATCGGCGATTAAGCTCAAGAATGATACTGAAAGCTGCCGTCGACAACTGGTTGCCCGCAATTCTGAAATCTTGCTTAAACTGTAGGTATTCCCCTATTCTCCGACTCCTTTTAAGTACTGATAACCACATGAATCATCCCATTCCAAAGCCAGACCAATATCAAGATATGCGCGAAGCCTTACGCGACCTCTGCGGGAGCTTCGATTCCGCCTATTGGCAAAAGGTTGACCATGAGCGCGCTTACCCAGAAGCCTTTGTGGATGCCATGGCGCAGGCCGGCTGGTTAGCCGCACTGATACCGGAAGAATATGGCGGCTCTGGTTTAGGTCTTGCTGAAGCCTCCGTGATCATGGAGGAAATTAACTTTGCCGGCGGCAATGCGGGTTCTTGCCATGGTCAGATGTACAACATGGGCACCTTGCTGCGCCATGGCTCTGATATTCAGAAAAAACTCTATCTCCCTAAAATTGCTACTGGCGAATTGCGCCTGCAGACGATGGCAGTGACCGAGCCCACCACTGGTACCGACACTACTAAACTCAAAACCACCGCAGTAAAAAAGGGTGACAAATATATTGTGAATGGTCAGAAAGTTTGGATCTCCCGTATTCAACACTCTGATTTGATGATTCTGCTAGCGCGCACCACGCCGCTAGCAGAAGTAAAGAAAAAATCCGAGGGGATGTCGATCTTTATCGTCAACCTGAAAGATGCGATTGGCAACGGGATGGATATCCAACCAATTGCCAATATGGTGAATCATGAAACCAATGAAGTGTTTTTCGATAACTTAGAAATTCCTGCTGAAAACTTAATTGGCGAGGAAGGACAAGGATTTAAGTACATTCTGGACGGCTTAAATGCAGAGCGTGCACTCATCGCCGCCGAATGTATTGGTGACGCTTATTGGTTTGTGGACAAGGCACGACGCTATGCAAATGAACGTGTCGTGTTTGATCGTCCGATTGGCAAGAATCAGGGCATTCAATTTCCCATTGCAGATTCTTATATTGAAACTGAAGCAGCTAACCTCATGCGTTTTAAAGCATGTGAACTTTTTGATGCCAAACAGC
>CANFWB010000006.1 GCA_947450605.1 Burkholderiaceae bacterium
TAGCAGCATTAGTTTTTAGTAGTAGTAGTCCAGGTCCCCATCGTCTAGAGGCCTAGGACATCACCCTTTCACGGTGAGTACGGGGGTTCGAATCCCCCTGGGGACGCCAGATATTTTGGCTAGTTGTGAGTAGTAAGAAGTGACACAAGTAGCAATCGCTGTATTGGAGCGGTAGTTCAGTTGGTTAGAATATCGGCCTGTCACGCCGAGGGTCGCGGGTTCGAGTCCCGTCCGCTCCGCCAAATATGTTTAAAGCCCCTTAATTAAGGGGCTTTTTCATTTCAAGGCAATCCTGATAACTTCTTGTTGGTCGTTGGTTTTGGGGCTGCCTTATAAAGCGGCACAACCGCCGGTATTAATGCAGACAGTTGCTCTATTCTGGTTTCGCCAGAAGGGTGCGTTGATAAAAATTCAGGTGAACTCTTCTCTTTTGTGGCCTTAATCATTTTTTGCCACACAGTGATGGCGCCATTCGGGTTGTAACCGGCTCTTGCCGCAAGCTCCAAACCAATTGCGTCAGCCTCGGACTCATTCTCTCTTGAGTTTGGCAGGACAAATACATAATGAGCAACTTGGTTTGCAGCACTAACCGCTGATCCGTAGCCACCCGCTGCAGCCATTGCAACATTTACTGCCAAGTTCTGTGCCATTGCTTGCGATACACGCTCTCTGCCATGCTCTCTTAATGCATGAGCAATTTCGTGACCCATGATGGCAGCGATTTCATCATCACTTAAATTCAGTTGCTCAATAATGCCGGTGTAGAAAGTGATCTTCCCCCCTGGTGCGCAACTTGCATTTAAGGTTGGGGCATCAATCAAGGTGAGGCGCCAATCCCATTGCTTCGTATCATCACGGAATTCTTGAGTCTGGGGAATAAGGCGATTGGCGATCACCTTTAGGCGATCGTAGGTTGGTCCAGATGTGACCAATACATTTTTTTCTTTTGCTTTTTGATTTTGATCGTTGTAGCTTACTGTTGAGAGGCGCTCGACTTCTGCAGAAGAAACCATCATGAACTGGGAGCGGTTGACACCAACTGCCCCAGGGCGTGTGGTGTTAGCACAGGCCGAGAGGAGGGTGGCAATTGCAAGAGCTAAATAAAGCTGGATATTCAACTTACGCAAATATAATCCTTGCCTCTACAGCCTATTGCTTTGATTACTTCTTCTTAGGGGTGGTGATGGATGCAGCCATTGCATCAAAATAAATCACCTTCACTTGCTCACCAACATTAACGTCAGCTAACAACTGTGGGTTTTTTACCGTTACTACGGTGACCTTACCACTTGGGCCTTTAACAGAAACGAGTTTCTTCGTGCGATCTACAGCGATGATGTCGGCAATGATCGTGGTTGTGTTGGTAATGGTGCGCGCTGGCTTCTCTCCAGCCTTTGAAGTGGTTTCAGAGGATGTTTCCACTTTGCTACGAATGCCATCGCTCTTGGTTTTAATTAACTCAATCGCTACAGCAAGCTCATAGGTAACGCTGAGACGATCACCTTTTTTGATTTGATCAAAGTTTTTGATCTCAGGACCAGCAACGAACTTAGATTCGCCTTCGTTGTTCTTGAAGAAAATCGTACGTGTTTTCTTATCAACCTTGGTCACCGTACCTTCGTACAACTGGAAAATATTGTCGGTTACAGCAGCATCAACCACCACGGCATTGGGAGTGGCAGGGGCTTGAGCCATGACTAATGATGAGCCTCCCAACAATGTGGCAGCTACGAGGGTAATTTGGGCAAATTTAATTTTCATAACTTTCCTTATTATTAAGTACTTCTACAGCAATATTAGCGTATTTTCACCCCCTAAATTCTCTTTAAGTGCCACCCCCTAGCGCTCAAGGAAATTTATGGGCATCTTTGATAACATCAGTTCTTTACGCAGCAGCCTAAGTTAAAGGAATGAGATGCCCCGTTTTGCCGCCAACCTCTCCATGTTATTCACCGAAGCGCCATTCTTGGAACGCTTTGCGCTGGCCAAGACCGCCGGGTTTAAAGCCGTCGAATTCCTCTTTCCTTATCCTTTTGATGTGCAAGAGATTAAATCGGTCTTGGATAACCATGCTTTAAAGCTAGTTTTGCACAATCTGCCTGCCGGAGATTGGGAGGCGGGAGAGCGTGGGATTGCCTGTTTGTCAGATCGCATTGCCGAGTTTCGGACTGGAGTGGCTAAGGCTATTGAGTACGCCACGGTTCTCGGCGTACCTCAATTAAACTGCCTTGCTGGTAAAGCGCCAGCCGGAGTTGACCCAGCGATACTCCACGACACATTTGTTGAGAATTTGCAATACGCGGCAAGCGAACTAAAAAAAGCCAACCTCAAACTCCTCATCGAGCCAATTAATACCTTTGATATCCCCGGGTTCTACCTCTCCAAAACGGAACAGGGCATTGCCATTCTGGATGCGGTTGGCGCTGATAATGTTTTTCTGCAATATGACATCTATCACGCACAGCGCATGGAAGGGGAGCTTGGCAATACGATTCAAAAGTATTTGAGCCGGATTGCTCACATCCAATTAGCAGACAATCCAGGGCGGAATGAGCCTGGGACTGGCGAAATTAACTATGAATACCTCTTTGGTCACTTAGATCGCCTGGGATACAAAGGTTATATCGGTTGCGAATACAAGCCCCTCAAAACTACTGAAGCCGGTCTTGGGTGGATGGGTCAGTACGAGCAAGATTGAGTACTTAATTAAGCAATGAACAATAGACATTAAAAAGAACAATCAGTTAAGGATAGAGTCATGAGTAAATTAAAACTTGGTTTTATTGGTTTGGGAATTATGGGTGCCCCAATGGCGGGCCATCTTGTAGCGGCTGGACATGAGGTATTTATTAACACCCGAAGCCAAGTTCCTGAAGAGCTCTCCAATAGCGCAGCGATCGTCTGCTCCAGTCCCGCAGAAGTCGCACAACAAGCCGACATCATCATCACCATGGTGCCTGATACACCCGATGTAGAAAAAGTGCTCTTTGGTCAAAACGGTATTGCTTCTGGTTTAACGAAAGGCAAGATCGTGGTCGATATGAGTTCAATATCCCCAATTGACACTAAAGAGTTTGCTACGAAGATCAATGCGCTTGGATGCGAGTACTTGGATGCGCCAGTTTCCGGCGGTCAGCTGGGCGCCAAGGGCGCGACGCTCACCATCATGGTAGGTGGTAGCGCAGAGACCTTTGCCAAGGTCAAGCCTGTATTTGACTTAATGGGCAAGAACATTACTTTGGTAGGCGGCAATGGTGCCGGTCAGATTACAAAGGTAGCCAATCAAATCATCGTAGCGTTGAATATTGAAGCGGTTGCCGAAGCACTGGTCTTTGCATCCAAAGCCGGAGCAGATCCCGCTAAGGTACGCGAGGCATTAATGGGGGGATTTGCCAGCTCCAAGATTTTAGAAGTGCATGGGGAGCGCATGATCAAAAGGACCTTTGATCCTGGCTTTAGGATTGAATTGCACCAAAAGGATCTGAATCTAGCGCTCAGTAGCGCCAAAGCATTAGGTGTCTCACTGCCGAATACTGCTACCGCTCAAGAGTTATTGAATTCTTGCAGCGCTCATGGTGGCAAAGCATGGGATCACTCAGCTATGGTCAAGGCCTTAGAAAAGATGGCAAACTTTGAAATTGGGCAGAAGGCTTAAGTCAATCTGATGGCAACAACATTGCTCGTTTATCTTCACGGCTTTCGCTCATCACCAAAATCCAGTAAGGCGGTGATGACCGGAGAGGCGGTGAGGGCCCTCGCAACTTCAGACAATGCATATGAGTGGTATTGCCCCCAATTATTAGCCTCTCCAAAAGAAAGCATGGATATGGTGATCAAACACATCGATCAATCCAACTCTGATCGCATAGTCATTATTGGATCCTCCTTAGGGGGTTTCTACACAAACTACCTCGCAGAAAAGTATCAATGCAAAGGCGTTGTCCTTAACCCCGCAGTCTATGCCGCAAGAGAATTGGAACCTCATGTCGGCATGATGACCGCTTACGACAGTGATGAGCCTTTTGATTTCAAGGCCGAGTACATTCATCAATTGCGAGCTTTGCAGGTGGAAAAAATTTCAGATCCAAACCGTTATTTTTTAATTGCAGCTAAGGGTGATGAACTTCTCGATTGGAGGGAAATGGTGACCTTTTATAGCGGCTCCAAGCAGTTAGTTTTGGAAGGTAGCGATCATGGGATTGCCGACTACGCCAATCATTTGCCATTAGTGATCGACTTTATCGAGCAGTAATTTTTTGATTGAACCACCTCGCAATTTAATTCAACAGATACGCAGAAAACCTCTGTGGGTTCTGGCTGCCGCGATCCTTCTTTCGTTCATTGGGCATTTCATTCTTTTTTTTGGCATTCCATTTATTACATTTTCTAGTGCGCCACCCATCTCGGAAGATCTGATTATCAAAACAGAGCTTCGGATGGAGCCTCCCCAAAAGATTCAATTAACCACCAAGCCCAAGAAAAAAGCAGTCCCCAAACAAAGCAATGCTGTATCCGCGACCCCCTTAATAGATTCGAATAAAGGGGAGGAGGGCGCTCTCGGAAATCAACTAGGGCAAGCGTTTCGCTTACCAGAATCAGGAACCTATTATTTTGATGCCTATGTTGATGGTCAGCTATATCAAACGGCGCAACTTGACTGGATAGCCGAGGGCAATAATTACCGCTTATATATCAATATTCCCTATGCAGTTGTTGGGCCTTTTGTATTTGAATCCCGTGGTTCTGTAGATGCGTATGGCATAGCGCCGTCCATTTACTGGACTCAGCGCGGGACTAAGCCGCCACGGTATTCACGTTTTGATAGGGATCAGGATGGGGCGGGGAAGATGTACTTCTCGGAAAAACCAGAATTCACGCCTGATCTTCTGCCTGGGACTCAAGACCGCTTTAGTCTCATGTTCCAGTTTGCTTCTCTGCTCAATGGTAGCGATAAGATTGATGATGCGGGCAGCATTCGGGCGGTTCCTGTTGTCGATTTCAATACTCTCGAGATGTGGCAGTTCAAGAGCTATGGGGAAGCTGAATCCGAGGCTATTCCTAGCCTAGGGAAGTCAGTTAATCGTCATTACGCCCTCATGCAGCGAGAAAGCGATCCTTACAAGCGTCAAGTTGATATCTGGCTAGCTAGAGACCTTGATTGGCTTCCAGGCAGAATGCGCTCTCAGGAAGCCAGTGGACGTGTTCTGGAGCTAGTATTCAAACAGAAGGCCCCCATCGATCAGGCCAAACTCAACAATTAGGGTGCGCCTCAAATGGCAATCCTAGAATCCAGAACCGGATTTGGGATTTTGATTGGCTCGCCCTAGTAAGGCGCCCATCATTGAATACAGGGCTGCACCAGACATTGAAACAGCAAAAATACCTGAAAATGAGATGATGATAGGTAGGATTCTCCAGCGCTCGGATAGGCTATAGTCGCCATATCCAACCGTGGTGTACATTTCACCGGCAAAATAAAAGGTCTGTGGATTCGTTGGCAATACCTGATAGGCAACGCAAACATAGGACCAGGCCACAATTTCAATTAAATGGCTGGCAATAATTAATAAAATCGCAATGAAATACGACAGGAAATTAGCACCATAAACACGCTTATTTTCCAGTTTTCTGTCAATCCAGTGGAATGCGCCTGCAATCAATAGCACTGCGATGCCATGGAATGTCAGCATTAGGCAGGCCAATAACAGAACAAACCAGATCTCACCATTGCCCATATCTGCATTGATTTCAGAGAACATCGTGCTAAAGCTGGGTAGATTCTGAATGCTAGCTAGATTAACAAAACTATTGAATATAGACATAAGGGTGCTAGTTAGGCATCTATTGGTTTAACTTAATTTCTTGTTTGACATAATAATGATTATACGCAGATAACATATATACTATTTATGAAGGAAGCTTCTTGGGTCCGCCTGGATATGGCTGTTTGTACACTTTAAGCCAGCGTGACGTTAACCCATCTCTTATATCGTCCTTGCTAAACAATGTAGCCACATCGATCGCAGAATAGCCCTCATGATTACGCATACGCATATCTGCGCCGTTATCCAATAGAAATTTAATCAGCAATTCATTGCCTGAGCTTACGGCCATCATTAATGGTGTAGTTTCACTCGGGCTCAATGCATTGACTTTGGCACCGTTAGCAACCAGAAACTCAGCAACACTGAGCTTTCCAGTCGTGCAAGCGTAATGCAAAGGCGTCCAACCAGTTTTATTAACATCAGCCTTCTTTTTTAGGACCAGAGTCTCAACCAATGGTAATTCACCATCAATAGAAGCCATCATGAGTGAGTTTTCACCACTTTTATTGGCCAAATTGACGTCTATAGCCTTATCAGCCAATAGTAAATCAACCACTTTCAAGGATTTATCTCGAATGGCAACAATGAGCATTGGATTTCCCTTGGGATCCAATGTATTCGGGCTGACACCAGCTTTAATCAATGCTTGCACCTCGGAGACATCATCAAATTTAGCCGCCTTGGTGAAATCCGTAACTTGATCTGCAGTTTGAGCTAGAACAAGGCTTGAAATGCATAAAAACGATGCACTTAAAGCATGACATAAATTAAATGAAATTCTCATGAAGTTTTTCTATCTATATGAAAACATTGAAAAAAATTACTTGAAGTCTGTTCGGCGAGCCGCTCAACAGAAACACCTTTTAAATCAGCCACATATTCACCAACTTTAGAGACCCAGGCTGGCTCATTGGTTTTGCCGCGATAAGGAATGGGTGCTAGGTACGGAGAGTCCGTTTCAATCAACATCCGGTCTAAAGGAACTTGCCTGCAGGTTTCCTGCAAGTCTTTAGCGCTCTTAAAAGTCACGATCCCTGAAAAGGATATGAAAAAACCCAAATCGATAGCAGCCTTCGCCACCTCAGTGGTTTCGGTAAAGCAATGCATCACCCCGCCAATGGTATCAGCGCCCTCTTCCCTCAGAATTCTCAGGGTATCTTCCGAGGATGAACGGGTGTGAATGATGAGGGGCTTTTTAGAGGCAATAGAGGCACGTATGTGGGTTCTGAAACGCTCTCTTTGCCACTCCATAGATTCATAGCTTCGGTCACCCATACGATAGTAATCAAGCCCTGTCTCACCAATAGCAACTACCTTTGGATGCTTGGCTTCCTCAACCAAGAAATCAAAGCTAGGCTCCGGCGTATCTTCATAGTCCGGGTGAACGCCAACTGAGGCATATAGGTGGGCATGATCCTCGGCCAATTTACGGACTTTTGGAAAGTCAGGAATATCCACCGATACGCAGAGGGCATGGCTCACCTTGCAGGCAGCCATATTGGCCAAAACCTCAGGTAAACGGGATTGGAATTCAGGGAAATCGAGGTGGCAATGGGAGTCTATAAACATGACTCGCCATTTTAGTCTTCAAATACTTGCTGGTATTGAGAAAGCAGGGCTTCCAATTGAATTCGGGTAGCCAAAGGATGGGTTTCATGGCGTCGCGCCTGGATTAAGGACTTCCAAAAACGAAGTAGCTTAGGCAGACGTACTTGTTGTGCCAAAACCTGAATTGCGACCTGATGTTTGGGGTAATAACGCGGACCACCATTTTGCACTGAACTCTGTAAGTCTGAGATCCAGCGTTGCATGGTTGCGAGTAGAACCGAATACTGAGCTTTATGTGTTTTGTCAGCGGCATCAAGCCAGTTAATGCGACCGCCCTGTGACATTGCCTGCAATAAATATCGCGATGCTTGGATAGCAATCGTAAGCTCATCCTTCTCATCTTTATTGTGACGCGCTATTAAGGACTCTAGAACAGCATAGGGCGCCCCACCCTGTTCGTCATAAATAGATTCGACATCAGCGGCATTTATTTTTAAGTCAGCGACATTATTCAGTTGAGTGCGCAACCAATGCAATCCAACCAAGCGATCAGGTCTTGGTGCAGACAATAAGCGACAACGAGAGCGAATGGTTGGTAACACGCGATCAAGGCGATCTGCCAGCAAAACAAAGATCGTATTTTTTGGCGGCTCTTCGAGGGACTTGAGTAAGGTATTTGCAGAATCAGCCCTCAGCATCTCGAGTGGATAAACCAGAATCACACGATTACCGCCGCGATGCGAGCCAATGGAAAGACCCTCAATTGCGCTACGAGCATCTTCGATAGAAATACTTTTCTTTTCTTTTTTCTCAGGCGCATCACTGTCACTATCGGCCTGACTCGATTTTGCTTTCTTGGGGGAATCAGCGTCGGTCTCAAAGTCGCCATGGGGCAACAGCTTGCGATGCGTTTCAGGTACAAGTGCAATAAAGTCTGGGTGATTGCCGGAATCAAACCATCGGCAAGCTTCACACTGATTGCAGGGCTTGACCGCAGTTGCCGAAGCCTCACACAAAAGCGCTTTAGCTAACTCAATGGAGAATTCAAATTTACCGATACCGGATTGACCATGAAGTAAAACAGCGCTTGGAAACGCGGCTAAATTAATGCCATCCCAGATGGGTTGTAGCCAGGGCGCTATTTTCTTGACAGCCTCATTCGGAAACATCAGGTCGCCCATTTACAGCTTGATCCCTAAAGCCTGCAGTGCATTCCAAATCACTTCAGGGGTTTGGGTGGCATCCACCAAATAAAATCTTCCAGGATCGGCTTTGGCTCTTCGCAAATATTCTTGGCGCACTTTTTCAAAAAAGTCTAAATCCATCTGCTCAAACTTATCAGGCGCACGGACTTTTGATCTTCTAGCCTCAGCGACCGAACCAGGTAAATCAAATAAAAAAGTGAGATTGGGCTGCAATACAGAACCATCATCACGCCCTTGAACCCATTTTTCCAAATCATTTAACTTGTCAAGACTCAAACCACGACCGCCGCCTTGATAAGCAAAACTGGCATCTGTAAACCGATCTGAAATAACAATCTTCCCAACCCTCAATGCCGGCTCTATTACCTGTGCAATATGTTCGCGACGCGCAGCAAACATCAACAATGCTTCGGTTTCTATATTCATAGGCATATCTAATAACAATGCACGTAATTGCTCGCCCAATGGCGTGCCCCCAGGCTCTCTAGTCAGAACTACATCACGATCAGGATGGCGATCCTTCATTAACTTCGCGAATGATTCAATATGCGTGCTCTTGCCGGCACCATCAATACCCTCGAAGCTAATGAAATATCCAGAAAATTCAGTTGTCATAAGTATTACTGTGAGTTCGTTTTAGATGGAGCACTGCGCTTACGCTGAAACTGATCAACTGCGTGTTCATGCTCTTTTAAGGTTTTGGAAAAATGACTGCTTCCATCGCCACGTGCCACGAAATAAACGGCGTCACTTTTTGCTGGATGGACAACCGCAAGGAGCGACTCTTTGCTGGGCATTGCTATCGGCGTTGGGGGTAAACCTTTGTGCATATAAGTATTGTAGGGACTGTCTTTGCGAAGGTCTGTTTTTCGCAGATTTCCATCAAATTTGGGGCCAATCCCATAAATTA
Source organism: Burkholderiaceae bacterium (assembly GCA_947450605.1). GTDB lineage: Bacteria > Pseudomonadota > Gammaproteobacteria > Burkholderiales > Burkholderiaceae > Polynucleobacter. Next base: position 9,489 of record CANFWB010000006.1, read on the forward strand.
CTGCTGGATCTGTCTGCAAGGGCATATTGAAGTTCAGTCTATTAATAAATACCGCTGCCACCAAAGATCGGTCACTTGAGCGCCCAGTCTCCTTCTCGACGATTGAGGCCAAAATGAGGAGCTCATAGGGTGTTTTCAAGGGTATGGCTACCTGCTTTTGCTCCGAAGCCAAGCCCAGTTGCTTTTGCATTGCTTGGGACGCGCGTCTGTAGATGGAAACATCTGAGTCGTCGGGGTCAAAAACATAGGTATCTGGATAAAAAAGACCTTCATCCCCAGGGTATGACAGGCCCAAAACTTGCAATAGCTCTTTAGAGCTCATTCCTTTTGTTTGATGTATCAAGGCTGGATGAGAATCAATTAGGGATCTCATTTGCCAGCTGGTCATTCCCGGAATAATGGCAACACTCTCCCGAACACGATCACCACGGGCAATTTGTAGCAAGATAGCCCCTAAACTGGCTCGAGTAGCCAATAAATAGGTCCCTGGCTTGAGTTTTCCGCCAACAAAGAGTGCTCTTGCTGCAAACTGAAAGACCAAGGCATTTGAAGCAACTCCCTGCTCTAATAATTGATGCGAAATCGCAGTTAGACCAGATTGAGGTGCTATTTTTACTTTATAGATATTGGCTTCTGCAGTATTGGATGTACCGGGCACTATGGGCAATAAAAAGATGGCGCCATATAAAATCACGAGGAAAGCCAGTAAATAAATGGCGTAGGCACTCCAGGATCGACTATTTGACTGCCTTGCAAAGAGAGTTCTTCTCTGAAATTTTCTGCTCATCGAGCTATGATAAAAGCTCATGACTCCCAACCCAAAAAACTCCGACATTCCCAATACCCATCTGACGAGCGGATTTACTCTGCTTTCTGATTGGGGTTTGATCTTGGTCGAAGGCCCAGATGCCGCCAGCCTCCTTCAAAATCAGCTGAGTAATTCCGTATTGAGCATGAATCGCACTAGTTCAGGTGAGATTGCTCAGGGATTAGATGCAGTACGACTGATTGGTTATTGCAATCCCAAGGGGCGTCTTTTAGCCAGCGCTTGGGTTGGCCTATTTCCAGAATCAACCGAATCGGATGATCGATTTGCCCTCTTTATTTCTAAAGATATTGCAGCTAGTACAGCAAAAAGACTCTCGATGTATGTATTGCGCTCAAAAGTGAAAGTATTGGATGCATCGAATGACTGGGATATTTTTGGCGCCTACCAGGAGACGCGAGCGACAGAAAGCAAGCTACCTCGCATAGACTCTCTTGGATTGCAGCTGCCCGACGTATTGATTGGCGATGCATCATTTCAGCGCACACTGATTGCTCAGAAGAAAAATCAATCCATTGAATCAAAAACGGATGAGTCTGCGCTAGCTCAGTGGAATTCTTTGGAAGTATTGAGTGCAATTCCTCGCATTGTTTTGGCTACCCAAGAACAGTTTGTTCCACAGATGATTAACTTCGAGTCGGTTTCTGGGGTCGATTTTAAAAAGGGTTGCTACCCAGGACAAGAAATTGTTGCTCGTAGTCAATATCGTGGAGCTGTGAAACGCAGACTTCAACTTGCTCGAACCACATCAAGCGCATTGACCTCGGAGATGACTAAACCCGGTGTGGAGTTGTTTCATGATGGTGATTCAGCCCAGCCGTGCGGCATGCTAGTGCTGTCGGCGCCCCATCCCAGCGATTTGGATCGTATCGACTTTCAAGTGGAGTGCAAACTGGACGCCCTCGAAGCTGGAGAAATTCATCTAGGCAAGAGTGATGGCCCTGTGTTAAAAATGGACTCATTACCCTACCCTTTGCTAGAAATTTAATCACACCAATACGCAAGTTATTTTTTTATGTGCCTCATTCTCTTCGCCTGGAAATCACACCCAGACTACCCTTTAGTAGTTGCTGCAAATCGCGATGAGTTTTATGAGCGCGATACTGATCCAATGGGGTGGTGGCAAGATCATCCCCAGGTATTGGCAGGCAAAGATCGAGCAGATGTTTTAGGTTCTCCGGGTACCTGGCTTGGATTTACTAAAACCGGCCGATTTGCTGCGCTGACCAATGTTAGAGCGCCCAGCGAAAAGAATCCAGATGCGAGAACCCGCGGAGAGCTTAGTTTGCGCTATCTCACCGGGCAACATAAACCACACGCATATATACAAGAAAATGCCAAACGGTTTGAGCAATACAATGGATTTAATCTACTAATGGCTGACCTGAGTGATCCAGAAAATGCAGAAATGCATTGGGTGAGTAATCGACTGATGATGGGAGAGAGCATTCGACCAAGAAAAGTTTTTCCAGAGCAAGCTTTAGCCCCCGGAGTCTACGGCTTATCAAATGCCATGCTCGATACTCCATGGCCCAAAGTCAATCATCGGGTTGCGGCATTTGCTCAGACCCTAGCAATGGATAGCGGCCAACTCAAAAACTCAGATCATTATTTGCGCTTATTGGCAGATACCCATGAGGCTAGCCCACAAGAGCTGCCTAATACGGGCGTGAACAAGGATTGGGAAAAAGCATTATCGGCAGCATTCATCAAGACCCCTGTGTATGGAACGCGTTCCAGCACTGTTTTACGGGTGCGAAAGGATGGCCAGTTTGAGATGATTGAAAGACGTTTTGATGCCAGCGGTACTGTGGGTCACGATGTCATCACTGGTGCGCTGACTACCGCTCCAGGATCCAATTTATCCGTCTAAACCTTTATTGCTGACGCTGGTCTTCATTTACGACCCGCTCACCATCGGCATTCTTGGTTGCTAAACGCTTCAGAAATTGAAATGTGCCTGTCGCCATGCAGCAGATTTCACCTTGATCGTTATAGAGCTTAGCCTCACAAAAAGCCATTGTGGCGGTGCGGCGAACGGTATCCGCTTTTACGCGCAAGATACCATTGGCAGCTTGCATAAAGTTATTCTTCATTTCAACAGTGACAACACTACGATCGCCCGGATCCCCAGAGCGAGCGGCAACGGCCATCGCTACATCCATCAGCGTCAATAAAACTCCACCATGAGCTACATCCCAAGTGTTGGTATGCTCTGGTTTTAAGGCTAGCAGAATTTCACCCTTACCCATTTCAGCACTGAGACAACGTACTCCAAGTAGCTTCAAAAAGGGAACATTGAGTTCCTCGCCTAGATTGGCAAGCTGAGTTGCCGCATTCAGTTGTACTTTATTTGTCATAAGGTCATTTTAATGGCTTCTGCGACGGATGGGAATTACCCATAGAATACAAAACATGCCTTTTACCCTACGTGGCGATGATGTCTGCCAACCTACCTTACCCACCCCAATAACAGAGCCTTATTGGGTTGCATTTGCACCTGCCGCAGCCCAGCTAATCAATATTGAAATGGGCTCAGATGGGTTACCAATAAATCCTGATTGGCTAGAAGTACTGGCAGGCAATCAATTAGCCGTGGACACCATAGAGTTTGCCGCTCCCATTTCTACCGCCTACAGCGGACACCAATTTGGGGTATGGGCTGGACAACTAGGCGATGGACGCGCCATTCTCCTTGGCGATGTTAATAAGCTAGAACTCCAATTAAAAGGCGCAGGAAAGACGCAGTATTCCAGAATGGGTGATGGTAGAGCGGTCCTGAGATCATCTATCCGCGAGTTTTTATGCAGCGAGGCAATGCAGGCGCTCGGCATACCCACGAGCCGCGCTCTCGCAGTCGTGGGGACCAAGCAAACCGTAAGGCGCGAAACCCTGGAAACAGCAGCGATATGCTCTCGTATTGCTCCCAGTTTCATTCGTATCGGACATTTTGAGCATTTTGCATCCACGCAAAATATCGTGCGATTGAAAGAATTGGCTGATCTCCTGATTACCCACTTTTACCCTGAATCCGCAAATGAGCAAGATACTTACTTGAGTTTGTTTCAAGCGATATCCGCTCGTAATGCCAAGTTAGTAGCCCAATGGCAATCCGTCGGATTCTGTCATGGCGTTTTAAACAGTGACAACATCAGCGCTTTAGGGCTCACTCTTGACTATGGTCCATTTGGATTTTTAGATCACTTTGAAATTGATCATATTTGCAACCACAGTGACAGCGGTGGTCGCTATGCCTATCACCGGCAGCCACAAGTCATGCATTGGAACATGGCTTGCCTTGCTAGTGCGATGCTGCCCCTACTCGAGCTAGATCATTCAAGCGAGGAATCCCAAGATCTATTGCGTTCAGCCCTAGAAGAATTTCCATTGGTCTATACCAAAGAGTGGCAGAATTTGTTTCGCTTTAAGCTGGGACTGCAATTAGAGTTAGAGGATGACGTTCAATTAATTGAACGTCTCTTGCAGGCGATGCATGACTCGAAGGTAGACTACACAAGCTTCTTTCGCAACCTAAGCAATCTTGGTAAAGATGCGATACCGACAGAGATCCCGCAAAGAGATGAATTCATTGATCGAAATAGTGCTGATCAATGGTTTGCTGACTACACCCAAAGACTTCGATCCGAGCCATTAAGCGACTCATCCAGAAAAGAGATGATGAATCGCATTAATCCAAAATACACCCTCAGAAATCACTTGGCACAAACGGCAATTGAAAAGGCGCAACAAAATGACTTTTCAGAAGTGGCGACATTGCTTCAGATACTGAGCAATCCTTTTGAGGAGCAAGAAGAATTCGAGGCATACTCAAAAGCACCACCACTGAGCATGCAAAAAATTTCTGTTAGTTGCTCCTCTTAAATTCATTTACGACTATGACAAAAAAAACTGATCAAGAATATAAAGATGTATTAAGCGATATTCAATACCGCGTGACTCGAGAAGCCGCTACTGAAAGACCTTTTTCCGGCGAATACTGGGACCACTGGGGAGATGGTCGATATAGCTGCGTTTGTTGTGGCACACCATTGTTTCAATCAAACACCAAGTTTGATGCTGGATGTGGTTGGCCAAGCTACAACGCCCCTGAAAACGATCAGGCAATCACTGAAATCCGGGATGTATCACATGGAATGATTCGTACTGAAGTCCGCTGTACCGAATGTGATGCTCATCTAGGTCACGTCTTTGAAGATGGCCCACAGCCTACCGGCCTGCGCTACTGCATCAACTCAGCATCTCTCAATTTTGAGCCTTCTGAGAATGCTAAATCGACCAAATTAAAGTAGTTTTGAAATAGCTGGATAATCACCCCATGAAATTCTTATTTGACTTATTCCCCATCATTCTATTTTTTATCGCCTTTAAGTTTGGCGATATCTACACTGCGACCATCGTAGCCATGGTCGCTACGATAGGGCAAATTCTCTGGGTGTATTACCGCCATCGAAAAATTGATGCCATGCAGTGGGTCAGCCTTGTCATGATTTTGGTATTTGGTAGCCTCACGATTTTTTTACATGACAAAACATTTATTCAGCTCAAGCCAACGGCGCTCTATTGGCTATTCTCAGGCGCCCTATTGATAAGCGCTCAATTTTTTCAGAAAAACTGGGTTCAGGTTCTGATGGGTAAACAGATCACCCTCAAGGAGAGCAGTGCTAAATCCGTTTGGCATCAAGTCAATATGGCATGGGCGACCTTCTTCTTTTTAATGGGGGCGCTAAATCTCTATATTGCATTTGAGTACTCCGAAGAGATTTGGGTTAACTTCAAATTATTCGGCAGTACTGGTTTATTGGTGGTTTTTGTGATTCTCCAGGGTGTATGGTTAACTCGCCATATGGAGCACTCAGCAGAATGAGTATTAATCAAGAGCGTATTAACCTCTTTAGAGCTGATTTGAACGTGGCTTTTAAGGCCAATTCCGTGCAGATTGAAGATGAAAGCCATCTCCACGCAGGTCATGCTGGTGCCGCTACTGGTGGCGGGCACTTTAAGCTCACGATAGTGGCTCCAGAATTTGAGGGAATGAGCAAGGTGGCCCGCCATAGAGCCATCTACGCAGCCCTGAATAAGCATTTCCCAAAAGAAATCCACGCCCTCACTATCCTGGCATTCACACCTAGTGAAAGCACTAGTTAAACCTAGCTTGCTTTAATATTCCAACTTAATCCACTTTATTGTTTCCTAGCCCATGTTAAGCACACGCCAAATTTTGACTATCAGCGCTTTGAGCGCCCTATTTCTCTCATCAGCAGTTTGCGCACAAAATGCTGCCATTGTGAATGGCAAAGCAATACCTAAAGCACAGCTAGATAAGTTAGTTCAAAAATCCAATCAACCAGATAACCCTCAGGTAAGAGAGCAGGCTAGAGAAATGCTAGTCACTCGTGAGCTGATTTTGCAAGAAGCCAATAGCCGCGGCCTTACTCAAAAAGACTCTGTACGCGAGCAACTTGAGCAATCCAAAATGGGTGTTTTGATTGCTGCGGTTTTTGAAGACTATGTGGAAAAAGAAGGCGTTGCCGAGGCAGATTTAAAGGCTGCTTACGAACAAGTGAAAAGTCAGTACACCGGCAAGGAATATCACGTTGAGCATATCTTGGTTGAGAGGGAGGCTGATGCCAAAGCAATTACTGCGCAAATTAAAGCCGGTGGAAATTTTGAGCAAATTGCGAAAGAAAAATCTAAGGACCCTGGCTCCGCCCCAAATGGTGGAGATCTTGGCTGGGTGAGTGATAAATCACTGGTCCCAGAATTTTCAAAAGCCATGGTTCAATTAAAAAAAGGCCAGATCACTGATAAGCCAGTCAAGACCCAATATGGCTGGCACATCATCAAGATGGATGACGTACGCGATGTGAAGGCGCCCGGCATGGAAGAAATTAAAGATCAACTAAAGCAGATGATCACCGCCGATCAAAATTGGCAAAAGGCAAAGTTTTCTGAACTCATGCAAAAGTTGCGCGCTAAGGCCAAGATTCAATAAGGCAGAAATACCCCCCTCCAAACCCAGGCCAATATCCTGGGTTTTTTCTTGTCCAACAAGAATTTAAAATTGGCTTTATATTTGAACGCATGATGATCCTTCACACCATGCTCAGAGTCGGCAATATGACTCGTTCTATTGATTTTTATACCAAGGTTCTTGGAATGAACTTACTTCGAAACACGGAACGGCCGGAACAGAAATATTCCCTCGCTTTTGTGGGTTTCGGCCGCGGTAATCTAGACGGCCAATCAGAAATTGAATTGACATACAACCATGGGGTAGAAAGCTATCAGCTAGGAGATGCCTATGGACATATTGCAATCAGCGTTCCAGATGCTTATTCTGCTTGTGAAAAAATTAAAGCTTCCGGTGGAAACGTTACTCGTGAAGCCGGCCCAGTGATGGGCGGAGATACTGTGATTGCATTTGTTACAGATCCAGATGGTTACAAAATCGAGTTAATTCAAGATTAACGTAATTAGTAGCTCATTGAATCAAGAACCTTACCGACTTCGAGTTCTCCACAGCATTTCAGAAGTTGATGAAAGAAGTTGGGACGAGCTCTCGGGACCAGAAGCAGGTCCTTTTCTAAAGCATGCATTTCTCGATACGTTAGAGAAAGCTGGCTGCGTAGGAGGAAATACAGGCTGGCAGGCTGCACACCTTCTTGTTGAGAATACTCAGTCAGAATTGATTGGGGCCATGCCCCTCTATCTTAAGCAACATTCTTACGGGGAGTTTGTTTTTGATTGGGCGTGGGCACAAGCATATGAGCAAAATAATCTGCCGTATTATCCAAAGGCGCTCTCCGCAATTCCGTTTACGCCAGTTCGCGGACCTAGGTTACTCATATCCAGCAAAGTAGATAAAGAGGTAATGCGGCAGATTTTGGTTGCGGGATTAAAAACGCTCGTAAGCCAAAACAAGCTTTCCTCAGCGCACATCCTGTTTCCAGAGGGTGATGAATTAACGGAGCTCAAAAAGCAAGGATTCATGCTCCGCGACTCCGTGCAGTTTCATTGGAATAACCAAGGATATCAAGATTTTGAGCAATTTCTAGCTGCCTTAACCATGAAGCGTAGAAAGAATATTCGGCGAGAGCGCGCTGAAGTGGCTAGAAATCAACTGACTTATCGCCATATTGCTGGTGCTAATGCGACACCAGAGGATTGGTCATTCTTTTATCGTTGCTATAAAAACACGTATCTAGAACATCATTCGAGCCCCTATTTAACGGAAGAATGTTTTCAGCTTTTGGGGCGAGTAATGCCTGAAAATTTTCATCTGATTATTGCGTGCCGAGAGGAGAGACCAATTGCTTCCTCGTTACTGGTCATTGATCAATTGACCTCTAAAGCCTATGGACGTTATTGGGGTGCCACTGAATACCTACCCTGCTTGCATTTTGAATTGGCTTATTACCAGGCAATTGAATATTGCATTAAAGAAGACATTCAACTATTTGAGGGTGGAGCACAAGGCGAGCATAAGATGGCTCGAGGATTTTTGCCAACTACGATCCAGTCGGCTCACTGGATTGCAGATCCTGGATTTTCTAATGCGGTTAAGCGCTTTTTAGAGCGTGAGCACGAAGGCATGGCAGCTTATGTTGATGAGCTTGAGCAACACATTCCACTGAAATCGACTAAAGTACTGCCATGACTTCTTCAAGCAATCAATCGGTAGATCAAAATGGAGCCAATTCATTGGCAGTTGGCGATGAGGCCTCGGATTCCCCTTGTATTGGCGTATGCACCACGCTGTACGATGAAATCTGCCAGGGTTGTGGTCGCACCTTACATGAGGTCAGTAATTGGGTGTTTTTCAGTCAAGATGAAAAAGATGCTGTGTGGAAACGCATTCGTGCAGATGGCACTGCAATGCGTTTCCAGCGTCAAGCCAAAGAAGGCAATTAACCCGCTAAAGCTTGGCTGCGTAGATATTCTTCGTAAGTACCAGAGTAGTCGGCAATGGTTCCATCCATCTTCACTTCTAAGATGCGATTGGCCAAAGAAGAAACAAACTCACGGTCATGAGAAACAAAAATTAACGTGCCTTCGTATTTCTCAAGTGCAATTTGCAAACTCTCAATGGATTCCATATCCATATGGTTGGTTGGCTCATCCATGGCGAGTACGTTATGCTTTTGAAGCATTAACTTACCCCAAATCATGCGACCCTTCTCGCCACCAGAAAGTACCTTGACTGATTTACCAATATCGTCACCAGAGAATAAGAGGCGACCTAAGGTGCCGCGAATTACTTGATCGTCATCGCCGGTATTTCGCCATTCATTCATCCAATCCATCAGGATTTCATCTTTGGCGAACAGTTCAGTGTTGTCCTGCGGCATAACGCCAACGTTAGCATTTTCCGCCCACTTCACGTCACCACTATCCGCCTGAATACCACTGAAGCGTTTACTCAGAATGGTCTTTAAGAGCGTTGTTTTACCTGCACCATTTTGACCAATGATGGCGATCTTTTCACCGGCACGAATTGCGATCTTAAAGTTCTTAAAAATAGGACGGTCGTACGCTTTAGAGAGTGCATTACACTCCACCGCCATATTGTGGAGCTTCTTCTCAGAATCAAAACGAATAAATGGGTTTTGACGTGAGGAAGGCTTAATTTCGGTGATTTCAATCTTCTCTAGCTGCTTTTGACGTGACGTTGCTTGGCGCGCCTTAGAAGCATTTGCAGAGAAGCGGCTAACGAAAGCTTGCAATTCAGCAATCTTTTCCTTGGCCTTATCGTTAGAGCTTAATTGCTGAGCGCGAGCCTGCACGGAAGCGAGCATGTAAGAGTCATAGTTGCCTGGATACACTTTGAGTGTTCCAAAATCCATATCAGCCATATGTGTACACACTTCATTTAAGAAGTGGCGATCATGGGAAATGATCACGATCGTGCTTTTGATGTCATTCAGAATATCTTCAAGCCAATGAATCGAATGAATATCCAAGTTATTGGTCGGCTCATCTAACAATAAAACATCTGGATCAGAAAACAAGGCTTGCGCAAGTAATACACGTAGCTTCCAACCAGGAGCAACATTGCTCATCAGACCATTATGTTGCTCGATTGGAATGCCAATACCTAAAAGCAACTCCCCTGCTTTAGCTTCTGCTGTGTAGCCACCATACTCGGCATAACTACCCTCGAGTTCGGCAGCGCGCATATAGTCTTCATCGGTAGCATCTGGATTGGCGTAGATAGCATCACGCTCTGCAGCCGCTTTCCACATCTCTTCGTGGCCCATCATCACAACATCTAGCACGCGCTGATCTTCGTAAGCGAATTGATCCTGTCGCAACTTACCCAAACGAATCCCTGGGTCTAGACTCACATTACCGCTGCTAGGCTCTAGCTCACCGCCAAGAATCTTCATGAAAGTTGACTTGCCGCAACCATTGGCGCCAATCAAGCCGTAGCGATTGCCGCCGCCGAATTTAACGGAAATATTTTCAAACAGGGGTTTTGCCCCAAACTGCATAGTGATATTGGATGCTGACAACACGGATGGGTTCTTACTTTCTGATATTCAAATTCTTGGGTGCGGATGCAGGTTTTGCATCAAAGAACGATATTTTAACGGTTTGCAGCCGAAAAAGCCCTTGGAACTAGACTTTTAACTTAAATGGGCTGAAATTCGTGTGAATATCATAGTAATCCTGGCTTTCCTTGCGCTTTAGGAAGCCAACGACCCAATAGGTCAAGGGAGTTGCCAGAACCTCCCAGGCTGTTTTCAGTAGATATTGAGAGGCAGCTACTGCAAGAACCTCATTCAGAGGCCAAAGTCCGTAAAAAGCCAGCATATAGAACAAGGAGGAGTCAACCAACTCTCCGGTAGCGGTTGATCCGATTGTTCTCATCCACAGAAATCGCCCCCGGGTCAAAATCTTCATTTTGGCAAGCGTAAAACTGTTCACAAAACTACCACTCCAAAATGCAATCATGGAGGCTAGCGCGATGCGCCAGGAGTTGCCAAATACAGTCTCCATTCCCTGTTGATAATTTGCCATATAGGAGCCAGGAGCAACCGGCAATGCAATCACGATTTGAGCCATGATGGCAGCAAAGGCTAGCGCGGTAAAACCCGCCCAAACAGCCCGACGATCATAGGCATAGCCGTAGACCTCAGTCAGGATGTCACCAAAAAAGTAAGAGATGGGAAAAAATAGAATCCCAGCACCGAAGATCACCCTGCCAAAATACGGCAGCTCAATCTCCGCAGCCTTACCAGCCCCAATAAAGTTAGAACATAACAAGACCACAACAAAAGCAGCCAATATCAAGTCGTAATAGCGATGGTGTCTTATTGTTGTGTCCATGAACCCGAGAAAAAATGGATAATAGAAAGAAGAATATCTGCATTTCTGGAATTTCACAGGGTGCGAATGAACAACTTAAATAGGATTATCGAAATCAATGAGTAAAGCTAGTTTTAACTGGGCAGACCCCCTACTCCTCGACACTCAATTGACCGAAGAAGAGCGCATGATTCGCGATGCAGCCGCTGAATACGCTCAAGGGCGCCTCATGCCTCGAATTCATGACGCATTTCGCAATGAAACAACTGATCCAGCCATCTTCCGTGAAATGGGAGAGTTGGGCCTTCTTGGCATCACCATTCCTGAGCAATACGGCGGCGCAAATCTCAATTATGTTTCCTATGGATTGATCGCTCGAGAGATTGAACGCGTTGACTCTGGCTACCGCTCCATGATGAGTGTTCAATCTTCCCTGGTGATGGTCCCCATCAACGAATTCGGTAGTGAAGCCCAAAAACAAAAATACCTTCCCAAGTTAGCTAGCGGTGAGTGGATTGGTTGCTTTGGCTTAACTGAGCCTAATTACGGCTCTGATGCGGGCGGCATGATTACTAGGGCCAAAACAGTTCCAGGCGGCTTTTCTTTAACTGGCTCAAAGATGTGGATATCGAACTCCCCAATTGCAGATGTATTTGTCGTATGGGCCAAGAATGATGAAGGCTTGATCAGAGGCTTCATCCTAGAAAAGGGCATGAAGGGCTTAACTGCTCCCAAGATCAGTGGCAAGATGGGCTTAAGAGCCTCTATTACCGGTGAAATCGTCATGGATGAGGTCTTTGTACCCGCTGAAAATGAATTCCCAGAAATCACTGGCCTTAAAGGACCATTTACTTGCCTGAACTCAGCGCGATATGGGATTGCTTGGGGCACTCTCGGCGCTGCCGAGTGGTGCTGGTATGCAGCGCGTCAATACACCATGGATCGCAAGCAATTTGATCGCCCACTAGCAGCGAATCAACTGATTCAGAAAAAATTGGCTGATATGCAAACGGAAATTACGCTTGCCCTCCAGGGCTGCTTGCGTTTGGGTCGCATGAAAGACGAAGGTACTGCTGCCCCTGAAATTACCTCCATGATGAAGCGCAATTCTTGTGGCAAGTCATTAGATGTAGCTCGCCTAGCGAGAGACATGCACGGTGGAAATGGTATATCAGATGAGTACGGCGTTATACGCCATATGCTGAATCTGGAGGTCGTCAATACCTATGAAGGTACTCATGATATTCACGCCCTGATTTTGGGTCGTGCGCAAACGGGTATTCAAGCTTTTAGCTAGATCTACAGTGAAGTTTTGACCTTAGTGATCAGGTCCTTTGCTGCGATAGCAAAGGCCTCATCACTATCACCCTGCAGTTCTACGTAATGATCTTCGCAATACCCTGGAAAGTTACGTACGATTGAGGATTGGTAAGAAGGGTCGTAATGCATAACGAGCAATTCTTCCACCAACGCTCCAAACTCCCCCCGATCAATGGATTCATGCCATTTTTCAATTTGCACTTTTCCGTAACGTGATGTCAACAAACTAAGTTTGTCTTTAAAGGTTTCGGGACTCAATAGGAAGTGCTGATACTCGCGCAATAGCCAAGACACTCGGGTCTTGGTGCTAGAACGAAGCTCAATACACTGACCATTGCGAATACACTCCATCAAGGCGTCAGGTATATGCAAGCCCCCCACCTTTTTACTTTCGGACTCAACAAAGACTATCCGCGAAGGATCCAGAGAGTTGAAGGCATTCCATAAGTTTGTTTCAAAGCATTTTTGCGAAGGCTGTTCAGCATTTGGTTCATTCCCCAATACCGAGCCACGATGAATAGCTAGACCCTCAAGATCCAGGATCTGCTCGCCAAGAGCTCCAATCTCTTGAAGAATGCGTGTTTTACCGCTCCCAGTCATCCCTGCAATCACTTGGAAAGAAAAATCTTTCGCCGCTTGATTAAGGCCATCAATCACGACACGTCTAAAGCCTTGATAGCCACCCTCTAACTGCATCGCTTTCCAGCCAATGCGATTGAGGATATGTGTAAACGCCCCACTACGCTCTCCACCGCGCCAACAGTAAATAAGCGGGCGCCACTCTCTAGGAAAATCCAGTAGAACGCTCTCTAAATGCTGGGCAATGTTTCTCGAAACATAGGCAGCCCCTAATTTCTTGGCGGCAAATGGAGAAACTTGTTTATATAGAGTCCCAATCTCAATACGCTCTTCATTACTCAAAACAGGTAAGTTTATTGAGCCAGGAATATGATCAAGAGCGAACTCCGCTGGAGAACGAACATCAATAATCGCGTCAAACTTATGAAGAGATGAAGACAGCTTCTCAATGCTAAAAATAGGTGGGTTACTGGGTTGCAAAAAATATCCTAACGCAGCTTACTAAGGACATGATCTGGCCATGGAGTAGATTTTCCAGAGTGGAGATCAACCCACACCATTGTGGCACCGCCAACAGCGGCTATTGCCCCTGGATCTGAAGTTAGAGCCATGCTGGTATAAACATCTAGACTAGAGCGGCCAATATTGCCAATATAGGTTTTTAGGATTAGCTCGCCCGGATAGCTCAGCTGTTGATGGAAGTTACAAAATCCATTAATCATGAGCATGGACTCTTCACCCGGTGAAACGCTATACCCGAGTGAAGTAATCCACTCCACCCTAGCCTGCTCCATGTAACGAAAATACACTGTGTTATTGACGTGGCCATACGCATCCATATCACCCCAACGAATCGGCATGATCATTTCATGAACAAACTTTTTCTCGGTTGGGATCTCAATGCGCATCAGCAAACCATTGTTCGATTAGCGAACTTGTAAAGCCATGTGATACAGGTTCGTAGAGCGTGCCCCGGAGCGACAAAAGGCCAAAATTGGGCCTGGCATTGTTTTGAGTAAGCGAGCCATCTCCACCACTTGATCTTGAGTAAATGCACCGGGAATTACCGGTAAATAGGCATAGTTCAAGCCAAGCGCTTCAGCTTGCGCCTGAATTTCTGCATTACTTGGTTGACTAGGTCCACCCTCAAAGTCGGGGCGATTATTAATCACACTCTTGTAGCCTTGTTTTGCAATCTCAGCCAAGTGACTAGCATCGATTTGACCAAGAGTGCCAAATTGGTCGTTATGGCAAGCAATAGGAAGACTCATCTAAACCTCAATAGGTAATCGGTAGGTAAAAAGTAATAGCCTGAATTCTAAATCAGAGCGTTATTTATGGCCGGTAAAGAAGCGATTGCAGATGGCCATACCAGCAAGCATTGCCAAGACAAAAACTAGCGCCTTGAGCTGGCCAGCACCAACAGCAACAATCGCTGGGCCAGGACAAAAGCCAGCAATACCCCAACCCGCACCAAAAATTAGGCTCCCGATGACTAAGGGCTTAGTGATATCTTTGCGAGTTGGAAGCAATAAGGCTCCACCAAAAAAAGACTCCATTCTTTTGGAGACAATATAAAAACCCGCTAAACCGACTAATACCGCCCCAGCCATCACAAAAATCAAGGATGGATCCCAGTTTCCAGTGATATCCAAGAAGTTGAGAATCTTTTGCGGATTACTCATGCCAGAAATAATCAGACCCAAGCCAAACAAAACGCCAATGAAGTATTGGCTATACAAACTGAAATATCGCTTCATGATTTATAGGCCCAACACATGGCGAATGACAAAGACCATCACAAAGCCAGACAACATAAAAGCCAGGGTTGCAATCATCGATCTAGGTGAAAGACGTGAGAGTCCGCAGATACCGTGACCACTTGTGCATCCAGAGCCATACTGCGAACCAAATCCGACCAATAAACCAGCTATGACAATAGCGGGCCAACCTGCGTCAATGACCTGAATGGCATGTAAATCAAAAAATAGGATAGCCCACAAAGGTGCGCTGAAAATTCCAAGAACAAGGCTGAAGCGCCAACTCCAGTCACCTATTTTTGGCTTCAGCATTCCAGAGACAATTCCGCTAATACCCAGAATGCGGCCGTGCAAAATAATGTACAAGGCGGCGGATGCGCCCAATAAGGCTCCGCCTAGCAAGGCTGGTCCAGGTGTGAATGCCAACCAATCAATCTGCATATCGTCTAATTACTTTCTAAGTTAACTGCAGGGGTTAGGAGCAAGACGCAATTGCAAGTAACGCAAAGCTAAATAGGCGCCAAAAATAAATCCAGGAAGCGCCAATAGTGAACCAATCGCCAAGGTAGAAATACCACTAAGACCCTGTCCAACAGTACAGCCCAGCGCTGTTACACCACCAAAACCCATTAAGCTTGCGCCGATTAAATGGTTCGCGGTATCTTCTGAGTTACGGAAACTTTCCCAACGAAATGACTTGGTTAATAAACTCACGCAGGCAGAGCCCGAGATCATCCCAACAACAGCGGCGATACCAACAGTGATGACCTTTGAGGTATCGCTATACATCATTAACCAGTCTAATGAATAGGCATAGGGGGCAACAAAGGAAAGACTTTCCATGCGGCCTGAGTTGGTAAGTAGAAAGACCTCTTCTAAGGTATTGGGGTCTTCTGCAACATAACCTAAGCTACCTGAGACCCACCATACTGCACAAATCGCTAGACCAACAAAGATGCCTGCAAAGAGGTTTTCTGCCGTCCAAAAAGCTTTGCTAGCAAGCGCGTACCCAATAAAAGCAAGGCCGACCAGAAAACCTATGGCAAGGTGCAAATTATTACGAGCAATCCCAGTGATTGGACTCAAAATACTTGGTAAATCTTGCGGAGTATTTAGGGCAATAAATACCGAATCCAATGTATTGATTCGAATGACTCCGAGAAAGCCTTTCATAGTCATATAAGCAGAAAGGCCCAGCACCATAAATACGATGACCGACTTTAGGTTTCCACCACCAATACGGACCAAAGTCTTACTTCCACAGCCAGAAGCAAGAACCATGCCAAATCCAAACAAGATGCTTCCCACTGTGGTGGAAAGCCACAAGAACTTACTGTTGGTGTACATACTTTTGAGTGGGTCAATTAGTCCAAAATAGGACATCAGCGCAAAACCAATAATCGCAACTCCGATTGCCAAGAACCACTGCTTTAACCTGTCCCAACTTGACATGATGAAAATATCAGAAATAGCACCCATGCTGCAAAATCCAGTCTTCTGCATCACTGCACCAAGCAAAAATGTAATAGCCAAGGTAGCCAATAAAACAGCCTTGCTAAGAGAGGAAATATCTACCGCATCCATATATAAAATTCTCTAATGAATAATTATTTAAATTTGTAAAACTGTTTATTCAGAAAGGCCGCCACATCGGCCTCATCCTCAGGAAATAGATCAAGGCGTAACTCCGTATTACACATCGCCACCATAGATTTTAAATTCTGTAAATCTTTTACTTTGCTATCGCCACGGGTGTAGATCATGTCGCCATTGCCAAAACCAGATTTTTTGGCATGGCATGTGTAACATTTTTGTTGATCGATTTTCTTACCATTGACAACATCCGGCGTAGCATATGCTGACACATGCGCACCAAACAGCGCACTAAGGGCCAGAAAAAGCTTTAACAGTGGTAATTTCATTTGAAATCAGTCATTTAGCCAAGTAAAGCGCTATTTTAAAGCCCAGATGACAAATCTGCCTTATTCGGACTGAATTGAGAGATAGACATTGTAGGCATTCATTCGATTGGCAGCCTTAAATAAGGGCATTCCATCATATTCAGACCAGTCGGTGTGCTGGTAGGCCTCATCAAAAGGATCCAGGTTTACAGCTGCCGGTGACATTGAGACCCTCAAATACTTTAAATAATCTCGAGTAAAGGCAATATCCTCGGCTGGATGGGTGGAGTAATTGCCATGCCCAGGAATAACAATTTTGGGATTGATGCGCTCAATCCGATCGAGGGCCGAGAGCCAACCATTGCTATCTGCGTTCCCAACAAAGGGTATCCGACCACGAAATACCAAATCCCCAGCAAAGAGAACATCTTCCGAGGGAATGTAAATCATTAAATCCTCTGGTGCATGGGCTGGACCTACTCGGCTTATTTTGAAATCCACCCCACCCACAGTCAATGTGTAGTTTTGGTCTATCCAGACATCCGCTGCAATCAACCTGGTATTGGAATTAACCCAGGGGGCAAAGTCAATGCGTGAAGCGATTAATCTCTGCTTGGCAGTTTCTGAGGCAAGGTAGCTGATACCTTGATTCTGAGCATAGATCTTGGCGCCGATATTTTTAAATTCTTGCAACCCATAAATATGGTCAGCATGATAGTGCGTGACGATCACAGCCACAACCTTTTGAGGGGTGAGTTTTTTTATTTCAGAAATGAGCTTTTTGGCAATCACTGGGGAGCCCAGTGCATCAACAACGACAACGCCCTTAGGGGTAATGACAAAGCCAGCATTTGAAATGAAGTTCTGATTTTGACTGCTGCCCATCTCAGGCAGGCCTCGAACAAAATACGTATGGGGCGCAACCTGAATGGGATTGAGAAGCAGGTCGTCTGCGGCATTCACCGAGGAGATGAATGCAAACTGAGATAGCAGACCTACAAAAAAGAGGCGCTGAAGAGCGGCGCCCACCCAAGACCTCCCAACAAGTTTCATTTACGGTTTGATATAGGCAAAATGATCTTGGTATTGAAGATCCGCAACCCTGACAACTCCAGAAGGCGTAAAGTCAGCATCAAGGGTAAATTGATCTTTCTTAAGGTTGCGATTTTTTAAAGTAATTTCACAAACCTCAAAACGCACGCCTCGTGACTTTAATGCGCCAACTAAGGGGGCATATTCAATCCCATTCTTTTTATCTTTTACACCCTCCATCATGATGTCTACACCATTCGCATGCATCACCACAATAATCTTAGTTTGAGGTGCAACATCCAAATGATTGCGAATATTTCGCAATCCCTTAATGCCTTGAGTTTCAGCATCATCAATGTGATAGACCACCTCTGTCGGTGCCGCAGCAATAGCTGGGCTCAAGAAAGTCGTTAAAGAAGTCAATGCAAGTGCTGCAACGAGTTGAAAGATCTTTTTCATAGGGAAACCATTCCAGGATTATTTTTTACACCCTTAATCATTGGCTCGTTAAGCTTGACTGCTTTGACAACCTTTACATCACGTAAGTGTCTTTCGATCACATCCCAAATTGGTTCACCACCAGCATTTCTCGCCTCCTCACTTACCGGGGCCCAACCTGCTACTTTATAAGTTTTATTTGGATCAATATCTTTGCCATTCAAGCGCATATCACTAATGCGCTTACCTATAGATGCAACTGGATCGATCGTATATTGCATGCCGCCCACGCGAACCATGTCACCACCCTGCTGATAATACGGATCAGGATTAAATAGGTTATCGGCAACATCCTCAAGAATAGTCTTAATAGTTTCACCAGTCATATTGGTGACCGTAGTGTATGGATAGGTGATGGCAGTTTGATCTAGCAAGTTTTCACGTGTAATGACTTGTCCCGGCAACAAACTAGTTCCCCAGCGGAATCCTGGCGAGAAAGCAATTTCTGCATTCTTCTGAGCCATCAGGCCGTCCAAGATTAACTGGTCAAAGCTGCCATTGAAATTACCACGACGATATAAGAGAGCATCTGTAGTGGCTAATTTTTCGTTGAGCCTTGTTTCGTATGGCGCTCTAACTTTAGCAATCAGCCTATTCATGGCAGGATCTGCTGGAATCAGATTCGAGAATATTGGAAAGAGCTTATATCGGAAATCAACCGGCTTACCGCCCTTCACATCAAAATCTAGGACGCCCAAAAATTTGCTATTTGAGCCAGCATTGGTTACCAAGGTAACTCCACCCGAATTCTTAACCTTGACGGGAATAGGCACCCCATCATGTGTATGTCCACCCATAATTGCATCAAGACCTGTCACGCGTGAGGCCATCTTTAAATCAACGTCCATGCCGTTATGAGATAACAAGACAACGACTTTTGCGCCCTTTGACTTCACTTCATTGATGGTCTTTTGTAGATTCTCTTCTTGAATTCCAAAAGTCCAGTCAGGGGTAAAGTAACGCGGATTAGCAATGGGTGTGTACGGGAAGGCTTGACCAATGATGGCGACCTGAATTCCGTTTTGCACTTTCATTACATAGGGATTGAATACAGAATCACCGAAGTCTGCTGTCTTGATATTCTGAGCAATGAAAGATACTTTACCTTTGAAATCGCCATTGACAATCTCCATGACACGCTTTTCACCCAAAGTCATTTCCCAATGAGGCGTCATCACATCAACACCCAATAACAAAGCGGCATCAACCATGTCCTGACCGTTAGTCCAGAGCGCCGTACCGGAACCCTGCCATGTGTCGCCACCATCTAATAACAAAGCTCCTGGACGACTTGCTTTCATTTGCTTAATGAGGGTAGCCATATGTGCAAAGCCACCCATCTTGCCGTAGTTCTGTGCGGCGGCCACATAATCCAAGTAGGTAAATGCATGGGCATCACGAGTACCGGCTGCAATACCATTTGCCTTAAGAAAGTATTCTCCAACTAAGTGTGGTGTCTTGCCATCCTGGGCGCCGATACCTAGATTCACATTTGGCTCGCGAAAGTAAATCGGTAAAAGCTGGGCATGGCAATCGGTAAAGTGCAAGAAATGCACGTTACCGAACTTAGGTAAATCATAGAATTTTTGCGCAGTACTTTGCGCACCAGCGAAATTGGATTGCAAACTCATGCCACCAGCAGAGGCAATGGCCAATGCCTGTAAAAATTCACGGCGATTTAAAGACATATTATTTCCCTTAAGAAAACAGGCCTTTCGGCCCGTTTTAATCTGTTATTTATTCACGGGTGATTCTGGATCAAGCAATAGAGCCATGACATCCTGTATTTGTTGCTCATTCAGGAGTTTGAAATGGGCAATTCGCGGCATATTGCTACAGGCGTTATAAGCCTTTGCATTATTAATTCTGTTCCATGTATAGGTAACCACTTCCTTAGAATAGCCACGCAATTTAGCGTAGCCAGTCAGTGATGGGCCAATCGTTCCATATGAAATTTCTTTAGGGTCGATTTGGTGACAGTTGTAACAACCGCCGCCGATAGGCGTTTCAGCGGTATCGGTCCAAGTAGCGCCACGACCACTTTGAGCGATCTTCTCACCATTTTTCCAGTCCCCGATGTACTTGCCATCAGAGGGTTGCTTTATTGAGTCCATATTCATCTTCTGGATTTTCTCGCGCATAGCTTCTCCCTTCTTGCTGTTGGCAAACTGAGGGTCTGAGCAGAACTTCTGCGTCGCATCTTGATCAATTCGATTCAAGCCTGCAATGCCTTCGGATTTAAAGCTATCCTGCATCATCTTATTAAATTTGGGATCGTTTTTCTGCTGAGCTAGTGCCGATGATTGAACAAAACCTAGCGCGAAAATTAATCCAGAAATAGCTAAGAGTTGTTTTAGGTGTGTAATTTTCATAATCGTTATCTCTTATCCATTAACGCTTTAAGCCGGGGGTTTCAACTGTGCCGCCATTAGCATTCTTTGCCATATACATTGAAAGGGCAATAGTCACATCCGAACCATAGATTGGGAACGGGAAGCGTTGCTGGCGATAGCAGTCATTTAAACGCTGCTGCATCGTCCAAAACTGGCCACTAGAAACGCGATAAGCGGGCCAATAGCCCCAACCGAAAGCGGCACCCTTTTGCTCTGTGATATTTGGAAGGTCTTGTAAGCGAATGCGCTTGCCATTTTCGCCATGGCATGAAGCACAAGAAAAGTCCATTGGTCCACCTTGGAAAAAGAAGGCGCGTTTACCCAGGTCATACATCTCTTTTTCTTTTGGATGCGCTGTGCTAACTTGAATCTTGTCGCCTTTAGATAGTGTTACAACATAAGCAACAATTGCCTCCATATCCTTCTTAGGACCCTTTTGGAATGGCGCATCAATCATTTCTTGTGGATCTCGGCCTTGCAACACTTGCATACAGGTCATTAAGCGAGATTCGAGATCTTGCACTTTATTGGTATCCTTGAAGTAGCGTGGCAACTGCGCTGCAGCACCCTTCACCACACCAGGCCCTAAACCTAAATTGCATTTCTCAAGAGTCGCATTTTTAGGTCCAACTGGTTTTTTCCATAATTCTTCACCGGCTGCCTCATAGAGTTCTGAGGGGTTGCCATCAGCAATCATCTCGCGATATTTAGCAATATCGTCTGTAGCACTTTTTTGTGCGAACACCAAAGATGTCATTGTTAATAAAGTTGCTACTAAACCAGTAGCTAACCCTAAGGTCAATTTACGCTGCATTTCCTACCCTTTCAGAACCACGGAGGCGGTGAAGAATTATTAAAGCAAAAACAATTAAGAAGCAGTTGCTTCATCAGTACGCTTGTCACCTTTACTATCAATCCAAGTAACGGTGATCTTGTCGCCTTTAGCGCCCTTGTACTTAAAGTTCAAAAAAGGGTCCTTGGACACCGCCGGACCAAATTGACCATTAAATACATCTTTGGCGTTGGCTTTTACATTGATGGTGCTGATAAACCAGGCCGGAATAGTTTTACCGGATGCGTCTTTACGCTGACCGGATTCCATGTCATGTTTCATCAAAATTTTTACATCTACAGTACCGCCATTTTCAGCAGCTCTTACGCGCATTGGATCAGCCATTTTGTTCCTCTTTTATTCTATGTATAAATGAATTATGTCTATTTACTTGTGCCGGAATTACCCGCCGCAACCACCGAGTGTTACCTTGACTTCTTTAACGGCCATATTCCATTTACCGTCAGCCTTTACTAAAGCATAAACATTAGATGTTTGACCCATCTTGATGCGGGTAGTTACGAAAGAGTCAGTGCCTGCAGGAATAAAGAATTGAGCAGCTAACGCACTCGGATTCTTTTCAACCAAAATAGCCATTTGCTCAGCTTTTAATGTTGTTGTAATTCCGACGGGAACTACTGCGCCATTTTCAGCAATATCAGGGGCATTTAAAGTAACGGCCGATGATTTGTCTGAGCTACCAGCGCCCAGAATTTTGAAAACATCATCAAGACTCTTGCCTTCAAATGCGGCTTTATTCCACTCTTGTGCTTGCGCTACGCTAATGAGGCCGGTTGAGGCCATCAGACCAAATACTGCTGAATACTTCAATAGACTGCGACGCTGCTGATTCATAAAAACTCCTTTATTAATCTTTATCTACTTACATGAGCTATTTTGCTTCAAAACCTACAATAAACAGCCAAATTTATATCATTTACCACCAGATAACACCCAAGATACCAAAGTCTTGCGGTCCTCATCCGACAATTGGGACTGCGGTGGCATTGGAATAGACCCCCACACACCAGCACCCCCAGATTTGACCTTTGCCATTAACTTATCCAAAGCAGCACTCTGTCCTTCATATTTCCTGGATATATCCGCAATTGAGGGGCCAACAAGTTTCGCATTTGGTGCATGGCATGCAGAACAGTTCTCATTTTTAAAGAGCGCTGCAGGGCCTTTTGAGGCCGCTGCATGAGTATCTGCTGCGTGAGCCAAACCCTCGCCTGAAGTACCAGGTAATTGTTGTACTGGAGGCTTTGTAGTATCAGCGCCGCGATAAGGGCCGTATAAACGATTTTGCTCTGCAATATTGCCATGCGCATCTCTAGCAAAGTCCGGCAACGTGGAGCCAATTTGCACAAATGGAACGCAGTTGTGCATGCAGTTATTGCCATTGACATCTGGCTTATCTTTTACATTCCAGAAACCATGTTTAGTCGTCATGCCGTTACGGTTTGGCATTTTGACATCAGCAATATTTTTATCACTCAGAACATAATCATCTGGAACAATCTCTCCCAAGCTGAGAATAAAAGCAAGCACCGCATAAGTATCGTCAGGCGTTAATGATCTTGGAGCATTCCATGGCATCGCGCGAAAGATGTAATCCCATAAAGTTGAAACCGTAGAAACCTTCATCAAGGTGGTTCTCTGCGGCTGCTTCATGTCCAATAGTGAAGCAACTCGTCCTGTCTTCACATCGTCAATGGATGTACCACCAGCGATGGGGGTAAAGATTTCATTGGACTCACCAAAGGTACCGTGACAACTAGCGCATTTCGCCTCCCAAATTACTTGACCTTTTTCAACAGAGCCAGAACCCTTCGGAAGTCCCTTGAAGTCTGGACGCACATCGATATCCCAAGCTGCAACTTCTGCAGGGGTTGCTACCCTACCAATACCAGGAAATTTGGCTGATCCAGATTGTGCAAATGATGCTTGTGCACTAATAGCGATGAATGCCGCAAATCCTAGGTGAACACAGTATTTATCCAACTTGAACATTACTCACCTCGCCATTTGAATCCAATTTCCATGATTGAATTGCATTATTGTGATAAATCGATCTGGTACCACGTACATTGCGGAGTGTCTTGATCGAGGGTTGAATGTAGCCCGTATCATCCATTGCTCTCGATTGCATGATTGATGGCGAACCATCCCAGACCCAATCAATATTGAAGCGGGTGATGGACTTGGTGAGAATAGGAGTTTCTAAACGGGCTGTACGCCAGTTATTGCCGCCATCAAAAGAAACATCTACACGAGTAATTTTTCCACGGCCAGACCAAGCCATCCCACTCACGTTATAGAAACCTTTATCCAGCAGTTGCTGTCCACCTGAGGGAGTGGTAATAACGGATTTACACTCTTGAATGGAGGCGTATTGACGATGATCGCCATTAGGCATCAATTCAATATAGTGAACCGCCTCATCCTTTGAATTCCAGGGTGCATCACCCACTTCAAGGCGACGTAACCATTTAACCCAACTTACACCCTGAACACCCGGTACAACCAAGCGCAATGGGAAGCCATTTTCTGGGCGCAACATCTCACCATTCATGGCCCAGGCAACAATAGTGTCATTCAGGCAACTCTCGAGATTAATGGTACGGGTCATTCCCGAGCCATCACCGCCTTCAGCCAACATGTACTTGCCTTTTTTTAGGTCGGCACCGCACTCTTCTAGCAACACCTTTAGGGGTACACCAGTGAATTCACAGCAAGATAACATGCCGTGCGTGTACTGAACTGTAGGAACGGCGACGTTACCCCATTCCAATCCCGTATTGGCGCCGCACTCAATAAAGTGTGTGCGTGAAACCGAAGGCAAGCGCATCAAATCATTCATCGTAAAAACACGTGGATTTTTTACCAAACCATTAATCATCAAGCGGTGCGTTTCAGGATTCAGGTTGTACCAACCCTGATGATGACGCTCGAAATGCAATCCATTTGGAGTAATCGTGCCAAACAAACCTTGAAGCGGGGTAAAAGCAACCGAAGCTGCTGATATGCGCGTCAAACCTGGAGACTCGCGACGAATCAGGTTTGACTCGTAGATAGAAGGAATACCATAAGGCATTGTTGCTACATTTTTACCAAGGGTGGTTTGCCACTCTTGCTTTTCAAGAATAGCAGGGTCACCCTCTCCCGAAGCCATAGCAAGTGGAGTAACAAGGCCAGCAGTGGCACCACCTAGAGCTGACATAAAGCCTTTTCGTAAAAAACCACGACGATTTTCATCTAAGCCATTGGCATTGATATCGGCAATCAGCTCTTGAGAAA
This sequence comes from Burkholderiaceae bacterium, assembly GCA_947450605.1. Taxonomy (GTDB): domain Bacteria; phylum Pseudomonadota; class Gammaproteobacteria; order Burkholderiales; family Burkholderiaceae; genus Polynucleobacter. The sequence goes on from CANFWB010000006.1 coordinate 34,259, forward strand.
TGAAATGCTCAGGCGCCTTAACTAGACGTGCCCGATTACTGGGCTTTTCGACAGCGCAGATATCTTGTGCGCTAATCTCTATTTGTTTTTTGGTCATGTGGTCTCTACTTGGATGAATAGCTATTCAAAATTAATGCAAGCTCTCGGCAATCTTTGTGCATACTGTTTGACACATCTCTACTGTTGCGTTGTCTGCAATAGAATAAAAAACAGTGGCTCCTACTTTGCGTCTCAATAAAATCCCCGCTTTGTGCAATGCGGCAAGATGACGTGATACATTAGCCTGGCTGGAGCCGCATAACTCAACAACCTCGGAAACAGACTTTTCACCGCTACAAACCGCATACATGATGCGTAGGCGCGATGGCTCGGATAGGACATTGAAATAAGCAGCGACACGAGCAAATACCTCTTCCATGGTGCCTGGAGAAAGGTTACTCACTGCTTTTTTTACCTTTAATTTACTTTTCATCATAATTATTCATATATGCGTATATGTGCATATTTAATACGCAATCTTGAAATCTTTATATAGTGGGATACCCTGACCATAAAGACAATACAATGAAAAATAATGGATATTGATGCAATTTTTCTCTCTATAAAACTCGCTTTTTGGACTGTTGCCCTCATTCTTCCCTTCGGGATTTGGGTGGCGCACAGATTATTGAGCTTAGATAGAGCTCGCCCTTGGGTAGAGGCCTCATTAGCACTCCCCTTAGTGCTCCCTCCAACGGTACTGGGCTACTATTTTCTAGTGGGCTTTGGGGGTAAGAGTTTTTTTGGAATTCCTTTGGTTTTCTCATTCTTTGGAATTTTGATAGCTTCTTTAATTGTTAACTTGCCGTTTGCAATTCAACCCATACAAAGAGCGTTTGAAGCCATCAACCCAGAGATTCGTGAGGCAGCTCAAGTTAGCGGCTTAAGTAATTGGCAAATATTTAGATTGATTGAGCTTCCGCTAGCGTGGCGAGGCATTATTAGTGCAGGGGTACTAACCTTTGCGCATACCTTAGGTGAATTCGGCGTCGTTCTGATGGTTGGCGGCGCCATCCCTGGAGAAACAAAAACAGTTTCAATATCAATTTATGACAAGGTACAGAGCTTTGATACTGCAGGCGCTGGTTCACTCTCCTTGCTGCTGCTAGGCATCTCATTAGTGGCCATTGCAATTTCTTATGGACTCTTTGGACGTAATGTCCCCATAAGTCAAAGAGATAGATCGTAATGCTCAAGGTTAAATTAAGTCAAAATCTACCAATGCCCATCCAAATCAATCTGGAATGCATCCCGGGCGGATTACATGCACTCGTTGGACCTTCGGGAAGTGGAAAAACAACCGTATTAAGAACCATTGCCGGTCTTCGACAACCTAGCTCTGGAAAAATTGAGTGCGACTCAGAAATTTGGTTTGAGGGTGATGCTCTAAGAGGTATATCTAAATCGCTTTCCGCAGCTCAACGCTCTTGTGGTTTTTTGTTCCAGCAATACGCCCTTTTTCCACATCTTTCAGCCATTGATAATGTCTGCATACCCCTCCAAAATTCAGGGCTCACTTCAACCGAGCGAAAATCAATTGCTGCAGATTGGTTGGATAGAATGGGGATTGCAGAATTGGTGGATCGCATGCCACATCAATTGTCTGGAGGGCAACAACAACGGGTTGCTCTAGCTAGGGCTTTAGCAAGAAAGCCAAAGATCTTGTTACTAGATGAGCCTTTTTCAGCCATCGATACACCAACGAGACAAGGTCTTTATAAGACGCTTGCAGATCTACGAAAAGACTTAAATATTCCCATCCTGCTAGTCACCCATGACTTGAGAGAGGCGGATTTGCTGGCTGACTCCATCACCGTCATTGATAGGGGTATTGGATTGCAAACAGCAGCCCCACAAGTGTTGTTTCAAAAACCACGAAACGCTCGCGTCGCTGAACTGGTTGGTATTAGCAATATGTTCCACGGGGTATTCAATGCAGGTGCTCTTAGTTGGGATGGTTGCGTGCAATCTTTCAACGTTGCCGATAAGGGCAAGATTCCAGCTAACGTTCGGGTGGCGTGGGTGATACCTCAAAGCGGATTAAGTGTGCACACCTCACCATCTAATACGAGCGTGCCAGCAACAGTTGAAAAAATAAGTGGCTTAGGGCAAATTGCAGTGATTCAATTTAAAGTTCAAAACAGCATCAACTCAATTGAATGGGAAGCATCGAGCGCTGAAGTGAAAAGGCTTTGTTTGGAGTTTGGGGCTCAGATGCATATTGAGTTGGACGGACAGCAAATTCACATCATGCCCCTACGACCAATTAATGACCCCAGAAGATTTCAAGAGTCCACTTAAAAGGTATTACTTTCTCGCTGTCAAGCCAAGTAAAGCGGACATACCAGCGTGTCTAACGCCCTCGGATAAGTCCTTCTCGTAAGAACGCAGATCCAGAATCTCAAATCCTTTAGCAAGATCATGAATTATTTCTTCTGTATAGAGATGATCTATCAACGATGGCCCACCAGTTTTGTATTCCAATTGTTTGGGCGTATAGCCCTGCAAGATAAAGATGCCACCAGGCTTTAGGGCTTGATGCACTTGATGGAAAATCCTTGAACGCATTGCTGGATCTGCAAACTGAATAAAGATCCCAATCACTGCGTCATATGAATTGGATTGCCAATCAAACCCATCGGTATCGCAAAGAGAGTGCTGAATGCTTACTTGATTATCCGCTGCAAATTTTTTCGCCTTAGCGAGCGCAATATCTGAAACATCGAAAGCTGTAACTCGCATCCCCTGCTTTGCAAGCCAGACGCCGTTACGCCCCTCCCCATCAGCAATACAAAGGATCGAGTTTCCCAGCTCTAAATATCGATTTGATTGCTCAACCAGATACTCGTTTGGCGCTTTGCCAAAGATAAATTCCTCTTTATCAAAACGTTCATTCCAGAACTGGGTTGCGTCACTAAATCCCATTTACTTTTTCAGCCCACCAATAAGATCATTCTTTAGGTCGACAACACTCTCAAGGCCAACAGCAATACGAACTAAGCCATCAGTAATGCCAGCAGCTTTACGAGCTTCCGGACTTACTCGGCAATGCGTAGTTGTTGCTGGATGGGTAATGGTGGTACGAGTGTCACCAAGGTTTGCTGTAATGGAGCAAAGCTTAGTTTGATTAATGAGCTTAAACGCAGCCCGCTTTCCACCCTTCAGCGTGAAGGAAAGAATGGCGCCACCCGCTTTTTGCTGTCGCTTAGCCAGCGTATGCTGCGGATGAGACTTTAGGCCGGGATGATAAACGCGCTCAACACCAGCTTGTTTTTCTAACCACTGCGCAATAGCCAAAGCATTTGCACTTTGTTGCTTCATACGTAGCTCTAGAGTCTCTAAACCCTTTAGAAATACCCAGGCATTAAACGCTGAAAGTGTTGGGCCAGCCGTTCTCACATAGGGAAATACTTTACCCATAATGAAATCATTGCTACCCACAATTGCACCACCAACAACGCGGCCTTGACCATCAAGATACTTAGTGGCTGAATGAATTACCACGTCAGCGCCTAATGCTAGAGGCCTTTGAAGTGCTGGGGTGCAAAAGCAGTTATCCACTGCAAAAAGCGCTTTAGCTTTCTTCGCAATTTTAGAAATCGCTCTGATATCTGCAATCTCAGTCAAAGGGTTGGATGGTGTTTCTAAATAAAACAGTTTAGTGTTCTCTTGGACAGCATCTTGCCAAGCCTTGGTATTGGACAAATCTACATAGGTAGTGGTGATGCCAAAGCGTCCAAGGATATTGCTAAATAGTTGGATCGTTGCTCCAAAAACAGAGCGAGAGCAGACCACATGGTCACCCGCCTGTAGATGAGACATTGCCATTGTCAAAATTGCAGCCATTCCAGAGGAAGTGGCTATGCAAGCCTCACCACCCTCTAAGGCAGCTAATCGATCTTGAAACATGCTGACCGTAGGGTTGGTAAAGCGGGAATAAATGAAACCTTGATCAGCATGAGCAAAGCCGTCAGCTGCTAGTTCTGCGCTATCAAAGCAAAAACTGGAGGTCAGAAACATAGCCTCTGAGTGCTCTTGGTATTCAGCGGTACGACGTGTGCCAGCACGAACCGCTAGGGTTTCAAGTGCAAGCTTTGAGAAATCAGGTTTTTTGCGTGTAGTTGTACTCTTCATACCGCTATTTTGACACCGAATTACAGAATTGCCTCAGACAGCGATATCTGAGGAACCCTATCGTTGTTTTTAGTCTTCGGTAGCCAAATGCAGGTGAAGCTGCGAGCGGGCAAAGTCACTTGAATCACGCTGACGATCTGCCTTTGCCTCTGAGGTATTGCGGGCAGCCTCTAATGCGTCCAAGTAGGATTCATTAATATCACCCGTGATGTAGTGGCCATCAAAACAGGATGCTTCAAAATGCTGGATATCTGGATTGATATCTTTTACAGCTTGCTTCATATCCTCGACACTTTGATAAATAAGCTGGTCTGCACCAATCATCTTATTGATCTCTTCATCGGTACGGCCGTAAGCAACCAATTCACTACGCGTTGGCATATCAATGCCGTACACATTCGGGAAGCGAACAGGTGGAGCCGCTGAGGCAAAAATGACCTTTTTAGCGCCAGACTCCCGAGCCATCTGCACAATTTCAAATGAGGTTGTGCCACGCACAATGGAGTCATCCACAATCAATACCGTCTTATCTTTAAACTCAATACGCATTGCATTGAGTTTTTGACGAACAGACTTCTTACGTACTGCCTGACCTGGCATGATGAAGGTTCTACCGATATACCGGTTTTTAAAGAAGCCTTCACGATAATCAACGCCCAAACGTTTCGCTACCTGCATTGCTGCTGGGCGACTAGAGTCTGGAATGGGCATGACTACATCAATCTCGCCAGGAATGGTTTCTTTGCGAATTTTTTCGGCTAGGTAGTCACCCATACGCATCCGTACGTTGTACACCGTCACGCCATCAATTGTGGAATCTGGGCGAGCCATGTAAACATATTCAAAAATACAAGGTGTCAAAACGGCATCTGGCACACATTGACGTGAGTAGAAGTTGCCATCCAAATCAATATAGATTGCTTCTCCAGGATTCACATCACGCACAAAAGTAAAGCCAAGGCCATCAAGAGCTACGGACTCGGAGGCAATCATCCACTCTGGACCTTTTGGTGTGTCGATCCGCCCAATACATAAAGGACGAATTCCAAATGGGTCGCGGAATGCCAATAAGCCGTAGCCAGCAATTAATGAAACAACAGCGTACGAACCTTTAACGCGCTTCGTTACTTGAGTAACAGCATTAAACATCGCGCCTTCATCCAAGGCGGCGCTATTGGTTTCTTTTTGCAACTCATCAGCCAATACATTGAGCAGGACCTCAGTATCAGAACTGGTATTGATGTGACGACGATCACGGTACGCCATTTCTACACGCAGACTAGCCGCATTAGTAAGGTTACCGTTATGCGCCAGAATAATTCCGTAAGGAGCGCTGACGTAAAACGGCTGAGCCTCTTCTTCGCTGCTTGCAGAGCCAGCGGTTGGATAACGAACCTGACCAATGCCAGCGCTACCTAACAAGCTGCGCATATTACGCGTTCTAAATACATCCCGCACCAAACCATTGGCTTTGTGCATCGTGAATGAGTTGCCATTCATGGTTGCCATACCAGCAGCATCTTGACCGCGATGCTGCAAGAGCAATAACGCGTCATATATCAGTTGATTAACTGGGGAGTGGGAAACTGTTCCAACGACGCCGCACATAAGCCTAGATCCCTATTGTTAATGAAGGTGTTACGTTGGGTGTAATTTTAGGCATTGCATCACCTAATTGTTTTGCCCAATCAGCTGGTAACCAGCTTTTAATTAAACCTGTAGCCATATCGACTGCAGGTCGTGTGATTGCTTTCTGCCAAGCTACGCTCTGAGGAATCGGAGTCAATGCAGCCAGGGTAGCGATCACTACTACCACCAAAGCACCGCGAGCTAAACCAAAAACAAGACCTAGAAAACGGTCTGTCATACTCAAGCCTGCAGACAAAATAATTTTTTGAATGACGTTACCGATCAACCCACAAATAATCAAGGTCAAGATAAACAGGATGAGAAAGCTCACACCTAAACTCAAAAGCTCATCCATATGAAAGGTTGATAGCCATTCCGTGGATAGATAGTTGGTGTAGTGATAAGCAACCCAAGAAGCAACAAACCAAGAGGCTAGTGCTAATACTTCTTTAAATAAGCCCCGAGAAATGCCGACTAAAGCAGATACCAGCAACACTACTAGAGTGAAGTAATCTACCGTAGTGAATTTCAAGGTGGATAAAAATTCCATTAAGGGGCTCCAACCTCAACAAGTCTTGGAGATAAGCCCATGGCTTTCACTTTTTTCTCAGCCGCTTCAGCCGCATCCTTGTCCGCAAATGGCCCTGCTCTTAATACATACAGTTTGACACCATCAGCGCCGGTTTTATTCAGGACGTAGTTCGGAATCTTTTGATCCTTCATTTTAGTGATCCAACCTTTAGCTCGATCTTCTGATGCAAAGGCGCCAATCTGAATAACGTACTTGCCGGGGCCTGCTTTTTTCGGCAGTTCCTCTGCTTTTGTTTTTCCGTTAGAGCTTGGGCTGACAACAAGCTCTTCTCCAGCAGCTAAACCTATAGCGTTTGCTTTATTGACTGGTGGCGCAGATTTAGCATCAACCTTGGCCTCAGGCTTAGGCTCGGGAGCTGGGGTGACAACATTTTCTTTTACTGGAACAGCATCTTTTTGGTTGGCTGGTGTCTCCAGTAGTGACTTAGCCTTCTCATCCATAGTAGGCATGGCCGCATTAGGTGCCGGAAGGCTAGTGACAATGTTCACGGCAATATCGTTATTCACAGATTTTGGCTTGTTATCCAAGATGCGCGGGAGCCCTACTACAGCGATTAAAACTAATACGCCCGCGCCGATCAGGCGGTGGCGAGCACGCTGCTGCTCTGGATCTTCGGTTAGAGCAAGCTCTTCGTTTTCTTGAGCGCGCTGGAAACTACGGGGGGCTAATTTATTGATGGTACGGCGACCCCTTACCGAACCTCGATCAAGGTCTTCAGTCTCAGAGTTTCGCTTAAAAAGCTTAGGTAAACGAATCATGGATCAATGCGCCTGGTTGTTTCGATATGCCATTACGCCGGCAACGGTATAGAAGGATCCGAAGATGACAATTCTATCACCCTCACCCGCTTTAGAAAGCGCTTTTTGGTAGGCTGCAGCAGGATCTGAAAAGCATTCAATACCACCATCCTCACCATTTTTGACAGCTACGCCCAGCTCCTCAAGCCGCTCAGATATGACTTTGGCACTGGCTGCCCGTGGAGTGGGTAAATCCGTACAAAACCAGAAATCCACACTGTTTAGCAGGGGTCTCAGTACGCCCGCGATATCTTTATCAGCCATAGCACCAAAAACAGCATAGGTATAGGGGTGATAGCCCATCTTATCCAGACCCTGACCAAGGGTGGCGGCAGCATGTGGATTGTGGGCTACATCCAAAACTACAGTCGGCTGCCCTGGAAGTACCTGAAAACGACCCGGGAGCTCAACCAAAGCAAATCCATTGCGAATATCTTGTGCGCTCACAGGCAAGCGCTGATGGAGCGCCATCAATGCAGCAATCACTGCCGAAGCATTGAGGATCTGATTAGCGCCACGCAAGGCAGGATAGCCTAGCCCACTAAAGCGTTTCTGACGCCCAGCCCAACCCCACTGTTGTTTATCACCCTGGAAATTATAGTCACGACCTTGCAGCCATAGATCACAGCCCAGCTTTTCGGCGTGATCGATTAAAGATTGTGGCGGCACAGGATCACCACAAACCGCAATACCGCCAGCGCGAAAAATGCCTGCTTTTTCAAAGCCAATAGCCTCACGAGTGCCACCCAAAAAATCCGCGTGGTCAATATCAATGCTAGTCACAATAGCGCAATCAGCATCAACAATATTGACGGCATCCAAACGACCACCCATGCCAACCTCTAGCACTACAGCATCTAAGTTCGCCTTTGAAAACAGATGCATGATTGCCAGCGTTGTGAATTCAAAATATGTCAGGGTTGGTGCATTGACCAAGCTGACTCGAGCCTTTTCTACAGCAGCGAAATGCTCAAGCAATAGATCATCATTCACTTCCTCACCATTCACGCGAGCACGCTCGTTAAAGGTCAGCAAATGCGGTGACATATGGCAGCCAACTTTATAGCCCGATGCCAGCAAAATACTTTCAAGATAGGCACAGGTTGAACCTTTGCCGTTGGTGCCGGCAACTGTAATGACAGGACAATCAAATTGCAGGTCTAAGGCATCTTTGACGCGGTTGATGCGGTCAAGACCCATATCAATGCCGACAGGGTGAGCGGTTTCGAGGTGACTAAGCCAGGCCGTGAGGCTAGAAAAAAGAATGGGGGCTAGGTGTGCGGTAATCAAGCGCTTTATACAGCCGCGCTACCCGCAATCGCAGGCTCAGGAAGCTGCTGTAGCAGAGCCAACAAACGGACTATCTCACCACGCATTTGGCGACGATCCACAATCATGTCAATACCGCCCTTTTGCATCAAAAATTCAGAGCGCTGAAAACCTTCTGGTAATTTTTCGCGCACAGTTTGCTCGATCACTCGAGGACCCGCAAAACCAATCAATGCTTTAGGCTCAGCCATCACGACATCCCCCATAAAGGCAAAGCTAGCAGAGATACCACCCATCGTTGGGTCAGTCAAAACGCTGATGTAAGGAAGGCCTTTTTTAGACAGCAAGGTCAACATCGAGTTTGTCTTAGCCATCTGGAAAAGGGAGAGCAGGCTTTCTTGCATACGTGCGCCACCAGTGGCTGTAACGCAAATAAAAGCACACTTTTTTGCAATTGCTTCTTGCACGCCGCGGGCAAAACGCTCACCAACAACGGAGCCCATTGAGCCACCCATGTATTGGAATTCGAAACAGGCTGTTACCACTGGAATGCTCTCTATCTTTCCGCCCATGACAATCAATGCCTCGGATTCACCAGAGGCATCGGTTGCCTCTTTCAGGCGGTCAGGGTATTTTTTGGAGTCTTTAAACTTCAGCGGATCAATCGGGAAAATATCAGCGCCGATTTCGTAACGCCCTTTTGGATCTAAAAGGCTATCAAGACGCTGACGCGCGCCAATACGCATGTGATGACTACATTTTGGGCAAACTGAAAGGTTAGCCTGAATATCGGTACTGTAAAGCACGGTTTCGCAGCTGGGGCACTTAACCCAAAGTCCCTCAGGAACAGATTTGCGATTAGCAGGATCCGTATGTTGGATTTGTGGGGGTAGTAATTTATCAATCCAGCTCATCAGTTTCTAACTATCCAGTGCATTAACTATCTAAAGCGACGCGAATTTCACGTATGAAGGTTTCAAGCGATTGTACCGCCTGGCCAGGAGGCGAATCCTCCAAAAGACGAATAATTCGACTGCCAATCACCACCGCATCCGCTGTTTTGGATACCGCACGGGCACTTTCTGCATCATTAATCCCAAAACCCACCGCAATAGCGATTGGAGTAGCTTCACGAATTTTAGGAATAATGCTAGCCACGTCCTGAGTGTTGAGGTGGGATGCACCTGTAACCCCCCTCATAGAGACGTAATAGATATAACCTGAAGCTATTTTGGCAGCCTCTTTTATGCGCTCTGGTGATGAAGTTGGAGCCAACAAGAAAATGGGGTCAACTCCAGCTACACGCATACGAGCCGCAAAATCAACGCACTCTTCAGGCGGGTAATCCACTATCAACACGCCATCAACACCCGCAGCCTTTGCTTCAGTTGCAAAGCGTTCTGCCCCCATCTGTTCAACAGGGTTGGCATAGCCCATGAGCACTACTGGTGTATTTGCATCAACCTTGCGGAACTCTTTCACCATCTCCAAGCATCCATGTAAGGTAACGCCTTGAGATAGCGCTCTTTCAGATGATCGCTGAATGACTGGTCCATCAGCCATAGGATCGGAAAAAGGAACGCCCAATTCAATCACGTTCGCGCCACCGCGAACTAAAGCATGCATTAAATCGACAGTAAGTTTTGGATCTGGATCACCTGCAGTAATAAAAGGAATAAGTCCTTTTTTTCCAGAAGCTTTTAAGTCTTTAAAGAGTGCGGTAATTTTTGACATAACAATTCGTATTCATTTCTTTTTGTAGCGCAGTGAGCAACTGCGAATTAACCTTCAGATCCTGTTGCCTGAGCAACGGTATGCATATCCTTATCGCCACGACCAGATAGGTTTACCAAAATAGTTTTGTCTTTTGGCAATGTCTTAGCCAACTTGCAGGCGTACGCTATCGCATGAGAAGATTCCAACGCGGGAATGATGCCTTCGATACGGCAGCAATCATGAAATGCCTTTAGCGCTTCTTCATCAGTGATCGCCACATAGTCAGCGCGGCCCGAGTCTTTCAACCAAGCATGTTCAGGACCAACACCGGGGTAATCCATTCCAGCGGATACAGAATGTGTTTCCGCAATCTGACCGTTTTCATCCTGCAATAGATAAGTGCGATTTCCGTGCAGAACCCCAGGCTTGCCTACACACAAGGCCGCTGAGTGCAGGCCGCTGTTCAGACCATGGCCAGCAGCTTCAACACCAATGAGCTGCACCTCAGGAAAATCAATATAAGGATAGAAGATACCCATTGCATTAGAACCACCACCAACGCAAGCCATTACATAGTCAGGCTGACGGCCGGTGAGCTCAGGCATCTGCACCTTACACTCCTCGCCAATCACACTCTGAAAATCTCTGACCATCATAGGGTATGGGTGCGGTCCTGCAACAGTGCCAATAATGTAGAAAGTATCATCCACATTAGTAACCCAATCACGCATCGCCTCATTCAGCGCATCTTTCAGTGTTTTAGTGCCAGATTCAACAGGCACCACCTTTGCGCCGAGCAACTTCATGCGGAACACATTTTGCGCTTGACGCGCAACGTCAACAGACCCTTGGTAGACCGTACAATCCAAACCAAAGCGCGCGCAAATGGTTGCTGTAGCAACACCATGTTGTCCTGCTCCAGTCTCTGCAATAATGCGCGGCTTGCCCATCCGTTTAGCCAGCATAGCTTGACCAATTACGTTATTGATTTTGTGGGCGCCAGTGTGATTTAAATCTTCGCGCTTGAGATAAATCTGTGCACCACCCAGCATCTCACTCCAACGCTTGGCGTGATACACCGGAGATGGACGACCTACAAAATGTTTAAGTTCGTAATGAAACTCTTCAAGGAACTCTGGATCGTGTTGATATTTGGCATAAGCTGCTTTGAGCTCATCCAAAGCAAACATTAATGTTTCTGAAACAAATACGCCACCATAAGGACCGAAGTGTCCTCGAGCATCTGGCTTATCGTACATAAATACCTCTTTTGATTAGTGACTGCAAAAATTAGATGGTTGCGCTTGCGTCTACCGCTCGCACCGCCTGGATAAACTCCTTCATCAAGGCATGATCTTTGACGCCCTTGCTGATTTCTACGCCACTAGAGACGTCAACCGCACAAGGATGTAGGCGTGAGATGGCTTCGCCCACGTTGTGAACGTTCAATCCACCACTCAAAACGACCCGAGGCGCGTTTGCGCTTATCCATGCCTGTGGAATTCCTGACCAATCAAAGGGAATACCCCCTCCCCCATACCCCTCAACTAGGGCATCGAGCAAAAAGGCATTTGCTTGGCCATATTGTAGGGAAAAATCAGTAAACGCGAAGTCTGCGCCAACACGGGCAGCCTTCATCCATGGCTGACCAGCAGCTAGTCGTTGGCAGTCCTCAGGGGATTCATCCCCATGAAACTGCCATAAAGTGATTGGGGCAACCGCTCTAATCGCCTCAAATTCTGCATCTGTGGCATTGACAACCAGGCCTACGGCATCGACCCCTGCAGGCAGTCTAGCAATTAACGTAGCGGCAATATTAGGGCTGACCGCCCTCACACTTGGGGCATAAAAGACGAAACCAACCGCATCTACCCCAGAAGCGACAGCAGCATCGACATCTATAGGCGTTTTTAGACCGCAGATTTTGACTCTGGTTCGACCAGGAGAGTGTGTAAGTAAGCCCATAGAGAAATGATAAGGCCTTAGGCCAAGAATGACATGGTTTACCTAAAACAAGTATTTAGGCAGCCAGGAATTTTCAAGCCAAGGTTGGGGAATATGGAATTCCTCGGGGTAGGCAATTTGAGCTAAATATAGCCCAGCCGGCGAGAATGTTGGCGCTGCAATACTGCGGTCTTTTGCAGCCAAAACCTCTGACATCCATTCAGCCGACTGTTTTCCAACGCCAATTTGAATAAAGCTCCCCACCAAATTTCGGACCATGTGGTGTAAAAAAGCATTTCCTTTAATCTTGAAATACAGCCAGGGCTCATCAGTAAACATGTCGACGGAATACATCGTCTTTATGGGAGTCTTACTTTGGCACTCCGAAGATCTAAATGAGGTGAAATCATGCTCTCCAATTAAACATTCTGCAGCAAGCCTCATGGCATCAATATTAAACCAGCGATCAGCCGGCAACATCACATAGCCAGCGCGAGCAGCGCTCATTGGAGAGCGGCATGGCCCGGCATGCAATGCATAAATATAAGTACGCTCATAAGCGGAATAGCGGGCGCTAAACTCATCTGGAACTGGCAGCGCCCAGTTCACCACAATGGATTCGGGCAGGAAGGTATTAACTCCCCTCACCCAGGACCAGTTCTCACGTTGCACCTCAACATCGAAGTGAACTACTTGTCCTAATGCATGAACACCCGTATCAGTTCTACCAGCGGTAATCACGCGTATCGGATTGGCTTTAAGAGCATCAATTCCTACAAATGCAGAAATCGCTTTTTCTAATTGATCTTGAATAGTATTTTGATTGACTTGAGACTGCCACCCTGAATAAGGACTGCCGTCATATTGAAGACCCAAGGCTACACGCATAGCAAGACCTTAGTTATTGCGGCGTGACAACTCAACCAATAAAGCTTGAGCTTCTGCTGTAATTGCCGGATCAATTGTTCCGCCAATATGAATGATCTCCTGGAGAGATTTCTTGGCCGCCGAAAAATCCTCAATCGTGATGTAGGCTCGAGCCAAATTGAACTTCACACGCAAAGATTCTGCAAGAGGAGTTGGCTCTGTAGCAATGGTCCGACTCGGTTTTTTTGTCGCTGTTAAATTCAAATCAATACCAGCAAATAGTGCTTTAGCCCGCTCAGGCATTGCTCCGTGAGATATGGAGTGATCTTTAAGGAAGGGTACCGCGTTTGTTTTTTCCTTAGAAAAATTACGCAACTCCGATTTGCGAGCATTCTTTGCCAGCAACCAAAGTAGCAAACCTGTAACACCCATCAACAACAAAGCTAGTAAAGCAGGAGCGAATCCGCTCAAGCCAAGAGTATTAAGGGTATTGAGATCCTTATCTTTACCCTTTCCTTGGTTAATGATCCGCTGCATATCTGCAATATTTTTCTCAAGCTCAGCAACTCGTACACGAGCCTGCTCTAAGGTTTTTTCCTGAGCAACTAATTCTTCGGTATAGCGACGTTCCTCAGAGGCACCTTCAGCGCTGGATCCAATTTTGAGCCTATCTTTTGGCGCCAGTTCTGCACCGTTCTTTTCGGCAATAGAGGCAGATGATGCCCCACTTTTGGACTCATGCTCAGATCGCCACTGGGCCTTAGACTCAGCTACAAATTGATGTGCCTCAGCCGGACTAATCGATCTGAGCAAGGCTTGGTTGGGCGTAATCAGCTCAGCACCAGCCTCAAGACGATTAATGCTGCCACTAGCAAATGCATCAGGATTGGCTTTAAATAACGCCATCATTGTTTGATCTAAGCTTGCACCTGGCAACTGGGGTACCAATTGGGCCGCAATTTCAGATAATGTCTGGCCGGGTCTAACTAAAATTTTCTGAGCATCACCCAGAAGCAAAGTGTAAGTTTTAGTAAGGCTACCTGCGGACCAATTAAGAGTTAACAAGACGTCTAAGAATGGATCATCAGAAATTGGAACAGCCTCAACTGTTTCAAGCAACACCATCAGCTGCTGCTGTTGGTTTCGATAAATCATCGCCTGCGGATTTAAGTCGATTATTTTTTTAGAAATCCCAAGGCGCTCATAGGAGGCTTTATTGGAGATTGCAACATTCAGACTGGAGAGTGCTAATTGCTCATCAACACCAACTCGAATTGGAAACTCCACCTTTAGTGGCTCGCCTGGCCTGGAAAGAAGTTTAGGTGAACCCAGGGAGATTGCACCGGCCACGCAAGACCAACTTAGCCAAACTAAGCAAAGCGCTTTTGCAAACTTCATTTGGCTAATTCGAAACATTAATGCTCAAGCAAGATTCGCAGCATGCGACGCAGCGGCTCAGCAGCACCCCATAAAAGCTGATCTCCCACTGTAAACGCACCAAGATACTCTGGACCCATTGCCATCTTGTGCAGGCGGCCAATAGGTACCGTCAAGGTGCCACTAATTGTGGCCGGTGATAATTCGCGCTCGGTAGTTTCGCGATCGTTAGGGATCACTTTTACCCATTGATTATCGTTAGCCAAGATTTCCTCAATCTCTTTTAACGGGATATCTTTCTTCAGCTTAACTGTCAAACCTTGTGAGTGACAACGCATTGCGCCAATACGTACACACAAACCGTCAATTGGAATGCTGCCAGGCGTTCTAAATGCAGGTCGGCCTAGAATCTTATTGAACTCAGCGCCACCCTTCCACTCTTCTTTTGTTTGGCCATTTTCAACTGGAACATCAATCCAAGGAATCAAGCTACCTGCCAAAGGTGTGTTGCGGAAGTTTTTCTTGGGAAAATCGGATGAACGTAGTGTCTCTGTAATTTTGCGATCGATATCCAAAATCCAAGAAGAAGGATCAGCTAGCTCAGATGCCACGCTGTCACGTAAAGCACCCATCTGCAAAAGGAGCTCGCGCATATTCTGAGCACCAGCACCGGAAGCGGCTTGATAAGTCATGGCGCTAATCCACTCCACCATATCTGCCTTAACGAGACCACCCATAGCCATCATCATCAAACTCACAGTGCAATTACTACCAATCCAGTTTTTACCGCCAGCTGCCAAGGCCTTATCAATCACAGAGCGATTAACGGGGTCCAAAACCAAAACAGCATCCTCTTTCATGCGCAAGGCGCTGGCGGCATCAATCCAATGACCCTGCCATCCAGCAGCGCGTAGCTGAGGAAAAATATCGTTGGTGTAATCGCCGCCCTGGCAAGTCAAAATGATGTCGCAGCGTGATAGCTCTTTGATGTCATTCGCATCCAGCAGCGTGTTTTCGCTCTTGGTTACTTTTTGACCATTTAACAACGGCACTTCACCGCCTACTTGGCTGGTACTGAAAAATACTGGCTCAATCAGATCAAAATCTTTTTCAGCCAACATTCTTTCCATGAGAACGCTGCCAACCATACCGCGCCAGCCAACTAAGCCTACCAATGGTGTTTTTGTATTTTCCATGATGATCAACTATCTATTCAGTGTGATGATTTATTTAGATTATTTGTATTTTTATTATTGAAGTGCAGCTACAACAGCATCACCCATCTCAATGGTAGAAACCTTCTTTGTGCCTTCTGTATAGATATCGGCCGTACGTAAGCCTTGCGCTAAAACCGCTTGCACGGCAGCTTCAATGCGATCAGCTTCGGCCGGCATCCCCAAGGAGTAACGCAACATCATGGCAGCTGACAAAATAGTCGCCAAAGGATTGGCAATCCCTTTGCCTGCAATATCTGGTGCTGAACCATGGCTAGGCTCATACAAGCCCTTATTGTTTTTATCCAATGAAGCAGATGGCAGCATGCCGATAGAGCCCGTTAACATTGCCGCCTCATCAGACAGAATGTCGCCAAATAAATTACCCGTCACAACTACATCAAATGCTTTTGGAGCCTTAACTAGCTGCATTGCTGCATTGTCGACATACATGTGTGACAACTCGACATCAGGATAGTCTTTACCAACACGGATCATGACTTCACGCCAGAGCTGTGAGGTCTCCAAGACGTTTGCCTTATCAACGCTGCAGACTTTTTTACCGCGCTTGCGAGCGGCTTCAAATGCAACGCGACCAATACGTTCAACTTCTGGCTCGCTGTAATGCATCATGTCGTAACCTTCACGGGCACCTTTAAACAAGGGAAGCTCTGAAGCGCGAATACCACGAGGCTGACCAAAATAGATATCGCCATTCAGTTCACGAATAATCAAAATATCGAGACCGCCGACAATTTCTGCCTTCAGGCTAGATGCAGCAGTCAGCTCGTCATAACAAATCGCCGGCCTAAAATTGGCAAACAATTCCAAGTGCTTACGCAATCCCAGAATGGCTTGCTCAGGACGAAGTTCGCGAGCCAAGGTGTCGTATTTCCAATCACCGACAGCACCAAACAAAATAGCATCTGCTTTTTTAGCCAACTCTAAGGTTGCTGGTGGCAATGGGTGACCAGCGACATCATAAGCAGCACCACCAACAGGAGCTGTCTCAAGGTCAAATTTTGGGCCGAGCGCGTTTAATACCTTAACGGCTTCAGCAACGATTTCCGGGCCGATACCATCGCCCGGTAGGACTGCAATTTTCATGAAAGGCCTTTAACTCTATAAAACTACGGCAGTTGTGTATCAAGCCAAGGCATCTTGAGGATGCGTTCAGCTTCGTAAGCCTTGATTTTATCTGCATGTTGCAGGGTTAAGCCAATATCGTCTAATCCGTTTAGTAGGCAATGCTTTCTAAATGGTGCCACATCGAAGCTATAAGCCGTGCCATCTGGGGTAATTACTTGTTGTGCATCCAGGTCAATCGTGAGCTGATAACCATTAAATGCCAGAGTTTCATTAAATAGATGGTCGACCTGCAGTTCAGACAAAACAATAGGTAAAAGACCATTCTTGAAGCAATTATTGTAGAAAATATCGGCAAAGCTCGGGGCAATCACCGCCCTAAAGCCATACTGATCAAGCGCCCAAGGCGCATGCTCACGGGAGCTGCCACAGCCAAAGTTCTTGCGAGCCAGCAAAATACCGGCTTCTTGATAGCGCGGCTGGTTTAAAACAAAATCAGGATTAATTGGACGGTTGCTGCAATCTTGACCAGGTTCACCATGATCCAAGTAGCGCCACTCATCAAATAAATTTTGACCAAAACCGGTTTTCTTAATTGATTTTAAGAATTGTTTTGGGATGATGGCATCGGTATCCACGTTTTCGCGATTAAGCGGGGCAACTAAACCTTTGTATACCGTAAATTTTTCCATAATGATCTTTTGCTGAATATCGACTGATTACTAATTGAATGACGCTTACTTTACTGGCGTCACAACAACATCTTTACCCTTGGTTTGGGATTGATTATTTGTGGTGGAGGCGCCATTGGCACCCATAGAGTTACCCATAGTTTGCATGTCTTTACCAAGACCCTCCATCGTGTTGCTGCAGGCTGAAATAACAATTCCTGCGATAGCAACGATAGTGAGCTTTTTAATCATTGTGAAAGTAGACCATTTAAACACGGTATTTCCTTAAGAAATCTTACGAATATCAACAAAGTGACCTTCAATGGCAGCAGCAGCAGCCATTGCCGGGCTAACTAAATGCGTTCTACCACCATTGCCTTGGCGACCTTCAAAATTACGGTTAGATGTAGAGGCGCAACGCTCACCTGGCTCAAGACGGTCAGCATTCATTGCTAAACACATAGAGCAACCGGGCTCGCGCCATTCGAAGCCAGCAGCTTTGAATACACGATCTAAACCTTCACGCTCGGCCTGAGCTTTAACTAAACCAGAGCCAGGAACAACCATTGCCAACTTGACATTAGCAGCAACTTTTTTACCCAAGCGGTCGACCACCTTAGCAGCGGCACGAATATCCTCAATACGACTATTAGTGCACGAACCAATAAATACCTTATCCACGGAAATATTGCTCAATGGCGTATTGGGTACGAGCCCCATATATTCCAGCGCACGCTCCATTGCAGAGCGTTTATTCGCATCACGCTCCTTCTCTGGATCCGGAATGCGATCGCCAATAGAGAGAACCATTTCTGGGGAAGTACCCCAAGTCACTTGAGGGGCAATCTCTTCGGCACGCAACTCCACTACGGCATCGAACTTTGCATCGACATCTGAATGCAGAGTACGCCAGTATTGCAGAGCATGACGCAAGGCTTCGGCTTTGGGAGCGTAAGGTCGGCCGTGGATGTAGTCGATTGTTGTTTCATCAACCGCCACCAAGCCAGCACGAGCGCCAGCCTCAATGGCCATATTGCAGAGGGTCATCCGACCTTCCATGGAGAGACTGCGAATCGCCTCACCAGCAAATTCAATCGTGTAGCCAGTTCCGCCAGCAGTGCCAATCTTGCCAATCACAGCAAGAACAATATCTTTGGCAGTAGAGCCGGGCTGCAAACGCCCATCCACCTTAACCAACATATTCTTGCTCTTTTTCATGAGCAAGGTTTGGGTGGCTAGAACGTGCTCAACCTCTGAGGTGCCGATACCAAAAGCTAAGGCGCCAAAAGCACCATGAGTACTGGTATGCGAATCTCCACAAACTACAGTCATGCCAGGCAAAGTAGCGCCCTGCTCCGGTCCAATCACATGGACAATCCCTTGGCGAGAGTCATTCATTTTGTATTGCGTAATGCCAAAAGCATCACAGTTCTGATCCAAGGTGTCGACCTGCAACTTAGATATTGGATCTGCGATCCCCTGAGAGCGATCAGTAGTCGGAACATTGTGATCCGATACTGCCAGGTTGGCAGAGATGCGCCAAACAGGACGGCCTGCGATATTCAAACCCTCAAAAGCTTGAGGACTTGTCACCTCATGCAATAACTGACGATCTATATATATCGTGGCAGTGCCATCTTGTTCGGAGTAGACGACATGGTCATCCCATAATTTGTCGTAAAGCGTGCGTGACATGAATTCCTCTAAAGCTTTTATTTACGAACAGTAATATTGGGAACCTTGCGAGAAGTCTCCCCAACATATAACTGACGTGGACGACCAATCTTGTACTCTGGATCGGTAATCATCTCTTCCCATTGAGCAATCCAACCCACTGTTCTTGCCAAAGCAAAGACACAAGTGAACATTTCTGTTGGGATACCCAAGGCGCGCTGAACAATGCCTGAATAGAAGTCGACGTTAGGATACAACTTGCGGCTAACGAAATACTCATCTTCTAATGCGATCTTCTCAAGCGTCATTGCTAATTTGAATAATGGATCATCTTGCAATCCGAGCTCATTTAGCACTTCGTAGCAAGTCTCACGCATCAATTTTGCGCGAGGGTCAAAGTTTTTGTAAACGCGATGTCCGAAGCCCATCAAACGAACACTAGAGTTCTTGTCTTTTACTTGGGCGATAAATTCATGAATCTTCTCAACGCCACCGTTTGCTTGAATTTCATTCAGCATCTGTAAACAGGCTTCGTTTGCACCACCATGAGCTGGGCCCCAGAGACAAGCAATACCAGCAGAGATAGCAGCAAAGGGATTTGTACCTGAAGATCCGCACAAACGCACGGTTGATGTAGAGGCATTTTGCTCATGGTCAGCGTGCAAAGTGAAGATACGATCTAAGGCACGTACCAATACTGGGTTGACCTTGTACTCTTCGCAAGGTGTTGCGAACATCATGCGCATAAAGTTTGCGGTGTATGACAGGGAGTTATCGGGATAGATAAATGGTTGGCCAACAGAATACTTGTAAGCCATGGCAACCAATGTTGGCATCTTCGCAATTAAGCGAATTTGCGCGACTTCACGAGCATGCGGGTCGCTGTAGTCGATCTCATCGTGGTAGAAAGCGGCCATTGCACCAACCAAGCCGGTTAACACGGACATTGGATGGGCATCGCGGCGGAAACCGCGCAGGAAGAATTGCATTTGCTCATGAACCATCGTGTGGTGCATGACCAACTCTTCGAAATCTTTTTTCTGTGTAGCGTTTGGCAAATCACCATTAATTAAGAGATAGCAAACCTCCAAGAAGTCACAGTTGTGCGCTAAATCTTCGATTGGATAGCCACGATAAAGCAACTCACCCTTATCACCATCGATGTAGGTAATTTTGCTGTTGCATGAGGCGGTAGATAGAAATCCTGAATCGTAAGTGAACTTACCAGTCTGGCCATAGAGCTTACGAATATCGATTACATCCGGACCAACAGTCCCCTTATAAATTGGCAGATCAATATCTGGGGTGCCATCCGAAAACGAGAGCTTTGCCTTGATGTCCGATTCAATCATTTCTAATCCTTAGTCATTCAAATTGATGATTAATACACTATTTGCTTCTGCATCTGCGCTACCACTACACCAAAGCGCTGAATTACTTCTCTCTCAGCCTTTGTAGTACCGCTTTAAAAGAGGCCTCCGTAGCCTCTTGCTCCAGCGTAGCCACAGAATCTTTGCGACCGATCAATAAATCCATCAGGTCATTGTCTTCTAAGGCCAGCAACTGGGTTAACACTTTTCCATCTTCCGCATTTAATTGGGCTCCGTAGCGCTCAAAGAAGCGCTGCAGAATTAAATCATTCTCAAGCAAGCCCCTCCGGGCATCACTCTTTAGTCGATATAACTCGGCATTGCTAAGGGTCATACCGCCCTACGGACCATCAATTCCTTAATCTTTCCAATTGCCTTGGTCGGATTCAAATGCTTAGGACAAACATCTACGCAATTCATAATGGTGTGGCAACGGAATAAACGATATGGGTCTTCCAAGTTATCCAAACGCTGCGCAGTCTCTTCATCACGGCTATCCGCAATAAAGCGATAAGCCTGGAGCAAGCCAGCCGGACCAACAAACTTGTCCGGATTCCACCAGAAAGATGGGCATGAGGTAGAGCATGAAGCACACAAGATGCACTCATACAAACCATTTAATTCTTCACGCTCTTCAGGACTCTGGAGGCGTTCTTTTTCTGGAGGTGGATTGTCATTCACCAAGTAAGGCTTGATAGACAAATATTGTTTAAAGAACAAAGTCATATCAACAATCAAATCACGCACGACTGGCAGGCCAGGTAGCGGGCGCAATGTAATTACTTTTGGCAGGGTCAACATATTGGTTAAACAAGCCAAGCCATTCTTACCGTTGATATTCATGGCATCTGAACCACACACGCCTTCGCGGCATGAGCGACGGTAGGAAATGGTTTCATCTTGCTTCTTTAGGGAAATCAAGGCATCCAACAACATACGCTCACCAGTCAATTCAAGCTCATAACGCTCCATGCGTGGAGCTGCATCGACATCTGGATCGTAGCGGTAAATTTCAAATATACGAATATCACTCATTTTCTATTTCTCTTCGCTTAGAAAGTACGTTCTTTAGGAGGAAAGGACTCAACAGTCAATGGCTTTAATACCACTGGCTTGTAAGACAGCGCATTACCTTCGCTATACCAAAGGGTATGCTTCATCCAGTTGTCATCGTCGCGTTCTTGATGATCATCGTGCGAGTGTGCGCCACGACTCTCTTTGCGAGCAGCAGCAGAGATCATTGTGGCATTTGCAGTCTCAACTAAGTTAGCCACCTCCAAAGCCTCAATACGAGCCGTATTAAAGATCTGCGACTTGTCTTTTAACCACAAATGCTTCGCGCGCTCAGTTAATTTCGCCATTTGACGAACGCCTTCATCCATCAATTCTTGATTGCGGAATACACCAGCGTACTTCTGCATTGTTTTACGAATGTCATTTGCAACATCTTGCGCATATTCACCTGAAGTTGAATTATCCAGCGCTGCAATACGTGCCAATGTTTGCTCACCTGCATTTTCAGGCAAAGGCTTGAATTCGCGATTCTTGAGATCCATCGCAACGATATGGTTGCCAGCTGCACGACCGAAGACCAGCAAGTCGAGCAAAGAGTTCGTGCCTAAACGATTTGCACCGTGAACGGATACGCAAGAACACTCACCGATAGCGTAGAGACCATTCACAATCTCGTTGTGGATTCCATTTGCAGGCACGACAACTTGACCGTTAATATTCGTTGGAATACCACCCATCTGATAGTGAATGGTTGGTACAACTGGAATAGGCTCTTTAGTGACGTCCACGTTTGCGAAGTTGATACCGATCTCATACACAGAAGGCAAACGCTTCATGATGGTCTCGGCGCCAATGTGAGTCAAATCGAGCACTACATAATCACCGTTAGGTCCGCAACCGCGGCCCTCTTTAATTTCTTGATCCATGCAACGCGATACGAAATCACGTGGCGCTAAATCTTTATAGGTTGGAGCATAGCGCTCCATAAAGCGCTCGCCGTCTTTATTGCGCAAGATGCCGCCTTCACCACGGCAACCCTCTGTCAGCAATACACCCGCACCAGCTACGCCAGTTGGGTGGAATTGCCAGAACTCCATATCTTCCAATGGAATGCCTGCGCGGGCAGCAAGACCCATACCGTCACCAGTATTGATAAATGCGTTTGTGGATGCATCCCAAATACGACCTGCGCCACCGGTAGCCATCATGACTACTTTAGTTTCCAGAATGTAAACCTCGCCAGTCTCCATCTCGAGGGCTGTAACACCAACCACATCGCCGGCATCATCACGAATTAAATCTAAAGCGAGCCACTCAACAAAGAAATTGGTTTTCGCACGAACGTTACGCTGGTACAAAGTGTGCAGCATTGCGTGGCCAGTACGGTCGGCTGCAGCGCAAGCACGCTGAACTGGTTTCTCGCCATAGTTAGCAGTGTGACCGCCAAATGGGCGCTGATAAATTGTGCCATCTGGATTACGGTCAAATGGCATACCAAAGTGCTCGAGCTCATAAACGACTTTAGGGGCTTCGCGGCACATAAACTCGATCACATCTTGATCGCCCAACCAGTCGGAACCCTTGATGGTGTCGTAAAAGTGATAGTGCCAGTTGTCTTCACTCATGTTGCCGAGGGAAGCACCAATACCACCTTGCGCAGCAACAGTATGTGAGCGTGTTGGGAAAACCTTAGTTAATACCGCAACATTCAGGCCAGCTTCGGCTAATTGCAAAGAAGCACGCATACCCGAACCACCTGCACCAATAATTACTGCGTCGAAACGACGGCGTGGCAATGCTTTTTTAATCGCGGTCATTGAATTACACTTTCCACAAAATTTGTACGGCATAGGCCGCACAGGCTACGAGATACAAAACCGTTAACACCTGAAGTGTTAAACGAATGCTGACAGGCTTGATGTAGTCCATCCAGATATCACGGATACCAATCCAAGCGTGATAGAACAAACTAATGAAGAACAAGAGTGTTAAGAGTTTCATGAACTGGTTGCTAAACAATGCAGCCCAGCCCTCATAAGTTGCACTACCAGTAATGCAGTAGTCAACTACTAAAACGACAGTGAACACCACCATGACAATGGCGGTTACTCGTTGAATAATCCACTCTTTCAGTCCGTAATGTGCGCCAACAACTAAGCGCTTCGGTCCAATTTGATAAATAGGCATTAGATTTCCTTAATGAAGAAACGCTTAGTACAAGCCAAATAATTTGAGGCCAACAGCCGCTGTCAAAGCGAGACCCAAGAAAAATACAAAAATTGCTGAGCGGTTAGCGTCGACTTTTTCAACACCAATCTCCAAGTCGAGCAAAAGATAACGGATGCCTGCGCAGAAATGGTGCAAGAAGGACCAAATTAAACCGAGAAGAATGATTTTGACTAAGACATGACCTGTAATTGCCTGAAACTTTTCGTAGCTGATCTCGGAAGCCAGGCTTTGATCCAAGAGGTACAACAGGAAAGGCAACATCAGAAATAATGCCGCTCCGCTAATGCGGTGAAGAATCGAAACTTTCCCAGCCCAAGGGAGGCGGTACTTGATCAACTGAGCAAGACCAATATTTCGATACACCGGTCTATCTTTTTTTACGTTTTGCTGTGCATCAACCATGGGCAATCTCAATCTTTCGGTGGAGGTTCAGTGTGGCTTTGTTGTGTCGCAACATATTCTATTGGAAACCTCAGGGGTGGTGGGGACTTTTTAGCGTTTAAAGGGGTTAAATAGTGGTTTTTACTGACTTTTTGAGTGTACTACCTAGTTCAATTTGTTGTCGTAGTGCTGATCAGAAGTGTCATATCTAGCATGTCGAATTTCTACTGGTTTATTCCCGTAGGTGAAAGCCACCCGCTCAACTGACAGCAAAGCTGCGCCAATAGGAACCTGCAGATATTGCGAAAGACTGTCATTTGCGAGAACAGCTTTAATTTTTTCCTCGGCACGCACCATATGGGTAGCATATTCACCCTCATAAAAGGCATACATCGGGCCAGACCAGGCATTAAGGGCATTTAAGGTCAGCCCTTTAAAGCGGGCTTCCGGCAGCCAAATTTCCTCAAATACGATGGGTCTACCTGCCGAACTTTGAACTCGATCAATACGGATGATAGGGTCGCCTGCCTTTAATTTAAGCAAATGGGCGGTACGTTCATCTGAATTAACGTATTCACAGGCTAAAAACTGGTTTTTGAGGTGGAGCTTTTCACCCGAATCGCACTCAAGGCGCAAAAAACGGTACTGCAAGCCCTCTTCTTGATGGGTGGCAACAAAAGTACCCTTGCCTTGACGTCTAACTAATAAGTTTTGGGCCGCCAGCTCATCAATCGCCTTGCGTACCGTTCCTTGGCTGACGGCATAACGTGCAGCAAGCTCCATTTCGCTGGGTATGGCATCCCCCGGCAACCACTCGGAAGCCTGCAAACTAGCCAGAATCATGGCCTTGATTTGCTCATAGAGCGGGCTAAATGAGGCGATTGGTTCGGATATAAGTGACAAATTAGCTCCAGGACAGCTTCTATTGGATAAAATTCAGGCTTATCTCATATCTTATATAAGACATTGACAGTGTAAATGGAAAGTCCATACACTTGAATGGATAATAGAAAAGATTTCATTAATTAACCTCAACTGGAGTTATTAGTAATGGCAA
>CANFWB010000007.1 GCA_947450605.1 Burkholderiaceae bacterium
AAGACATTGACAGTGTAAATGGAAAGTCCATACACTTGAATGGATAATAGAAAAGATTTCATTAATTAACCTCAACTGGAGTTATTAGTAATGGCAAAAGCCCCAATGCGTGTTGCAGTCACCGGTGCAGCCGGTCAAATCGGATATTCTCTTCTCTTTCGCATCGCTAATGGCGACTTGCTAGGCAAAGACCAGCCAGTAATCCTCCAGTTATTAGAAATTCCAGACGAAAAGGCTCAAAAAGCGTTGGCTGGCGTAATGATGGAATTAGAAGATTGCGCTTTTCCATTGCTCGCTGGCATGACGGCTCACTCTGACCCAATGACAGCCTTCAAAGATATTGACGTTGCATTGTTGGTTGGCGCGCGTCCACGTGGGCCAGGTATGGAGCGCAAAGATTTACTCTCAGCAAATGCGCAAATTTTCACAGCACAAGGCAAAGCACTTAATGCGGTTGCGAAGAAAACTGTCAAAGTATTGGTTGTTGGTAATCCAGCAAATACCAATGCTTATATCGCCATGAAATCTGCCCCAGATATTCCTGCGAAAAACTTCACAGCAATGCTCCGCCTTGATCACAACCGCGCACTATCCCAGTTAGCAAATAAATTGAACAAGCCAGTTGCTGATATCGAGAAATTGGTTGTTTGGGGCAACCACAGCCCAACAATGTATCCTGACTACCGCTTTGCCACTGTTGACGGCCAGTCTGTAAAAGACAGCATCAACGATGCGACTTGGAATAAGGACACCTTCATTCCGACGGTTGGCAAACGTGGTGCAGCGATTATTGAAGCGCGCGGTTTATCCTCTGCCGCCTCCGCAGCTAATGCAGCAATTGATCACATCCGTGATTGGGTTCTCGGCACGAATGGCAAATGGGTCACTATGGGTATTCCATCCAAAGGTGAATATGGCATTCCAGCTGAAGTAATCTATGGCTATCCAGTAGTTTGCGAGAATGGTGAATACAAGATGATTGAAGGCTTGGAGATTGATGAGTTTTCACGTGAGCGCATGAACCATACCCTGAATGAATTGCTTGAAGAACAAGCTGGCGTTAAGCATCTCCTCTCATAAGGATTTAAATATGAAGCGTACTCTTCTCATCGTTAGCTTGGCTACAGCCGGACTTATGGGTTCAGCGCCGGCCTTGGCTAGCGAGGAAGTATCTACTTGGACTTGTAGCGAAAGCAAACAATTCAAAACTTCAGGAACAACGGAAAAGGTTCGCCTTACTTGGGAATCCAAAACCTTTGACCTGAATCGTGAGAATTCTTTGCCGGGTAGCTTGCGTTACAAGAACACCACTACCGGGCATGATCTTGTAGTGCTGGGTAATAAAGCAATGCTATTCAACATTAAGTCTGGAACACGTCTTGCGGATTTCTGCCAGACCGCAGAAATGAAGACCGGCAAACTTCCACATTTATTCGCTGGTGCAGAGCCTTTTACACAGAACTAATCGCAGTATTTCTGTTTTAGCTTCAAGATAAAAAGCCGAGAAATTCTCGGCTTTTTTCTATTCCAGCCAAGAGCTCTGGAATTGGTCTAATGAAATAACGGTTGCTGCGTTGGCGCATCATCCGGCAATTCTGCATGCACAGCATCACCCGATCGATCTGGGAATAAGGGTGCCCCACAATCATCACAAAGCTCTGGGTCAAACAGCATTGCATGACGAAAGACATCATCAACACCCGCATCCCGGAGCGCATCCGCAATTCTCTTCATTGGACTGTCGTCATCCGATAAATCATTGAGTGCATCACTGGCAACGCTCTCACGATCGTACAGAGGCCAAATCACACCATAGACAACCTCAGAGGAGCCCTTAACGCTAAATGAGATGCGATATTCATCAGCCTGATCTTCACCGAAGGCGCCAACAACACAAGAAATGCCAGCAGGCAAGATTCCAAGGGTGCTCTCTAAGAAATTCACGGCAGCCCTAATGCTTAATGGGCGAACATGCTTATCTGCCAAACGGCAGTTAGTGAAATAAGCCTCAGGCAACAAGAGCTCAAACTCGCAACCAGGCAAGAGTGCGGCTATCGGCTCTTGCATTGTGTTTTGCCATCCGATGACACTCACGCCACGCTCTTGGCGTGTTGGGGGTTCGGCCTGCCAACGAAACAGTGGCGAACCAGATGGAGCGGAAACAGCGGCAATAATGAAGCGTGGATCGGCTAATACCGCAATCGTCTCCGACATCTCGCGTAATTCTATTTTGATCTCACTTCCAGTGATGGCTGCCGTTGCCAAAGATTCAGTAAGTAATCGAGTTTGACAATGCGAGTGTGGCATTTGATCAATGCTATATAGCCAGGGAATAATTGCCAGACGCGTATCCGTAGAAGCGATCGAGCTATGCAGCGCAGCAGCAGTCGCTTCAATAGCACTGACCGATAGAGGACCTGACGGAATTTGATAGCGAGTATGCGCAACGATAGGCAGAGCTAACAAAAGCACATCCCAATTTTGCCCTTCGTGCTCCATGACCAAGGACTCTGCCAAAGTCTCAGCACAATCAGCAAGCACTTCGAAAGCCACTGTATTAATTCTGAAAGTTTGATCTAAAGCCGCATCGATCACATTTTGATTTTGACTCTTCAGCAGGCGCATTAAACGAACATTTAAGCGCTCCTCCCAGAACCGATCTTCAATATGACTGCCTGAGGCTGCCAAAGAAATAGCATCCGCAACCAAGCGCTCCACATCTGGCGAAGAGCGCTGCGAGGATTTAGTGCGATGTACAGCCATGATGCACCCTCCTACTTTCTTTCGGGACGTCTAAATAGCGGTTTTTCAGGCTTAGATTCAGAGGCAACATATTGGTAGCCATCCAAATTAAAACCCTTCAAATCTGCGGGATCGGTAATGCGATTTTCAAGTACGTAACGGGCCATTAAACCCCTGGCTCGCTTGGCATAAAAGGAAATAATTTTGTACTTACCATCCTTGCCATCTTGAAATACTGGAGAAATAACTGGGCACTCTAAGTTTTTAGCCTGCACTACCTTGAAATACTCCTCCGACGCCAAGTTGAGCAACACGGGCTTCTTTTGCTTCTCCAGCACCTTCTTGAGTGAGTCAGTCACGCGCTCACCCCAAAACGCGTACAGGTCTTTGCCCCGGACATTCTGAAAAGAAGTGCCCATCTCTAGGCGATAAGGTTGCATTAAATCTAGAGGCCTTAGCGCACCATATAAGCCCGAAAGGATTCGAATATGATCCTGGGCAAAATCCACTGTCTTGGTATTTAGGGTCTCAACGTCAAGCCCATCATAGACATCACCATCGAAGGCGTAAATGGCTGGCTTGCTATTTTCTTCAGTAAATTTCTTAGACCAATCGCGATAGCGGCCAACGTTGAGCGCAGCTAACTGATCAGATAAGCCCATCAAATTGGCAACTTCCTGAGGGGAGAGTTTCTTGAGCTCAGCAATCAGCTTGGCTGATTCCGAGACAAACTCGGGCAAAGTGGGCGCCTTAACCTGGGCAGGAGTTTTGTAATCGAGGGATTTAGCGGGCGAAAGGACAATCAGCATGGCACAATTTGAATATGAATTTCTTCCATTCTAGCGACTACCCACCTTATTTGCCTTAAAACCAGCGCATGGACCAAAACCCCCTTCTGACACCAGCATTTCCAAGTCGCCTACCCGAAGTGGGGACAACGGTATTTACGGTCATGTCAGCCTTAGCAGCAAAGCACCAAGCAATTAACTTGGGGCAAGGTTTTCCAGACTTCCCTTGTGATAGAGAGTTAATAGATGATGTGAATGGGGCCATGCTAGCGGACCACAATCAATATCCACCGATGGCGGGGGTTACAGAGTTAAGGCATGGGGTCGCCCAGAAAATTGCCGCCTTATACGGCCATGACTATGATCCAGAAACAGAAATCACCATCACTGCAGGTGGTACGCAAGGGATCATGACTGCCATATTGTCATGCGTTGGCCCAGGTGATGAGGTTGTCATTATTGAGCCTGCTTACGATAGTTACCGCCCATCGATTAACTTGGCTGGCGGAAAAACCATAGCCATTTCCTTACTAGCGAATCGGAATGATCGAGGCCAAGTACTTTCATACGACATTCCTTGGGATGCATTGGAAAATGCAATCAATCCAAAAACACGCCTCATTCTTATCAATACACCACATAATCCCACGGGAATGGTTTGGCAAGCCTCTGATCTTGAGCGCTTGGCTCTATTAATAAAGAATACTAAAGCACTCGTCCTCAGTGATGAAGTGTATGAACATATGGTGTATGACAAGCATACACATCACAGCATAGCCAGTCATCCTGCGTTAGCTGCGAGAAGTTTTTTAATTTCCAGTTTTGGTAAAACCTATCATGTGACCGGCTGGAAAGTCGGCTATGTAGCCGCACCGATGGCGATGATGAAAGAGTTTCGCAAAGTTCATCAGTTCAATGTATTTACGGTCAACACCCCAATGCAATATGGCCTAGCGAAATACTTACAGAATGCAGATCACTATTTAAGCCTGCCTTCTTTTTATCAATCTAAGCGGGATTACTTTCAATCTGGCTTACAAGCGACAGGCTTCAAGCTACTACCTGCACCAGCTACCTACTTCCAGTGCGTTAACTACACTGATCTGAATATTCCGCAATCAAAGCTGTGTGAAGCCGAATTTTGTACCTGGCTTACCTCGGAAATTGGTGTAGCCGCTATTCCAGTCTCCGCTTTTTATGCAAGCCCAATTGAGTCAGGCGTCATTCGTTTTTGTTTTGCCAAAAAAGAGCAAACGCTCTCCGATGCATTAGTGCGTTTGCAATCTCTGTAACAAATTAAAGGAATCCATAGTGGCGATCATCAAACCTACACAAGACCTCATTGATGTCTATAGCTGGCCAACTCCCAACGGTCATAAAGTACACATCATGCTTGAGGAGTGCGGCTATAAGCTCGGTAAAGACTGGGTTGCCCATGCCA
Organism: Burkholderiaceae bacterium; assembly: GCA_947450605.1. Taxonomy (GTDB): domain Bacteria; phylum Pseudomonadota; class Gammaproteobacteria; order Burkholderiales; family Burkholderiaceae; genus Polynucleobacter. Next base: position 4,972 of record CANFWB010000007.1, read on the forward strand.
TTGATATTGGTGCAGGCGATCAATTCAAACCAGAGTTCTTGGCCATTAGCCCCAATAATAAAATCCCAGCAATTAAGGATCCCCAGGGACCCGATGGCAAACCCATCCACCTCTTTGAGTCCGGTGCGATCCTTCTTTACCTTGCTGCTAAAACAGGGAAGTTTTTACCTAAATCTACCCGCGGCAAATATGAAGTGCTGCAATGGTTAATGTTTCAGATGGGTGGCTTAGGCCCTCTGTTAGGGCAAAACCATCACTTTAGGATCTATGCGCCTGAAAAAATTGATTACGCCATTACTCGCTACACTAATGAAGCCAGGCGCTTATATGGGGTAATTGATCACCAACTGAAAGATAATCCCTATATCGCCGGAAAAAGTTACTCGATTGCGGACATCGCTATTTTTCCCTGGACACGTAATTGGAAGAACCAAGGGATAGATATCAATGAGTATCCCAATTTCAAGCGTTGGTTTGAAATGATTGGTGAGCGCCCCGCTGTAAAGCGTGGCGTTGAAGTATTAACGGCCTTACGCAAGCCTTTGCATGATGACAAGGCAAGAGAACAGTTATTTGGTTCATCACAGTATCAAAAAAGGAAATAGCATGAAGATTCAATCAGTCGGAGTAATCGGTGCGGGCACGATGGGCAATGGTATTGCACAAGTATGCGCAGTTGCCGGTCTAGATGTGGTGATGGTTGATATTAGCGATGCGGCCGTTGAGCGTGGCTTAAGCCAAATTAGCAAAAGCCTAGATCGCCTTGTCAAGAAAGAAATACTGTCGACTGAAGGTAAAGATGCCGCTCTCAAGCGCATCAAGGGCAGCACATCATATGCCGACTTCAAAGGCTTGCAATTGGTGATTGAAGCTGCCACCGAGAATCAATCAGTTAAAGAAAAGATCTTGCATCAAGTCGACGAGATTGTGAGCAAAGAAACCATCATTGCAACCAATACGTCTTCGCTATCCATCACAAAACTTGCTGCGCTCGACTCCAATCCAGGTCGCTTCATTGGTATGCACTTCTTCAATCCGCCTCCCATGATGGCGCTAGTTGAAGTGATACGTGGATTGCAAACTTCGGATTCCACCCATGCCGCCATTATTGAAATGGCCAAACGCATCGGCAAGGAACCGATCACCGTTAAGAACTCGCCAGGCTTTGTTGTTAACCGCATTTTGTTGCCCATGATTAATGAAGCCTTCTTTGTTCTGTACGAGGGGCTCGCTAGCCCGGAAGATATTGATGCGGGCATGAAATTAGGCTGTAACCAACCTATCGGCCCGCTTGCCTTAGCCGACTTAATTGGTCTAGATACTTGCTTAGCAGTAATGGAAGTATATTTTGAGAGCTTCAGCGATTCAAAGTATCGCCCTTGCCCGCTCCTTCGTGAAATGGTGGCAGCCGGTTATCTCGGTCGTAAGACTGGTCGCGGCGTATACACCTACGATCAGTAATTTTGCAACCCAGCAACTTTGTAACTCACTATCCCTCAACCTCAATAAAGAAGTCTTTGTGAACCCTTTGCCACCTCTAGTACTTAAATTAGCTTATGCCGGCCTGATTCCTTTTGTCGGTCTGGCTTTAATGGTTCAGCTAGCACCAACTCCACTGAATTACTTAAGCGCAGAGTCCTTGGCGGGTTACGGAGCAATCATCACTGCATTTATGGGCGCATTGCATTGGGGCGCCAATTTACACACACTGGGCAAAGTACCTCCTGGAGATCGCTGGGAAGACCGTAACGCTTGGATCTGGGGTGTTATACCCGCATTAGTGGCATGGGTAGCCTTACATATCTATATTCCAGTTGGCTTGGTAATTTTGGCCTCAGCATTGGTAATCCAGCGCAATATTGATAAAGAAACCTATCGATATTATTTTTCTAATGAAGAGGCCCGTAAGGCTTTTATCACTTTACGCAATCGACTCACCATTGTTTCTGCTGGATGCTTGATTTGGGCAGCTCTCGTTATCTTGTTTGTACAGAATTAAATAGGCTATATGGGCAATCTATTTGAGCAAGCACCACCGCCACCTTTAGCGGAAGCTTTGCGCCCTAAAACCATTGAAGAGGTCATTGGTCAGACTCATCTCCTAGCCTCAGGTAAGCCACTCAATCTAGCTTTTGCATCAGGCAAGCCACACTCCATGATTTTGTGGGGGCCGCCAGGGGTTGGAAAAACTACCTTGGCCCGACTATCTGCCAAGGCTTTTGATCGTGAATTTATTGCCATTTCAGCCGTCTTGGCTGGCGTAAAAGAAATTCGTGAAGCAATAGAGCAAGCCCAACAAAGTATGTCTCAATATGGCAGGCAAACCATTCTGTTTGTGGATGAAATCCATCGCTTCAATAAAAGTCAGCAAGATGCCCTATTGCCCCATGTTGAATCGGGCCTCTTTACTTTCATTGGCGCCACGACTGAAAATCCGTCCTTTGAAGTCAATTCCGCCTTACTGTCCAGGGCGCAAGTCTATGTACTCAAATCATTAAGCGCCATAGAACTTAAACAACTATTTGATCGAGCTCGCGGGTATGCAATGCCTGATATTGCATTTGAATCGCCTGCAATTGATAGTCTGATTTCTCATGCAGATGGTGATGCCCGCCGACTCCTGAATTTAGTGGAGCAAGTGCGCAACGCTGTCTCCACGCCGAATTCCAATATTAAAACTGTAGATCAGCTTTTCATTGAGAATGCCCTGACCTCGCAAGCGCGTCGCTTTGACAAGGGTGGCGACCATTTTTATGATCAAATCTCAGCCCTACATAAATCGGTACGAGGCTCCAATCCGGATGCAGCTCTCTATTGGTTCTGCCGGATGCTGGATGGCGGCGCGGATCCCCGTTATCTAGCCCGACGCATTATCCGCATGGCCTGGGAAGATATTGGTCTCGCTGATCCTCGCGCAATGCAACTAGCTAACGATGCCGCCCAGACTTTTGAGCGTCTTGGATCTCCTGAGGGTGAACTAGCCTTAGGTCAAGCAGTGGTGTATTTGGCGATTGCCGCCAAAAGTAACGCCAGCTATAAGGCGTTTAATGCTGCACGCGCTTATGTTGCAAATGATCAAAGTAAGCCCGTACCCAATCATCTGCGCAATGCCCCAACCAAGTTGATGAAGGAATTAGGTCACGGAAAAGAATATCGTTACGCGCATGATGAGCCGCATGCCTATGCTGCCGGAGAATCCTATCTCCCGGATGGGATGCCCGAGCCCCATTGGTATGAGCCAGTTGATCGCGGTCTGGAGACTCAGATTGCCGAGAAGATGGCTTTTTTACGTCGGCTCGATGAGGAATCTAAAAAGAAATGAATGCAGAACTGGTGAGCGCAAATCCTATCGAGGGCATTTTTTATTACGACATCATTTCTCCATTTTCGTATTTCTATATCAAGCAGCGTCATCGCCTAGAAAAACGAGTACATATCAAGCCGGTACCTATCTTGCTAGGTGGTCTTTTTCGCGCAACCGATAATCGTGGTCCTGGCGAGGTAGAAGCAAAGCGTCCTCACACTTACCAATACTGTGTATGGCTCGCCGAGAAATTGGGTCTACCGTTTCGATTTCCAGAACACCACCCCTTTCTCACGGTTGCAGCACAACGTTTACTGGTTCAGCAAAGTGCGCAGTGGGATATGGTTGAGCGCGCATTTGAATATGTTTGGGTAGAAGGCAAAGACCCCAACTTATCTTGGTCAGAATTTTGTCAGTACCTAGGGCTTGCAGCCGATATCCCAAAGCCAGATTCTCCAGAGATCAAAGCACAACTAGTCGCCAATACGGAGCTAGCAAAAGCGGATGGCGCATTTGGAGTCCCGACGCTCGTAATCAACGGGCATGCTTTTTGGGGTGTTGACACGATTGACTGGGCTCTAGATTACCTGGACAGACCAGGTATGTTTAGTGAAATGGCCTACCGTTACGCTGGCCAAGTGCCATCTGGGCTTTGAGCAATACAATCAGATTTATTCAATATTTTTTAGAATTTTAAGGATCTTTATCATGCGCAAAATCATTGCCTCATTATTTTTTATGACTAGTCTTCTCGCTAGCGCTGCAACGCTGGCCGGTCCTAAGGTCGAGTTCAAAACGACGATGGGTAATTTTGTTGTTGAACTTGATTCCACAAAAGCACCAAAGACGACTGCCAACTTTTTGAACTACGTCAATAGCGGTTTTTACAACGGCACTATTTTTCATCGTGTGATTGATGGGTTCATGATTCAAGGCGGGGGCTTCACTCCAGATTTAACACAAAAGCCGACCAATGCACCAGTAGCATCAGAGGCCCAAAATGGTCTAAAGAATCAAACCTACACTATTGCTATGGCTCGTACTTCCGATCCTGATTCCGCAACCGCTCAGTTCTTTATTAACGTTAAAGATAATGAAGGCTTAAATTATCCTAATGCCATGGGCGACGGCTACACCGTATTTGGCAAAGTCATTTCTGGCACACAAACAATTGATGCAATACGTAAAATCCCCACTACGATTGCATCAGCACCCAGAATGGGACGCATGTCTGATGTTCCAAGTAAAACCGTCACCATTGAATCAGCTACTGCTCTAAAGTAATTTCAGAAAATTTTTAGAGCTCAAGGACCAAGCGCATGATATTGCTGGATGACGCCCAAAGTACCGGGGCTAAACCCAGTAGCAGGCTGTACCAGCAAGCACTCCGCCGCTGGTCAGTCTATGAGGCCTCTAGGCCTTCAGAGACTATTGCCGCAGTAGATCAATGCCTTCAAGAGATCGATGAAGCGCTTACTAGTGGCTTGTTCGTGGTGGCAGCATTTGCTTATGAGTTGGGTCAATACATTCACAAGCTAGATAAGCGAATGCATCTAGCGGAAAAGCGTCAACACCCCCTAATTCAAGCGTGGTCTTTTAAAGACTACAAAAGTTTAAGCAAGGATCAGGTGGATACATTCATTCAGAGTGGCGTACGCGCGCTTCAGCCTGAAACCCAACTAGCCGGTGTAGCTCACCTTCAATTTTCTGTAGATGAGGCGCAGTTCACCTCGGATATCAAGACTATTCAAGAGTACATTCGTAATGGTGACACCTATCAAATTAATCATACCTTTCGCATTACAGGCGAGACCTATGGTGACCCACTGGCCCTATATTCAAGGCTAAGAGATCGCCAACCAGGCAGGTTTGGGGCATTCATTGCACAGGACTCTCGCTTTATCCTGTCGCAATCCCCTGAATTATTTATCCAGCGGCAAGGCAATACTTTAAAAGCGATGCCCATGAAAGGGACAGCCAGTGCACTGAACGATTCAGCGGATCACTTATCAAAAGATGCAAAGAATCAGGCTGAAAATGTCATGATCGTTGACTTGTTGCGCAACGATCTGAGCCGCCTTGCACTGCCTGGCACTGTAATGGTCCCGCAATTATTTGAAGTGGCCAGGCATGGCGATGTGCTACAGATGACTTCGACTATCCAGGCCGAGGTAAAACCAAACATTCAACTGCGGGATGTACTCTACGCAGTCTTTCCGTGTGGTTCGGTTACTGGCGCCCCGAAAAAAAGAAGCATGGAAATTATCCAGGAGCTAGAAGTAGAAGATCGTGCCTACTACTGCGGCGCCCTCGGCTGGCTGGATCCTAGCGGTGATTTTGCATTCAGTGTACCGATCCGCACCATTGAAATTGATCACAATTTAGAGACGAATGCGTCGCCATTTACCCTGGGCGTAGGCGCTGGCATCACAATTGATTCGGAAGCTAAACAAGAGTGGGAGGAGTGTCGTATCAAAGCCGCTTTCTTGAGTGAGCTGCCTAGCGAAATCGGTTTGTTTGAAACAATCCTGGTACGAAAATCAAGACCCGAACATATCGAACTCCATATGGATCGTTTAGCGCATTCGGCAAAGGCGCTAGGAATTCCCTGTTACTTGGTAGATATTAAAAAAGTCATAGGTGATGCCTGCGATACGTGTGACATCAATACAGAATATCGATTGCGCTTAGATCTCGATTCTGCTGGGCATATTAGCTGTAAGCTAGCTCCTTTGAGCCCACTTCCCGGTCCAGTCAAAATATTTTGGGCCAGCGATATTCTTCCTGATCCAACTCATGCAGTCCTTTACTCTGGTAGCGTGTTACTAAGACATAAAGTGAATACTCGGCACCTCTATGACCAGGCCTGGAAATTGGCTGAGGGACTGGGTGGATTTGATGCTCTCTTTGTTAATGAACAAGGATTTGTTACGGAGGGTGGTAGGAGTAGTATTTTCATCAAGTCTGGCGATCGTTGGCTTACACCACCCCTTACGGCAGGCCTTCTTCCTGGGGTCATGAGATCGATCATATTGAATGATCCAAAATGGAATGCCCATGAGGCCAACCTCAGCATTGATGCGATTCGTCATGCTGAAGAGATTATGCTTAGCAATGCATTACGCGGCCTCGTCCCCGCCTATTTTTAGAAAGTCAAAATGAAGTTTTGCTCGCATTGCGCTTCGCCTATTACCATGAAGATCCCCGCGGATGATTCACGGGAGCGTCATGTCTGCGAGTCTTGCGGTGTGGTTCACTACTTCAACCCACGTAATGTAGTTGGTAGCATCCCCGTATTTGAGGGTCAAATTCTGTTATGTCGACGTGCAATCGCACCACGACATGGTTACTGGACCTTGCCAGCTGGATTTATGGAGCTCGGTGAAAGTACTGGCGCTGGAGCAGCTCGAGAAACGCAAGAAGAAGCTGGTGCAATTGTTGATATTGGCCCACTCTACTCCCTGCTGAATGTTCCCCATGCTGAACAGGTCCATCTCTTTTACTTGGCCAATATGACTTCTGCTGAATTTCATGCTGGTGAAGAAAGTTTGGAAGTTGCTCTTTTTCATGAGCGAGATATCCCCTGGAGTGAAATTGCCTTTCCTACGGTAAAGCAGACACTAGAGTGGTACTTTGCGGATCGTGCTGCAGGGATTTTTGATGATGAGAATGAATTTAATGTTCGCAGCAGAGACATTCTTCCGTCAGAAAAGATCTAGGCATTAAAGACGCATGAGCAATATCCAATGGCTGGGGGCGCAAGATGAATTTCCGAACCCCATGCACTGCCAAGACCCTGACCCCAGCGTTCCAGGCTTAATTGCAGTAAGCGATCGCATTTACCCTGGTCAGCTATCTCGCGCATACCAAATGGGGATATTTCCATGGTATTCAGATAACCAACCCGTTCTCTGGTGGTCACCCAACCCTCGGATGGTATTAAAGCCTGTCAACTTTAAATGCCATGACTCCCTCAAGAAAACCATTCGGCATTTTTTATCAGATCCCCAGAAGGAAATCCTGGTGGATGAAGATTTTGGTGCGGTAGTTCGCTCCTGCGCCACCACCAGAAGAAAAGATCAAGATGGTACTTGGATCACCCATGAAATCATGGATGCATATACCCATTTACATGAGCAAGGTCATGCACATAGTATTGCCGTAAAGGATGATGGACGCATCGTTGGCGGACTCTATTGCGTTGCGTTTGGCGGCATGGTTTTTGGTGAATCCATGTTCAGCCATCAAACAGACGCCTCCAAAATTGCCTTAGCCACTCTTGCCGCCTGGTGTGATCAACATCAAGTTGAAATGATTGATTGCCAGCAAGAGACTGCACACCTTGATTCTCTTGGGGCGGCACCCATTTCTCGCGATGAATTTTTAACCCATCTGCAGATTGCCCTAAAGCAAACTAATATAGAGATTCCCTGGAAACTGAATAAAGAGATTTTGCGTCACTGGCTATGACTCAACTAAAAGAACTTCCGCTCACTGCACTGCAGTTTTATGCAACGGCACCCTACCCATGTAGCTATCTGCCTGGCAAGACTGCTCGCTCACAAGTTGCAACACCCTCACATTTAATTCATGCAGATTTATATGGTGAGTTAGTCAATGCTGGATTTCGTCGCAGTGGTTTATACACCTATCGACCCTACTGTGACGAATGCAATGCTTGCACAGCAACGCGCATTCCGGTGAAGCAGTTTCAACCCAACCGTAGCCAGCGACGCTCCTGGAAAAAACATGCTGAGCTAGAGATCCGCGTCCTTAATCTCGGCTATCAAGAAGAGCACTACCAACTGTATCAACGCTACCAAAATGAGCGACATGCTGGCAGCGTTATGGATCAAGATAATCAAGATCAATACATGCAGTTTTTATTACAAAGTCGGGTCAACTCCAGAATTGTGGAGTTTCGTGATGGCCCTCGTGACCCCAAACCAGGTTGCCTGCGCATGGTCAGCATGATTGATATCTTGGATCAAGGCATCTCTTCGGTCTACACCTTCTTTGATACGGATAGCAGCTCGGCGAGCTATGGAAGTTATAGCATTCTGTGGCAAATTCAACAGGCCTTAGAACTCGACCTTCCTTATCTCTACTTGGGTTACTACATTGAGAATAGCGAAAAAATGGCCTATAAGGCCAAGTTTCAGCCCATTGAAGGTTTGATTGATGATCACTGGCAACCCATCATTGGGCCATAATAACTACCCATGATCGATAGCTACCCTCTCCTGCGCCCCTGGCTGTTCTCCCTAGACCCAGAGCAAGCTCACAATTTCACGCTGAGTAATTTAGATCGCGCTGAGCGCTGGGGACTATTGCAGCACTTGGTTAAGAAGCCCGCTCCAGATCCACGCATGCTTTGCGGCATCACCTTTCCCAATCCAGTTGGTCTAGCTGCCGGCTTAGATAAAGACGGCAAGCATATTGATGCGCTTGGCGCCTTAGGTTTTGGTTTTTTGGAAATTGGTACGGTTACACCAAAACCCCAACCGGGTAATCCTAAGCCGAGAATGTTTCGGCTACCAGCTGCCCAAGCCATTATTAATCGCATGGGCTTTAATAATGATGGCGTTGACGCTTGCGTAAAGCGTGTTCGCAATTCTGCTTATTGGCAAAACGGTGGTATCGTTGGTTTAAATATTGGTAAGAACGCAAGCACACCAATTGAGAATGCAGCCAGTGACTACGTGATTGCAATGGAGGCAGTCTATGAGGTCGCCTCTTACATTACAGTCAATATCTCATCACCTAATACTCAGAATTTGCGCGCACTCCAAGGAGAGGAGATGCTCCGCTCCTTGCTGGGCTCCCTGCATTTAGCTCGTGCAGCACTTAGTGACCAATATGGTGTACGCAAACCACTCTTTTTAAAGATAGCTCCAGACCTAGATCACAATGACATCAAACTGATTGCTGATCTCTTAATGGAATTTGGTATCGATGCCATCATCGCCACCAACACCACGATTGCACGTGACGCTGTTCAAGATCTTGAGTTTGGGCAAGAAGCAGGCGGCCTCTCTGGTGCACCAGTGCGACTCTCCTCCACTCAGGTAGTCCGCAGCCTTAAAGAAAATTTGGGTAATGCAATCCCGATTATTGGTGTTGGCGGCATCCTATCTGGTAAAGATGCCCAGGAGAAAATAGCTGCTGGTGCTAGCTTAGTTCAGCTTTATAGCGGACTTATTTATCGCGGCCCCAAACTCATTGCTGAGTGTGCATCTGCCTTGCGGGAATAACTCAGCCCCAACAATTCTTTGCAGCATTGAAATAGCGTTTCATATTGTGCAATTTATCAATTAATCGATACAATATGAGCTATGACGACAGGTAAGCCGATTAAAGTGCCTAAAACTCCGGGTGAAGCGGGTAAAACCGCTATCCAAGTAGTTGAACGCATGATGAATTTACTTGATGCCCTCGCTATTCATGAAGAATCGAGCAGCCTAAAGAATCTAGCCGAGCAAACTGATCTACACCCTTCTACAGCGCATCGCATTCTCAATGACTTGGTGGCGTGTCGTTTGGTAGAGCGTGGGGATGGAGGCACATATCGACTTGGCCTTAAGTTACTTGAGCTCGGCAACTTAGTAAAAGCACGTTTATCTGTTCGTGAAGCAGCGCAAGCACCAATGCGTGCATTGCATAAGCTCACTGGCGAAACAATCAATCTTTCCGTTCGTCAAGGCGATGAAATCGTCTACATTGACCGCGCTTACAGCGAGCGATCCGGCATGCAGGTAGTTCGAGCTATTGGTGGTCGTGCCCCCCTCCACTTAACTTCAGTGGGCAAGCTATTTTTAGCGAGCGATGATCCAAGTCAAGTTCGCGCCTATGTCACTCGCACCGGCTTGGCTGGTCATACCAGAAATAGCATTACGGAATTGGGAAGACTAGACTCCGAACTAAATCAAGTGCGCCAATTAGGTCATGCTCGTGACAACGAGGAGTTGGAGTTAGGTGTTAGCTGTGTGGCAGCGGAAATCTATGATGACAGCGGAAAATTAGTAGCAGGCCTTTCCTTGAGCTCTCCTACCGATCGCATCCAGACAGAATGGTTGCGCTTACTACAAGATACCGCACTGCAAATCTCTAAAGGTATGGGCTATAAACCCAAATCAGTAGAACCCCATTCGTAGTGCGTAATGCCGCAGTATCACTTACATTAAGCGACGAATAGCTTGAGGCTCTCCAGAAGGCATACGCTCATACCAATCCTTTACCCTCACAGCATCCGCAAAACGCGATTGCGTACCAACAGAGTCCAGGAAGACCAATAGCAAGGGTGTGTTATTCACTCTGGCCTGCATTACCAAGCACTTACCCGCGGCATTAATGAATCCTGTTTTTTGCAGACCGATATTCATATCACCAGCACGAACTAGACGATTGGTGTTCAAGAATTTCTGTGGCCGCTTCGCAATCACCATTGTCAGATCTGGCCAAGTAGAAAACTCACGAATCATTTTGTATTGATAAGCTGCACTGAGCATCCGCGTTAGATCTTCAGCTGATGCTACGTTCTCGCTCATCAGGCCAGTAGGATCTGCGAAATGCGAATGGGTCATTCCAATTTCTCGTGCTTTGCGATTCATGGCATCCACAAATGCCGTAACGCCTCCTGGATAATTTCTACCAAGGGTATAGGCAGCACGGTTTTCAGAAGACATCAGGGCTAGTAACAAAGCCTCCTCTCTCGTCAATGTCGTTCCCCCAGCAAGACGAGAGCTACGATAAATATGAACATCATCCGCATTAATCACGATGGTGTCATCGAGAGGCAATTTAGAGTCGAGCACCACCATTGCAGTCATTAGTTTAGTAATAGAAGCAATCGGCAGACTGACTGAAGAATTTTTCTCAAAATAAACTTCTTTGGTATCTTGATTAACCACCATAGCCACGCTGGACTTCAGACTGAGGTCGTCATGTTGACCGCGCAAACCTAAAGCGGTTGCGAAAGAAGGTCTTGCCGCTACAACTGGCTCGCTAGTGCGAGTAACAGTAGTGCGGACAGTTTTGGGTTTCTTGGAAGACTTTGCCGTCTTCTTGACCTCTAATTTAACTAGCGTCTTTGCTGACGCCTTAGTCGACTTAGTAGTTTGAGAATCTTTATTGGCTGCACTTGCCTGAAAAGAAGTGGTAGCGCCAAATGACACAAGGCTAACGACCACTATGAGCCAAAATTGATTCAAATGCATCCCCTATTACCTTCCAAAACTTTTAACATACAGAATGATAAATAACTTTTGCCCCATCAGCCAAAAACTCATTCGGCAATCGTGGCAACTGAGTTTAGTTGACGCGCATTAACCAATACAACTCCAGTCATTGTTAGGGCTAAGCCGCCTGCCATTAATATGGTGAAAGGCTCGTCAAATAGAAACCAAGCCATTGCCGCCGTAGTTGGAGGCGTCAGATAGAGTAGGCTCGTTACTTTGGTTGCCGCCCCCTTACGAATCATCATGAATAGTAAGCTGATTGATCCAATCGATATTGGAAAGATGGCCCAGAGCAACGCCATAGTGACTGACGTATTCCACACCATCACTCCAGACTCAAAGTAGAACATTAAGATAAAACACAAAATAGCTGAGACGCCAAATTGAATGGATGAGCCCGCTCGCAAATCAAATACAGGGCAAAATTTCTTTTGATAAAGAGTACCAAAGGTAATCGATAGCAATGCCGCAAACGCAAGGATGTAACTGAACAATGGGATATGTGCAAATCCAATCTTTTCAAAAACTACTAAAGCGACTCCAGCAAAGCCAAAAGCTAGACCAATCCACTGTCTGGTTGTCACTCTTTCGGAAACCCAAGCAGCTAGCCAGGCGGTCAAAATCGGTTGAAGGCCCACGATAATCGCGACCAAGCCCGCGGTCATACCCAAGCGCACTGCAAACCAAACTCCCGCTAAATATCCAAACTGAAGCAATAGGCCCGCTATAGCGATATGCCTGATTTGCGACCAGCCTGGCCAAATAATTTTCCAAACAAGGCTCAAACAAGCCATGGCCATCAAGACCCCAGAAAAACGCCAAAACAGAAATGTTGCTGGCTCTACATAAGGCATTGCCATCCTAGCAATGACAAAACCAGTACTCCAAATCAATACAAATACTGGGGCAATGAGGTTATCAAGCTTGAAAGTCATAAGTAACTTATTGAAATTAAGACAATTTTTTTGTAATCAATGATTTTAGGCTCTTTTACTGGTTAAGCCCCTCAATTAACTCTATCGAGGAGATAATTGTTGCATTGCAATAAATATCTAGTAAAAACGACGAAAAAAACAGTAACAAAAATTTGCTATCGAAGGCAAAATAAGTCAAGGTCAAAAGAAAAAGGGATTGAGATGAACTTAACGTCAGAACAAATTGCAGCTGCCCAGAAAGCGAACTTAGAGACCTTGAGTGGATTAACGAATCAAGCACTTCAAAGCATCGAAAAATTAGTAGAGCTCAATATGCATATTGCGAAACAGAGTTTGAGTGATAGCATGAGCAGCGCTAAAAAAGCGCTAGAGGTAAAAGACATACAACAACTACTTGCACATCAAGCTGCGGCAGTTCAGCCAATGGCAGAAAAGATTATGGCCTACAGCCGCCACCTTTATGAATTGGCACATGAAACCCAAGCGAGCTTTACCGAGTCGGCTGAAAAAGAATTTCAGGTTGGCCAAAAGAAAATTAATTCTTTGGTTGAAGATTGGACAAAAAATGCGCCAGCTGGTTCCGATGCAGCTGTAGAGGCTATGAAACAGGCTATTGCATCTGCCACTAATGTTTTTGAGACAAGTCAAAAAGCAGTAAAGCATGCAGTTAAAGTCGCACAAAGCAATCTCAGCAAGGTGACTAACTCAACGATAACTACTGCTAGTAAGACAAGTAAAAAGAAATAGTCTGCCAATCCATTGGGAAACTCATTGGCCTCAAATTTCGAGGCCAATTTATTATCAGGCTATCGGAACAAATAACTCATTAAGACGTGGGTAAGGCAGATTCATCTCAAGAGCAAGCTGATTAAGTCTCAATTGAAATTGTGGAAGTGCATCGTCATTTAGGCTGTACACCTCCATCCAGGTCTCCCTACCAACGTCATCCTTGTTCGGTCTTTTTAATAAATCATATTTAAGTCCAGGAAACTCACTTGCCAGCTGTCCCTGTATATGTCTGACTAAGCCGGATGCGCCGGGTGATTCATCAACCAAGAATTTATAGTAAACATAAAGATTCACTTTTCAGCACCCATGCCATCCCAACGCTTGACCATATTATTGTCAAGATCAAATAGGTCTAAACATCTCCCTACTGTATGGTTCACCATCTCATCTAAAGTAGTTGGTCTTGCATAAAAGGCGGGGACTGGTGGCATTACGATTGCCCCATACTCAGTGACCTGAGTCATTGAACGCAAGTGACCAGCATGGAGTGGCGTTTCCCTAACTAACAATACTAGACGGCGGCGCTCCTTCAGAATGACATCGGCTGCACGAGACACTAAGCTACTGGTAACTCCGGTAGCAATTTCGGAAAGCGTCCGAATCGAGCAAGGCGCAATTACCATTCCCATGGTGTGAAAGGATCCAGATGATATTGAAGCTCCAATATTTTTTGCTGAATGCACAAAATCGGCCAATGCCTCAATTTGGGTCGGCTTATAGTCAGTCTCTGCCGCCATCGTTAATTTGGCTGAGTCACTCATCACAAGATGCGATTCAACATTCAAACCCCTTAAAGCCTCTAGAATTCGAACGCCGTAAATCGTTCCAGATGCACCGGTAATGGCGACTATTAAACGCTTTTTCAAAATAGCTCCTTACTTTTCGCTCAAAAAAGATGCAATAGAGACGCTGGGATCGAGCACCTGGTTCAAATCAACAGCATCCTCACCCGGGATCCGCACTTTTGTAAAGACATGCCCTTCATAAGCGAGCGGCTTAGTAGCATCAAAACCAACCTTTGAGCTCAAGCCTTGATAGGACGTGGGAATAACACCCTGTGCATCCACGGGTAGCCCAACAGTTGTAGAGGGGTCAAGCACAGAGCCCTGGGCATCATGAATGACCAGTAAATCATGCTTGGCCTGAAAGCGTGTTGCAACAGCCCACTCAACTTGAAGTGGGTCATGCACATCGACATCCTCGTCAACCACTATCACATGCTTAACATCATAATGTGAGCTAAACGCCCCCAGGATGACATTCTTGGGCATCCCTTCATGTGTTTTCTTAATCTGCACATATAAATGATAGCGACCAACACCTCCCAGCGAGAGATGTACGTCCCGAACGCTCGGAAAGCTCCGCTTTAGGTGGGAAAGAATAGTGGATTCTCGAGGTATTGAACCTAACAGTAAATGCTCTAATTCCGCCGGAATGATCGTATGGAAAATAGGATTCTTTCGATGCGTAACAGCATCAACCACTATCACTTGGCGCTTTTCTTGGGAGCTATAGTATTTAGGAAACTCTCCAAATGGCCCCTCTATTTCACGAACATTTGGAGGTATATGTCCCTCAATCACAATTTCAGCATTTGCGGGAACTAATACATTATTGCTTAGACATGAGACAACATCCAAAGGCTTTCCATGAAGCGCGCCAGCAATTTCGAGCTCATCGGAATCGATTGGTGCAATCGCCTGAGATGCGAGTAATGTTAATGGGTCAACACCAATAACTATGGCAACCGGTAAAGCTTGGTTCATTTCTTCAGCCGCCTGCTGAAAGGCATGTAAGTGGCGCGGCAAAATCAATACAGCCATTCGGTCTTTTGAATTAACTTGTATACGATTAATGGATACGTTTTGAACACCAGTTTTTGGGTTTTTCGCAATCACCAAACCAGCAGTGATGTAAGGCCCGCTATCATGTTCGCTATGAGTTGGGACTGGGAGCAAGACTCTTAAATCAAAATCTTTGTGAACGACTTCCTGACATGGTGCATCTTTTACAATATGACAGGGCAATGGATTGTCGGCCGCCGCTCTAAAGGAGTCCAAAAGTCGCCCTTCTTCAACACCCATCGCCTCGGCAATCCAAGATCTAGAAGACATAAATCCTGATACAACAGGTATAGCATGACCATCAGGTGCCGGGAAAAGCACTCCACTTTTACCGTCTAAATTTTTAGCGATAGCAGCAAGCTGATGCTTCAATGCAATATTCTTTTGAGTTGCGACAAGACGATTTGTTTGGGCCAATTGCTTAAGCCAAGATCTAAGTTCGGTATATTTTTTCATAAAAATTCACAGTATGGAGTAATTAAAAAGCACTTAAACACTAGCCCCTCTGAGGTCTTGAACTGTTAAGTGCGGAGTTAAAGCATTGGGATCGGTTAGCAATTCGATGAGTGCGGGCTTACTTGATGAAAGTGCCCGTTTAAATGCAGCATCAAAATCTTTAGCCACGGAAATACTTTCTGCATATGCACCATATGATTTTGCGAGATCCACAAAATTAGGATTGTTCAAATTGGTTGCCCAGACATTTCCCGGGTAATGTCGCTCCTGATGCATGCGAATGCTTCCATACATATTATTATTAACAACAATCACAATGATATTTGCCCCGTATTGAACAGCTGTCGCAAGTTCTTGGCTCGACATCAAAAAACAGCCGTCACCCGCAAAACACACCACTGTTCGCGATGGATAAAGTAACTTTGCAGCGATTGCTGCCGGCAATCCGTATCCCATCGTTCCACTGGTTGGAGCAAGTTGTGTACGTAAGCCGCGATACTGATAGAAACGCTGAACCCATAATGTGTAATTTCCAGCACCGTTAGTAATAATTGAGTCTGCCGGCAATATCCCCCTGAGAGATTTCATAATCTCACTTAAATTAGCACCTTCAGCAGATGCAACGGGATTAAGAGTCTCTAGATAATCTTCCCTAGCTGAAGCAAGACAAGAAATTCTTTCAGAATTGCCAGAATTCAGCGCTTCAATCGAGGAGACGGCGGCCGCAAAATTCTTCGGCGTTGCGTTAATGGGTAGTTGTGCCTGATAAATTTTTCCCAGCTCAAGTGGATCAGCATGCACATGGATGAGTTTCTGAGTAGGTCTTGGAATATTTAATAGCGTATAGCCGTTGGTAGTTGTTTCACCTAGGCGAGCACCGACACATAAAATTAAATCAGCCTCACTAATTCTTTTGGTCAGTTTTGGATTCATACCCAAACCTGCTTCACCAACATAATTAGGGTGCTGGTTATCGACAATATCTTGACGCCTAAATGCGCATGCAATAGGGAGATTAAGGCGCCCAGCAAAACCACTAATCTGTTCACTTGCCGAAGTATCCCAGCCACTACCACCCAAAATTATGATGGGATTTTTTGAATTTTCAATCAATTCAACCACTTTTGCAATATCGACATCTAATGGGGCGGCCCCGGACGATTGATATCTTTTCAAGTCCACACTGTCAATTAATTCTGAAAGCATATCCTCGGGTAGCGCTAAGACTACCGGGCCAGGTCTGCCAGATGTGGCAATGCTATAAGCCCGCGAAATCATTTCGGGCAATCGTTCAACATCATCGATCTGATCAACCCACTTTGCGATATCCCCAAACATTTTTTTATAGTCAATTTCTTGCCAAGCTTCCCTACCAAGCGTAGCTCTTTCCACTTGACCGACAAATAAAATCAATGGCGTAGAGTCCTGTCGAGCTGTATGAACGGCGATGCTACCATTAGTCGCGCCAGGCCCTCTAGTCACAAAAAATACACCAGGCTCACCAGTCAATTTTCCGTAAGCCTCAGCCATATTGCCAGCACCGCTTTCATGCCTACAGACAACTGTTTGAATTTTTTCTCTAGATAAGTACAGCGCATCAATTACTGGCAGAAAGCTCTCTCCAGGCACGCAATAAATTGTTTTAGTGCCATTAGCGATCAGCGCATCTACCAGAATCTGGCCACCACTTTTCTTCGTGTTTTCTTTATTGATCATAAAAAGCTTTATTTAGAAATATAGTTGGTGAACAGGAGTTATATAGGAAGAATTAAGAGATTTTGAGTGAGGGCAACCCAGTAAAGCCAAGTCAACATCCACTTCACCCTTAATAATATTCAAAGCGCGCAGGACACCCTTCTCTCCACCTGCACCAAGGCCATACATTGCTGGTCGACCGATAAAAACACATTTGGCACCTAAAGCCAAAGCCTTCAATACATCTGTGCCTCTACGAATACCGCCATCAAGCATTACCGTCAAATTAGGAGCAGACTCGATAATTTCCGGAAGCGCATCAAGCGAAGCAACAGCACCATCAAGCTGTCTACCGCCATGGTTAGAAACAATAATTCCATCAACTCCAATTTTTTCTGCCTGTAACGCATCTTCAGGCCTTAATAAACCCTTTAGAACAAGTTTTCCAGGCCAGGCCTTACGAATTTTTACAACCTCATCCCATGTCATGGCCGCTCTACCTAAGCGGTGATCACCTTTGACGACATTAACAATAGGGCCTCCGCGCTCAGCCGTGAAATTTTCAAAATGCGGAATTCCTTTTAGCAATAAGGTTCGCAAGAACACATTCATCACCCAGCGCGGTCTCAATATTCCGCCAATCAGTAATTTCAGATTAGGCCTAAGGGGTAATGAAAACCCATTTCTCAACTCATTTTCACGAGTAGAAGCAAGCTGAACATCTACCGTAATAACCAATACCTTTACCTTGGCATGCTCCAGACGCGCAAGCAATGGTGTGATGACATCAAAATTGGCTGGTATATACGCCTGATACCAAGTATTTGGATAAAGCGTCATGACCCGCTCCAAGGGAACAGTAGATGCTGCGCTAAGAATGAAGGGGGAGCCAACACGCTTTGCAGCATTTGCCAAGGCAAGATCACCCTCAAATTCGCACAAACTAGAGACACCCATTGGGCTGATGCCAAAAGGCAATTTAAACCGCTCACCAAAAATTTCTACAGAAAGATCCCGTTGCGACACGTTAACCAAAGGGTGAGTAAGAAAAGCCCACTTAGAGAATGCATGTCTATTAGCCAATACGGTAGTCTGATCTTCGGAGCCACCGTCGATGTACCCAAAAATACTAGCTGGCAAACGCTTTTTGGCGAGAAGGCGCAAATCGGAAATGGAGAGGGCGTCAGTAATACCCATTAGAAATTACTCCGCCTTAATTCCAGATTTAGAAATGACGGAACTCCATTTTACGTCCTGAGCTTTATTGAATTTTTCGAAGTCGTCTATAGAGCCACCCAAAATAAATACGCCAGCAGCGGCAAAATTATCTTTTACATCGTCACTCTTTAAGGCCTTATTTAACTCAGAATTCAGTTTTTGTAATATAGGCGCAGGCACATTTGCCGGTGCAAATATCCCATACCAAACTGAAACATCAAAACCTGGATATCCTTGCTCAGCAATTGTTGGAATATTTGGAGCGCTAGCGACTCGTTTAGCAGAGGTGATTCCTAGTGCGCGCATTTTTCCAGCTTTAACATGTGGCATCGCATTTGGGAAGTTATCAAACATCACATCTACCTGACCGCCCAGCAAATCTGTCACCATAGGGGCGCTTCCCTTATAGTTAATCTGAGTAACATAAATGCCAGCAATGCTTTTAAGGTACTCCATTGATAAAGCTTGCGAAGTGCCCGCGCCAGATGCTGCGTAATTAAGCTTTCCAGGATTTGCTTTTGCATATGCAACGAACTCCTGAAGCGTCTTAAATGGAGAATCCTCCCTGACGAGGAGAACGTTAGGTGATTCGCCACCAAGAATCACTGGCGTCAAATCTTTTTTTGTATCGTATGGAAGTTTAGCAAGCAAAAACTGATTTACTGTTAACGGAAATCCATTCACTACTAAGGTATAGCCATCTGGAGCAGACTTTGCAGCCGCATCAGTCCCGATAACAGTACCGCCACCAGGCTTGTTCTCGACTACAACTGGTTGACCCATTGAAGCCTGCAATTTTCTAGCGAAAATTCTTGCCATCGCATCATTAAACGCACCCGGAGCATATGGAACAATAATTTTGATTGTCTTATCTGGATAGTTGGCAGTCGATTGCGTGAATGCAGCCGAGGAAGTCCCAAACATAGCGGCCAATACAAGTACATGCAAAATAATTTTCATACTGTAACTCCAATAATTTATAAATAACACTACCGTTTAACAACGCCAACGTTTTGGTAAATATGTTTAATTTCTTGAAAATCAATCAATGCATCATATCCATGCAATCGCCCTAACCCGCTCTGACGATAGCCGCCTGTTTCAGCCTCAGCAATGAGCTTGTTATGATCATTAATCCATACCGTGCCATTCTTCAGGGCTCTAGCAACACGCATCGATCGAGCTCCATCGCTCGTCCATACGCTGGCCGACAAACCAAAAACAGAATCATTTGCTCGCCTTACTGCATCAGATTCATCGAGAAATTTTTCGATCACCACTAGGGGGCCAAAAATCTCTTCCTGAATGAAGCTGGCCTTGCAATCCTCATGGGCTAGCAAAGTCGGCGTCAAAAATGCACCATCTTCAGCGCAAGTTACTCTTGTTGAGCCCTTTACCACGACCTCATCTGCCAAAGCCATGGCCTCCTCAATACGCTTGCCGACTAAATTGGCGCTTTCCATATCAATCATCGGGCCCATTTGCACGCCGTCCTCAAACCCAGATCCAACGCTGATATTTTTTAACCTAGAGGCTAGGGCATTCTTAAATTCCTCGTAACAACTAGCATGCACCAGCACTCTTCTCGCAGCTGTGCACTGCTGCCCTGAAATAATCGTAGCCGCATTGGCAAGAAGCGATGCGACGTTAGCAATATCAATATCTGAAAACACCAAACAAGCTGATTTACCACCTAACTCTAGCGATAACTTTTTCATCGTTGGTGCTGCGGCAGCCATAATCTTTTGCCCAGTGACATTGGACCCTGTAAAACTTAACACGGCCACCTCGGGTGAGGTCGTCAAATAAGAACCTACTTCAAATGACTCCTCATTGACTGTATTGACAACGCCAGGTATAAATCCCTCTACGGATATCAACTCTTGAATAATGGCCGCGGTAATTAAAGTTGTCTGCGGTGCCGGCTTAATGACGGCAGAGCAACCAGTAGCAAGTGCTGGCGCAAGAGAGCGAATAAGCAAAACTACTGGAGCATTCCATGGCACGATAATACCAACAACTCCGGCAGGCTCTTTTAGCATCATCGAAAATACGCCAGGCTCTACCTCAAACACATGTCCAGGCATATATCTACTGAGGCCAGCGTAATAGCGTATCTCTGAAATAGCGGCAGCTATTTCACCACGAGATTGCAGAATGACCTTGCCATTTTCTCGCGTTAAAAGGACTGCCAATGGCTCTAATTTTTGCTCCAGGCGATCTGCCCAACGTAGCAATACCATCTGCCTCAAACGGGGGTTTTGGGACCATAGCGGATTCTCAAATGCGACGTTAGCGGCATCTACTGCACTTTTGGCATCTACTGCGGATGAATCAGCAAAACGGCCAATCACCTGACCATTAAGGGGATCGCGAGACGATGAAAATCGTCCAGTCGCAGATGGCTGCCAACAGCCATTGATAAGATTCAGCGCTGTAATCATCGTTAAAAGTAAATAGCTAACTTATGCATATGCGGGACCCTCAATTACCGGATGTGACTTTATAAAATCCTCATTAACCTCAATGCCAATACCAGGAAGATCCGATGGTTTTACACATCCATCGGCATCCAAGCTGAAGGGGGTGCTGACCAACTCATCTCTAAATAGATTTTCCTTGGACACATCAGCCTCAAAGTACCCACCCTGATCAATCGAGGCAATGAAATGAATCGTTGCGGCCATATTAATTCCGGTCATTGAAGTATGTGGATGCGTTGGTAATTTGTAAGCAGACCCCAATGCAGCAATTCGCAAAGCCTCAGTAAGTCCACCTGTTTTGGAGAGGTCTGGCTGCAAAATATTAACGATCCGATCATCTACCAGACGATTGAATTCAAATCGTGTGTAGTGATTCTCGCCAGCAGCAAATGCGATCTTTCCAAAACTTCTTGCCAACTCGTAGTGACGATAATCATGCGCTGGGAATGGCTCTTCCAACCACCCCAGCCCCAATTCATCCAAGGCAGGAATAATGGTTCTTGCATCATCTAGCGTGTATGCGCAATTAGCATCACCCAAGACCTCCACTTGAGATCCAAATGCTTTACGTACAGCAGTGATCCTACTTAAATCATGCTGAACACTTTCGCCCAGTCTTAATTTAATTACCTTATACCCGGACTCAATTAACGCTCGAGCCTCTTCTACTAATTTGTCGGGCTCCTGCCAGCCTAGTGCTACACCACCGGCATAAGCGGGAATATTTTTTGAAGCGCCTCCGAGTAACTTATACAGCGGCCAACCTACTGCTTTGGCCCTTATATCCCAAAGCGCCATATCAATGCCGCTCATCGCAATAGCGCAACCTGCACCAAGACCCATAGCGGCTAATTGTCTAGAATAAATATCTTTCCATATGTCGACAACATTACTGGCATCTTTGCCAACTACCATAGGTCTTAATGCATGATTAATGAAATAAGCAATGGTTGATGGCGCCCTACCATGATGAGATTCTCCCCACCCATAGAGACCTGATGCAGTTGTGACTTTGACCACAACGGCATCTCGCTTCAATGCCTGACCAACCCCTAATCGAACACTGTTTTTTAGTGCCACCGGAAAGGACATTGCCCATGCTTTGACGTCGGAAATCTTCAAATCCGAGTCACGTTGCCCTCCATGCTGTCTCAAGTGCATATCCTTAATATATATTTTATTGTCCAAGTTTAAGAACTTAGTTATATCAAATCAATTAATACTTACTTATACTAACAATCACTTTAAATGATGGGTTGATCGCAATGGAATTTAAGCAAATTCAGTACTTCGCTTGCCTGTATGAGGAAGGCACCGTCACCCGCGCCGCAAATCGATTAAATATCGTCCAGCCCGCTCTTAGCGCACAAATAAAGAACCTGGAATGTTCTATTGGTGAATTATTATTTACCAGAAGCTCCAAAGGTATGCATCCCACCCCAGCAGGTCGAAGGATGTATCAATTATTTCAGCCGCTACTAGAGGAATT
Organism: Burkholderiaceae bacterium; assembly: GCA_947450605.1. Taxonomy (GTDB): domain Bacteria; phylum Pseudomonadota; class Gammaproteobacteria; order Burkholderiales; family Burkholderiaceae; genus Polynucleobacter. Next base: position 27,422 of record CANFWB010000007.1, read on the forward strand.
TGAGCGCTCAAAAAATCAAGTAAGTAACTCCCATGCGGAGCTTTCTGGCAATATCCGGATTGGCGTTATTTCATCTATTGCAGAAAGTATCTTGGCAAAAGTTGTGAATGAATTCACAGCCAAACACCCTCGCGTAAGCCTCTCAATCACCGAGGGATTTAGCGAGGCACTATGCGACCTAGTGGCTGGCGGACAACTAGAAGCCGCCATCATCAATAGGCCGAGAACAAGACTGACATTACGCAACGATCCAATGTTAGATGAGGAAATAGTACTTGTCAGCGGGGCAAAGGCGGATATCGGCAAGGAAAATTTGGCACTCAAAAAAGTATTAGGCTTAAAGATGGTATTGCCCACTAAACAGCATGGCTTGCGAAAGATTTTGGACAGCATTACATCTTCAGAAAATCTAGAGCTATCTCCAATACATGAGATTGACTCAATTAATGCAATCATGCAATTAGTGGAAATTAGTGATTACGTTACGCTATTGCCACAACTTGCTTTGAAGGGAGCGAGTAGCATGAAATTGTCAATGAACAGTATTCATTCCCCCGGTCTCACACGCCAAATATCCTGTGTATCGCACCCGCGACGACCGCTTAATGCAGCCGTCGCAAGCTTCATAGAAATATGTTCACGATTCTCGATTGAAACCCACACAAAGTGAGCCTCCCCAACCGAGAATAGACTACTCAGGCGTGATGCCTGATTGAGTAACAACCTTTTTCCAGATTTCCATTTGCTTCTTAATAAAGATCTCAAATTGTGAGCTTGTGCCACCGTCTGGCACAACGCCTTGCTCCTGAAAAGTTTTTTTGATGTCATCTTGTTTCAAGATTAAATTGATTTGCTTATTCAACTTATCGACGACCGCAGGAGGCGTTCCAGCTGGCACAACAAATCCATGCCAAGAAGAGGTCTCATACCCTTTAACACCTGACTCATTAATTGTAGGAACCTCTGGCATCAGTGAAGATCTAAACTCGGTAGCAATAGCAATAGGTCTAATTTTTCCAGACTGGAGAAATGGACGAACATGAGGGTACGCATCAAAGGCAACCTCCACTTGCCCGCCAGCCAAATCAGTTAACAATGGCGTACTACCTTTATAGGGTACTTGAGTAAGGCTTGTGCCGGACATACTTTCAAATAAAACCATTGATAAATGATTGGAAGATCCTGGGCCTGAAGACCCATAGTTGACTGAGCCTGGCTTTGATTTAGCTAAAGCCAATAAATCTCCAGTAGTTTTAATGGGGGAATTTGAATTTACAACTAAAACCATTGGGGATCTACCAGCTAAAATGACTGGAGTAAATGCCTTTAGGGTGTCATATGGCAATGCCTTATATAGATAAGGGTTAGCTGAGAATGGAAACTGCGCAACCAAAATCGTATACCCATCTGGAGCAGACTTTGCTACAAAATTACTACCAATGACCGTTCCTGCCCCGGGCTTATTCTCAACAACCACCGTCTTTCCCCAGGCATCACTGAGTTTTTTTCCAACAATACGACCCAGAGTGTCATTAAACCCACCCGGTGGATATGGCACAACAATCGTAATTGGCTTATCCGGATATGAATCTGCGCTTTGAGCGTAAACGCTACTTACTGATGAAGCAGCCATCCCTAACACTAATGACAAAAAGCTTAACTTTAGGTTCACTTTCATGCTATCTCCTTCAGCTATACGCTGACTTTTTTAATTAAATTTTCACGTTCATTTTGATTCTTCGAATTGCCCTCGAGCACAACCCGACCTCTTTCAACTACATAATGCCTATCGCATAAATGAATGGCTTTGTGAATGTTTTGCTCGATCAATAGTATGGCGATACCTTGAGACTTAAGCTCTTCCATTAATTTAAAAATCTCTACTACCACCATAGGCGCGAGACCCTCCGTGGGCTCATCGATTAAAAGTAATTTTGGTTTGCCAACCAATACACGCCCCATTGCCAACATCTGCTGCTCCCCGCCAGACAGCGTCGTACCAGCTTGATGACGTCTTTCGCCCAGCCTAGGAAAGCGCTTAAAAACCTGCTCAATGCGCTCCTGAGCTGCATTACGGTCACTCGAGGGTACCTGCATCAATCCAAGCTTCAGATTGTCCTCAACACTCAAGCCAGGAAAAATACGGCGATCCTCGGGCACCAAACCCAAACCAAGGCGGGTAATTTCATTTGCCGAAAGCACATCAATTTTTACTCCTTCAAAAAGGATTTCACCTTTTGAAGGCTTATGCCAGCCCGCTATAGTTTTCACAATAGTAGTTTTACCGACTCCATTCCTACCAAATAGACCTACCGTCTCACCAGCTTGAATATTTAAATCGACACCTTGCAATACATGCGAGAGGCCCAGGTTTACATGGATATCCTTCATCTGCAAAATCATGCAACCTCCTCACCAAAATAGGCAGCCTGAACCAAGGGATTCTTACGAACTTCTGTTGGAGTACCCTCAGCCAACTTTTGCCCCTGAGCCATGACAAATACTGTTTTAGACAGGTCCATTACAAGATCAACATCATGCTCAATCAACAATACGGTTGTATTACCACCAACGCGCTTTATCAAATCTGCAGTTTCATGAGTATCAACCTGAGACATCCCTTGGGTAGGCTCGTCCAATAGCAATAATTTTGGCCTGGTTGCTAAAGTCACGGCAATCTCAAGACGCCTTTGCTGGCCATGAGATAAGGCGCCTGCCAGCTGATCGCGGGAGCCCTCTAAACCAAATTCCTCAAGAAGCTCATTTGCCCTTTTAAGAGCGATCTTACTTTTTCTTAAGGGCAAATATAAGTGCGAACGAGGCTCAAGAACCTGACTCGCAATTCGTAAATTATCCATGACCGTTAAATCAAAAAATAAATTAGTAATCTGAAAGGACCTTGCCAAGCCACAAAACAATCGCCCCTCTGGACTCAAACGTGTGACATCAATGCCATCGATCTGAACAATTCCCTTATCCGGGAGAAAAGTTCCGCTCAACAAATTAAAGAGCGTGCTTTTACCAGCGCCATTGGGGCCAATAATAGAAGTGACACCTAGCCTCTGGACGGATATCGAAACATCATCGACTGCCATTAAGCCCCCAAATCGCTTGCTCAAACTTTTTGCTTCAAGAATGGTGGAATGGGCGTTATTCATGCCTTCCCCCTTCTTGTTTAGGGTCAGTCTTATTCATGCGGGACACAATTAAACCAATCAAGCCCTTAGGCGCTGAAATAACAACAGCCACAAATATAAGTCCGATCACAATATGGTGGTGTGATGTCCATGTACCAATCACCGACTTGAATGAAGTCAGCAGTACGCTTCCCAAAATAGGTCCAATTAAAGTACCTACGCCACCAAGCACAACAGTAACAACTGCATTTCCTGAGACATTAAAGAACATAAGTTCGGGAGACACAAAACCTCTTAACATTGGATAAAGGGCACCAGATACAGCAGCGATAACCGCAGCCAGGATAAATGCAACCTGTTTTGGGCCTTTGGACTTATATCCAACATAGGCAAGCCTGCTTTCATTGGATTGAATGGCCAGCCAAAGAGAGCCCGTTGGGGTAGATAAGAAATATTTCAAAATGCAATACAAAATAGAAATTATTAAAAGACAGATTAGGAAAAATATACCTGGATGGGATGTGTCAATTGAACCGAATGGAGTCCAGATTTGGAGTATTGGAACCCCCATCATGCCGTCGGATGCTCCTAGACTGCGCGTGTTGTACACAACCTTTGCCGCTACTTGCGCCAGCCCAAACGTGATCAATGCAAAATATACCCCTTTTGACCGCAATGCAATTAAGCTAGCCAACCAACCTAAGATAGCTGAGGCCAAAGCCACGATCAAAATTGCTAACGAGAAAGAAGGTGCAAGCTCCTTTAATACCAGCGCTGATAAGTAAGCACCAAAACCAAAATACAATGCCTGCCCTAAGGACAGGAGACCTACAACGCCAAGTAAAAGATCCACTGAGAGCGCAAGTCCGCCAAAGATAAGCGACTCAGTAGCCAATCTTAGAAAGAAAGTATCGCCAAGATAGGTGCCAACAATAAATAAAATTGCAGCTGAACCAAGCAACAATAATTCCACCAAACGAATAGCACGCGCTTTCGTATTAAGCATTTTTCATCCCCCCATACAATCCAGCGGGCTTAAACATGAGCACTAAGACCATGACAGAGAATACTAATGGATCCGACCATACGGGTGAAATGTATAACGAGGAAATAGATTGCAGTTGAGTTAAAAGAATGCCGGCAACAACAGCACCTTTAATACTTCCAAGGCCACCTACAATGACCACACTAAAAGCCATCAAGATAAAATCACGACCCATTGTCGGGAAAACGGAGTAAATAGGCGCAAGTAAAACTCCAGCAAGGCCAGCTAGAGCAATTCCAAATGCAAATGTAAGTGCATAGACGCGCATCACCGGAATGCCCAGAGATGAACTCATCTCTTTATCATATGCAGATGCCCTGACAATTGCACCGATTTGGGTTTTATAAATCACTGCCCAAACACAAAAAATTAATATCGCCCCAAATCCCATGAGAAAAAGTCGATAGTTCGGAAAAATCACTCCGAGAAACTCGCTTGCCCCTGAGATCGGTGCAGATGGCTTGATAGGGTTAGCACCCCAAATAATCTTATATGCATCCTCCAGAACCATTGCAACGCCAAACGTTAACAAGAGCGTCAGAATATGGCGATCTTTGTAATGAAACACTTTTTGGATTAAGAGCCTTTCCATGGCAAACCCAATAGGGATCAACAGCAAAGGCACTAAAAGAAGGCAAAGCCAAAATGAAACCCCCATCGACATGAGAGTCACGCTGAAAAATGCACCGGCAGCGTAAAACTCACCATGAGACATGTTGATTACATCAAGTAAACCAAAAATAATGGTTAGACCGAGTGCCATTAATATGACGGCAACCCCAATCGAAAGGCCATTAATTACTTGGGGCGTGTAGATGTACTGCAAGGTTTCAAGCATAAAAAACCAATCACATATATAAATTCAACTAGCTATACACACCCACGCTCGAGATTTAACTCAAGCATGGGGTCGATACACAAATAAATTAAAAGCGTGTACAAGTATCAGGGCCAATCGCCTGATCTGATGCAACTTTTCCAACGATATTGAATTCACCATTCTCTACACGTACAGCAAACATGTCCTGCATAGCCTGATGGTCTCCAGCACGCATTTTCTTTGTACCCTGTGGAGTCTGCCAAGTTAAGTCATTCATGGCAGTACGCACCTTATCAGTCTCGGTAGATTTTGCTTTTTCAACGGCTGCTTTATAGAAGTACAACAAGCCATATGAATCCGCGCCGTAAAGATCGGGCAGCTTGTTGTAGGCTTTTTGGAAGTCCGCTACAAATTTCTTGTTTGCTGGGTTATCCAATTTTGGAGAATAGCCAACACCAGTTACAAAGCCTTCTGCCGACTTACCAATTGCCCCCATATTTTGTGAAGTAACAGTACCAGAAGCACCTACAACGGTAACGCCCTTATTAACGCTGTATTCATCCATCTGACTAAATAGGCGGACAGTATCATTACCAGCTACAGACGTATAAATGACATTTGGCTTGGCCGCACGAACTTGACCAAAATACGGTGAGTAATCTTTGTTATCCAGTGGTGCAAAGACTTCGCCAACATCCTTGGCACCCTTCTCAGTGGATGCCTTTTTAAAAGCAGAAACTGTGCTTCGACCCATTTCATAATCTGGGCCAATAAAGAATATATTCGCCTTGGGAATCTCTTTATCAACCCATGCAGCTAAAGCTGCAGATTGCATGCCTGCACGCGCATTAACTCGGAATACGTTAGGGGAACACTTATCGGCTGTAATGGAATCCGCAAAAGAAACTGTAGTGGCAATCAACTTATTATTGCGTTCCGCCAACTGACCAACCGCCAAGGTAGACCCAGAGTTAACAGTACCAGTTAAAAAATCAACCTTTTCAACTTGAAATAGCTTTTCAGCCTTTTGGGTTGCGACGGCAGGATTTGCTTCCTCATCTTCATAAATAAGATTAATTTTTCGTCCATTGATCCCGCCCGCTGCATTGATCTCCTTTGCCGCCAAATCTAGGCCCATTTTGACTTGCTCACCAATTGGGGTATAAGTTCCAGAAAGCGGAGTTACTACACCAATTTTGATTGGGCCAGACTGGGCAATCGCAATTGACATACCAAAACTTAGGGCTGTAGCAATAGCAACTTTTTTAGCTTTAAATTCGTTTTGCATTATTCATGTCTCCAGTAAAAAAATTAACGACCAATAAATTTAGGTTGACGCTTTGCGTGGAAAGCCTCCACCCCTTCCTTAAAATCCTCAGAGTTACGCAAACGGCTATAACAATGACCCTCCACTTCGATTGCTGTTGTTAACAAACAATCTTCAGTCTCATTCAACATTTTTTTAGCGGTTCTTTGGGCCATTGGCGAGAAGGCTCGTAACTCATCCACCAATTTTGAAACGGCCTGCGCCAATTCAGCGTCTGGAACGCACTCTGTTGCAACACCCCATTCATAAGCCTGCTGCCCCTTAACTCTCCTGGAGCGCATCACAATATCCTTGGTTCTGGTAATTCCGACCATTTTTTGTAATCGGGCAGAACCGCCAGAGCCTGGAATTTGACCCAGCTTTTGCTCTGGAAGTGCGTACAAAGTGGATTCGGCAGCAATGCGGAAATCACATGCAAGCGAAATCTCAAACCCAACACCAAAGCAATAACCATGATTAGCCGCGATCACCGGCTTTGTACAGCGAGCGGGAGCAGCAATATTCCAAGCTAATTTAGATACATGTTCTGGAGTGGCCTCTAAAAAACCCTTAATGTCGCCACCGCTTGAGAAATGCTCACCTTCAGCACGGAGCACAATGATTCGCACCCGATCATCGACATCTAAAGCTTCAAACGCCGCTCGCAGCTGATCTCTTTGTGGCATTTGAATGACATTAAATGGTGGGCGCTTGAGAACAATATCAGCCCGCTCATGGGCAGCGTCAATCTCTACATAAAAGCCATCAAGATTATCAAGAATATTGCTAAAGGGGTGTTTTAAAACTGTTGTCATAAGGTCTTTCTAGTAAAAATTAAATACTTTCATATTCGCCAGCCACTAATTTACGTCGCAATACCTTTCCCACAGGCGACTTGGGAATTTCTTTTACAAAAACATATTCTCTCGGACGCTTAAAATTCGCCAAGTCAGAACCTCGACAATAATCATCTAGCGCTTCTGAATCTACTGAGGCGACCAACTTAATAAATGCAACCACCTTTTGACCTAGGCGATCATCCATTAAACCCGCTACCGCAACTTCACCAACAGAAGGATGAAGAGAAAGTATCGATTCAATCTCCACTGGAGAGATATTCTCTCCGCCGGAAATAATCATGTCATCGACTCGCCCGGTAACAAATAGCTCACCAGATTCGTCGAAATAGCCCGTATCTCCTGCGAAATACCAGCCATTTCGTATAGATTTCAGATCAGCATCAGGACGCCTCCAATATCCCTCGAAGGCCTCATCCCCACATAGGTCGCAAATGATTTGGCCCTCTTCGTTTGGAGGGGCCAAATCTGAGGGTGCAGCTACTTGAGAGCCTGAATCCAGCTTTACAACGCGAATACGCGCATTAATACCAGCTCTACCAGCGGAACCAGGCTTAGCAACTGCACTTTGATTAATCGTATATGTATAGATCTCACTAGATCCATAGTGATTAACAAATAATTCAGGAGAAAAAGCTTTATCTAGCTTTAACAAGAGTGCGTCATGCATTGGGGCACCAGCAAACCCAAGCTTTCTAACGGATTTTACGCGTGATGGATTGAAATTTTTTGATTCCAACATATCGTGATACAGGGTTGGAACAAGATATAAATGCGTCACCTTTTCCACTTCAATCGCATTGATCGCTATATCAACATCCCAGCGCGGAATGGCAACATAAGTTCCATTAACAATGCATAGCGAGAGTAATGTGCGCACTCCCATCGTATGGTAGAGCGGCATCACGCCAAGAGTTATCTCACCCATGGCATATTGGTTTTGGGCGACATGGGCGACTCCGGCTGCCCGCTCTGCACGTTGCTTCCTAGGAACCCCTTTTGGTTTTCCCGTGGTTCCCGAAGTAAATAACATCACTGAAATATCTTCTACATGTCCATCGGCGACAGGTTCGCTAACACCCTCTATCATGCTCTCAAAATAGGTATGGGCATTTGAAGAGGCTGCATCCGAACATAGAACAACTGGAATTGATTTACTTGTCTCCGAGTCCAGGTAATTATGTAATGAAATTTCCTCTACAAAAGCGAGCTTCACATCAGAATTTTGGGCGCAATAATCAATTTCTTCAGGCTTAGAGCGCCAATTCAAAGGAACTACTGCGATTCCTGACATCTGACAAGCCCAATGGATCGTTGCCGCCTCATAACGATTTTGCAAAATAGTTAATATGCGATCACCCCGTGTAAGCCCTCTTTTATAAAATGACTTCTGAAGTGCGCCAATGCTATGAGCCCATTCACGGTAAGTTAGCCTACAATCGCCGTCTACTATAGCCAGACGATCTGGGTCGCGCTCAACCGCCTGCAAAAATGTTCTACCTAGATCAAGCACGGGCATCTCCAATCTTATTTCTTCTCTGTACAGCAACCTCTAGAACAGCTTCAACGATGCCAACATAACCAGTGCATCGACATAAGTTTCCAGATAAACCCTCCCTAACCTCCAGCTCTGAGGGTGAGGTATTTTTTCGGAGCAAGTCGTCTGCAGCCATTAAAAAACCAGGCGTGCAAAACCCGCACTGTAGGGCATGATGCTTCTTAAAAGCGACCTGCAAATCTGTTAATTCGCCAGCCCGTGCAATACCTTCAACAGTTTTAATGTTTGCTCCGCTTGCTTGACAAGCAAACATGAGGCAAGAACGCACAATTTGACCATTGACTTCAACCGTACATGCTCCGCACACACCATGTTCACAGCCTGCATGGGTACCTGTTAAACCGAGATCATGACGCACAAAATCAAGCAATGTGGTGCGATCTTCGCACTTTGCGGCTCTCTCGACACCGTTGATAGTTAGGTGAATAGATTGCTCTGTCATGATTGGTAATTACCTTTGAATTCAAATGCTTGGTTTACCGCTCGAGCCCCCAGAGTACGCATCAGATGCCTCCTCAAGCCTGAAGTAGCAGTTGGATCCTCGCGCACTTCGATTGTGCTAGCCAGCTTATTAATGTGTTCATCTACCTCACCTATAGAGCTAGCTTCGATACGAAATACCTTGACAGTGTCATCCACGCCGCCAAATCCGATCGTCCAAGATTTTCCATTTCTCACTACCGCAACTGCCACAACCGCAAAATCTCCATGGCGGTATCCATATTCAGCAAAACCAAATCCCGTCTCCGCTGATTGCATCGGAAATTCAGCTGAAACAATCAACTCATTTGGCTCACGACTAGTCTGCAGGGCGCCAAGAAAGAAATCAGCAGCATTGACTGTACGTTCCCGCTTCTTACTAGCAAGAGTAACGGAGCCTCCGAGGGTCATCAGTGCCAAAACCATTTCAGCGCTTGGATCCGCATGCGCGATGGATCCACATACAGTGCCACGGTTACGTATTGGAGAATGTGCCACCCATGGAAACATCATCTCTAATAATGGCTGTTTAAGGGCTAATTGATCCCATCCCTCCAGCGTTGACTGAGTCACGCCCGCCCCTACTCGTAGCGCTCCCTTCGTTACATCGAATTGATGTAATTCATGAGCAAGGGCTAAATCAATTAAATGCGCAGGGCTAGCTACGCGCATTGCCATCATGGGCACCAAAGTTTGGCCGCCAGCCAGAATCCGTGCATCCTCACCATGCAGCTCTAATATATCCAAAATTTCTCTTATCGAGTTTGGTCTATGCATTTGAAAGGCAGCAGATTTCACTTTTTTAGCCCCAATAAGGATAAGAGTCGTGTTAATAGCTCCATCAATGCGCTCTGAGCACCCTGAGCCCCCGCTTCTTTGGCCAAAGCACGAAATAGCTGATCCAGTACCAAACGTATTGCGCCTTCCAGTAAGCGGCTACCAATTGCGGATAGTTTTCCAGAGACTTGAGCTTGATAGTCATAATGCAGGAGTGTTTCGCCTTCAATAGCCTCTAGACGCACACCCCCCATACCAAGAGCCATACCTAATGGACCCCTACCTTCGCCTCCCAACGAAAAACTAGTAGGCCTTACGATATCGATCAAATCAATTTTTGCGTTAAAGCGTGCTTTTGCAACACCAATCTTGACCACTGCCACACAATCAAATCGAATTCCGTTCTGAATGATGGACTCTTGAATGGACTCACAACCTGGAATGACATTTTTCAAGCGATTTTGATCCAAGAGAACAGAAAAAATTTCCTCTGGGACAACCTTTAATCTAATCTGCCCTTGCGCTCTGAGTGGATAGTCATGATTAACGCTCAATGAAGACGATTTTGCAGGGTCTATGTCTTTTGGCAATTTCCCTTGGGATACGAGTAACGCATGAATTCGACTTGGTGTTGCAGGCAAGACAATGTCTTCTGCACCAAGGGCATCAGCAATTGCATTGGCAATACATACTGGGGTGCTCATACTATTACCCTCGCCAATTCCCTTAGCCCCCATCGGGGTAAATGGGCTTGGGGACTCTTGATGATAAATTTTTGGAGGAATAATCTCACTTGCCGTTGGTAACCGATAGTCAGCAAAAGTACCAGATAAGAAATTACCATCACTACCATATACAAATTCTTCGAATAAGGCTGCACCTACCGCCTGTGAATATGCGCCATAAATTTGACCATCTGCAAGCAATGGATTAAGAATTTTTCCAGCATCATGAACCGTGATGTACTCATCTATTTTTGCAAAGCAAGTATCTGGGTCAATTTCAATACCACAGACATCGAGTGCAAAACCGTATGCGGCAGATGTATTAATACGATCATTTTCATCTGGAGCGTGGAGTACATTAGGACTCCAAAACGAGGTTTCTTGTAATGCTAAAGTGACATCTTTACCTAGGGCCTCTTGAACAAGCCCCGGAGACCAATGAAAATTTCCACATACTCTTGAAAAGGGTAGGGATCCTTCGCTTTGGCCGACGATAGATATATGGCCATTCGCAAAAAGTAATTGATCAGCGTTAACTTTAAGTACATGAGCAGCATAGGAAGCAATACGTGCTTTTAATTTTTCAGCAGCTAAAAATACAGTACCCGCTACCGCACCAGCAAAGCGACTTGAGTAATTCCCCGCCGCAATCGACCATGCATCCTTGGCGGTATCAAAATCGACGTTTACATGAATTTGGGAAGGCAAAAGACCAAATATATCAGCCAATAGCTGAGCGATTACAGTTTGATGACCCTGGCCAGCAGGTGCAGATGCAATATTAGCCGCAACATTTCCAGACGGATCAACGCTCACTGTTGCTGATGTAATTGCCCCATTTTTAGGCCCTGACTTGGCTCTTTGTTCTGCAGTAAGTACGGTAGTGATGTATCCCATATTCGATACAGATGGTTCAATAATCGATGCAACACCAATACCATAGTGACGACCATTTTTTTTTGCCTCATCACGACGTGCTAAAAGCCTCTGATACTCAGGTGAGGACTTTACGGTAGAAAGCGCTAGCTGATAATCTCCGGAGTCTAACAACGCTCCCGCAGCAGCTTGATATGGAAATTGATTTTTCTCTACGTAATTGAGCGCTGCAATTTCAAGATGAGATTTACCGAGCTGTTTAGCAATCTGATGAATCAATCGCTCAAGCGCAAAATACACCTGAGGACCACCAAATCCACGTACAAGTCCAGTGGGAGTTTTATTAATTAAAACAACTCGATTGCGAATTTTTAAATTCTCAATCTGATATGGGCCGGTAATACAACCATGCATGCGATACAGTGTTGCCGGTTCTGGGGCTCTCAGATATGCGCCGCAATCCTCAATTTGATCGTAATCGAGAGCCAGAATTTTTCCATCCGAATTAACCGCCGCTCGCAAGTGGGTATGTCGTGCTGTTGCAGATGTCGCCGCTTGCAGATGCTCTAAGCGATCCTCGATAAATTTGACAGGAGCACCCGCTTTCCGTGATGCCAGACAGCAAAGAATAATATATGGCAAAACCGATTGCTTTACCCCGAAGCTACCACCCGAATCAGGTGGCACATGGTGACGTAACTTCGTACCTGGAATTTTTAATGCAGCTGCCATCACTACATGCAACGAGAATGGCCCCATAAAGTTAGAGCTAACCTCATATGAGGAATCGCTTGCACGCCACTGTGCAATAACGCCACCCGTCTCCATCGGAGTACATGAGTTTCGAGGATAGCGAACATCTACCTCTATTACATGATCAGCCTGTGAAAAGGCTTTATCTGGATCCCCATAATTAAACGAGCGGTCTGATACGCAATTACTACCCATATCAGCATGCAAAATTACCGCGTCATCCTTTAGGGCTACGTCTACATCAACCACGGCTGGAAGCGGTTGAATATTCACCTGAACCTTTTCGGCACCGTCCTCAGCCAACGCTCTCGATTCAGCGATGACAACGGCAATGGGTTCACCAACATAGCGGACAAACTGATCAGCTAACACCCATTGTCGCATTGGCGTTTTAACTGCAACAACCAAAGTATTTGACCAAGACTGCACATCCTCAATTGTCAAGACTGTGCGAACTCCAGGAACTTGCAAAGCCTCGTTGATGTCTACCGATAGAATTTTTCCATGCGCAATCGGCGAGCGGACAATAGCAGCATAAAGAGTGCCGATAGGCAAAGGCAAATCATCAAGGTAGCGCCCAGCACCAGTCAAAAGCGCAGCATCTTCTATGCGCTCATGGGGGCTACCTAAATGAAGTTGTTTTTGAGTCAATACCGTCTTTCGGAAAATAGAATGCTTGTAAACCTGAAAGAATAGTAATGAACTGTGGACGCGTGCGCTTACCTTAGAGTCGGATCACTTACCCCAGAGTCTGATTTTCTATATCAGGAAAACCCTAGGAATCGAGCTTGGAGGTCTTTTCTACCTGCAATCGATACAGGCTTGGCGCTACACCTTGATGCTGCTTAAAGAATCTTGTGAAATGGCTGGGCGCAGAAAAACCGAGCTCATCACCAATATGGATCAGACTTTCTTCGTTATCTGCGAGCGCATTGAATGCAAACTCCATCTTAAGAACGTTTGCAAAAACAATTGGTGATAGACCAGTACATCGACGGAAAAGATCAAAGAAATGAGAGCGCGATAAATCAACACTTTGAGCAATAGTAGAAATATCGCTAAAGGCTTGGGGTGATGTCCGCATCAGATGAATTGCTTTCCGAATTCTTGGGTCCATAAAGGCCAAAGCATTACCCGCAGCCCGAAGATCACCTTGGGATATACAGCCAATATCCCCCATAAAAGTAGATGTAAGGTCGAGCAACAGTGACTCCAGATGATCGTGTGTAATTTGATCAGACCACCATAACTCCATTGAGATCTTTTCAAGAATTTGCTTTTGCATAGCGCCCATGCCCGAAAGGTTGCTCGAGAAAAAACGGGGATGACTACTGGCTAAGAATCTTTTACTAAAGGAGGCGAGCCACTTTGGCTCAAGATATAAGGCAAGCAATATGGGGCTCTCACCATTTACCGGCAAATGTAAATAGGAGTGCTCCTCCCAGGCGTTAATTAAAACTGCATTGTCACTTGTTAAAGGGCAATGCTTTCCCCTAACCTGAAAAACAATATCAGGACCCGCTACTTTGCAAAGTATGTGACAGTGATGGTGCGCATGAGTGACAAGAGGGGCATCCATCTCAAGGAGTGCCACCCTTCCAAATTCACCATGCAATAAACGAATTACTTTTGACATGGTGTGAATGATCTCATAGAGCAAACCACACTGCTAAGCATCGCTATATTGCACTGCAAAATAATGCGCTAATTACCTCTTCTTTACCGGTGGAAGGTCAGTACAGTGGCCATGAGCAGCTTCTGCAGCTAGACCAACAGACTCACCTAAAGTTGGATGTGGGTGAATGGTTTTACCAATATCAACCGCATCTGCCCCCATCTCTATAGCAAGGCAAACTTCACCAATTAAATCACCTGCATGCGTACCCACAATGCCGCCACCAATAATGCGTTTGCTTGTGGCATCGAAAATCAATTTCGTGAAACCTTCGTCTCGACCATTGGCAATCGCTCTACCGCTAGCAGCCCAAGGGAATAAGCCTTTTTCATAAGCGATTCCTTGAGCCTTGCATTGCTCTTCTGTTAAACCAGCCCAAGCTACCTCTGGGTCGGTGTATGCAACCGACGGAATTTGTTTGGCATCGAAGTAGGATTTCTCACCAGCAGCGACTTCAGCAGCAACGTGACCTTCATGAACTGCCTTATGAGCCAGCATGGGTTGGCCAACAATGTCGCCAATTGCAAAAATGTTATTAACATTCGTGCGCATTTGATTGTCGACCGGGATAAAGCCGCGCTCGTCCACAATGACGCCAGCAGCCGATGCCTCAATCTTCTTACCGTTAGGCGTACGCCCTACTGCAACCAATACGAGGTCATAAGTTTGCGGTTCTGCTGGAGCATTTTCACCCTCAAAACTAACCTGAATGCCATCCGCCTTGACTTCTGCTTTGGCAGCCCTTGTTTTGAGCATTATGTTTTCGAATCGGCCGGCATTAAATTTCTCCCAAACCTTTTCTAAATCTCGATCAGCGCCGGCCATTAAGCCATCCATCATTTCGGCGATATCAATTCGTGAGCCTAATGTGCTGTACACAGTGGCCATCTCCAAGCCGATAATGCCGCCACCGATGACCAACATGCGCTTTGGAATACTCTTCAGCAATAAGGCGCCTGTGCTATCCACAATACGGGGATCTTCGGGCAAGAATGGCAACTTCACTGGCTGACTACCTGCTGCGATGATTGCCTTCTGAAAGCGGATCACTTCTTTTTTACCCGCCAGGTCCTGACCATCACCTTTAGTAAGTTCTACTTCAACGTGATTGGTGTCCAAGAAGCGGCCCAACCCACGCACCACCGTGACCTTACGTGCTTTAGCCATTCCAGCCAATCCGCCAGTCAGTTTTGCAATGACAGAATTCTTGTAGCCGCGCAGTTGATCAATCTCAATCTTCGGGGCGCCATAACTAATGCCATGCTTAGACATGGTTTTTACTTCATCCATCACTGAAGTTGTATGCAGCAGGGCCTTAGAAGGAATGCAACCTACATTTAAGCAAACACCGCCTAATGTCGAATAACGCTCCACCAAGATTGTGCTCATACCTAAATCCGCACTTCGGAAAGCGGCGCTATAGCCACCAGGACCAGCACCCAATACGAGCACCTCACACTCGTGATCCACCTTGCCGCTATATTGACCAGCAATAGGAGCGCTAATCGCCGGGGCAGCTTCTGGTACTGCGGTTGGAGCAGCTGGAGGTGCAGCAGGCGATGACGCTGGAGACGCAACTGCCGCTCCCGCCTCAATTTCAGCAACGATGCTGCCCTTGCTGACTTTGTCACCTGCCTTAACAGAAATACTGAGAATCGTTCCCGCAGCATCTGCCGGAACTTCCATCGTTGCCTTGTCAGATTCCAGAACAAGTAGCGGCTGCTCTTTTTCAATCACATCACCCACTTTAATGAGCACCTCAATTACAGGTATATCTGAGTAATCGCCAATATCTGGAACAAGAATAATTTGCTTAGCCATATCTTCTCCTTATAGCGCTGCGCGACGGAAGTCGGACATCAGCTGAGCGATATAGACATTGAAACGCGTTGCTAAAGCACCATCAATCACGCGATGGTCGGCACTCAACGACAATGGGCAAATTAAGCGTGGTACAAATTGCTTGCCATCCCAAACCGGTTTCATGGCAGCCTTGCTCACACCCAGAATCGCTACCTCAGGTGCATTGACGATTGGCGAGAAGTAAGTACCGCCAATGCCGCCTAAAGAAGAAATTGTGAAACTAGCACCTTGCATTTGATCTGGCTTTAATTTGCCATCACGTGCAAGTGCAGCCAATTCAGATGTTTCGCGGGCAAGTTCAAAGATGCCTTTTTTATCCGCATCACGAATCACCGGAACAACCAAGCCATTGGGTGTGTCAGCAGCAAACGCAATATTGAAATACTTCTTTAACACCAAGTCATCGCCATCAATCGAGCTATTGAACTCTGGGTATTTCTTCAAAGCAGCTACAGCAGCCTTCATTAAGAAAGCCAGCATGGTAATTTTGAGACCCTGCTTTTCATTCTCTTTGTTCGTGAGAACCCTAAATGCTTCTAGATCGGTAATGTCTGCATCTTCGTGATAAGTCACCGCAGGAATCATGACCCAGTTACGACCTAAGTTAGCTGCAGTCAATTTCTTAATGCGATTTAATGGCTGGCGCTCTGTCTCACCAAATTTGGAGAAATCTACTTTAGGCCAAGGAATTAAATTCAGACCGCCCAAGCTACCGCCAGATGCATTGGAGCTAGTTCCAGCCCCACCACTCATAGCAGCTTTTACGAAGGCCTGAACATCTTCCTGGGTAATTCTTCCCTTAGGACCAGAACCCTGCACTTGATGAACGGTAACACCAAGCTCTCGAGCAAACTTGCGAACCGAAGGGCTTGCATGGCTTGCAGTTGGATCTACATCAACTGGGGTGTTACTCACAGGTGGTGGTGCTGGCGCACGAACAATCGGCGGCTCTACTGTTGGAGTAGGTGCTGCCACTGGCTCTAATTTTGCTGCCGTAGGAACAGGAGCTGCTTGCGCTACGGCTGGAGCCACCACTTCACCACTCTCTTCAAGCACGAGAACAACAGCACCCTCAGAAATAGAGTCACCGATTTTTACCTTGACCTCTTTCACCACACCAGAGTGTGATGATGGAACATCCATGGTTGCCTTATCTGATTCCAGAACAACAATGGACTGTTCTTTTTCAACGCGGTCACCGGTTTTTACTAATACCTCGATGACAGGCACATCTTTGTAATCCCCAATATCCGGGACTTTAATATCAATTAATTGGCTCATAGTATCCGTCTCTTATCAAACCGTCATTGGGTTTGGTTTAGTGGTGTCGATCTCGTATTTCTTGATCGCTTCGGCAAGTTTTTGGCGATCAAGCTGACCAGCATCTACCAAAGAGCGCAAGGCTGTTAAGACCACCCAGCGACGATCCACTTCAAAGAAGTCGCGTAATTTTTCACGTGTATCAGAACGTCCAAAACCATCTGTACCCAATACCTCGAAACGACGGCCCATATGCTGAATGGCGGGACGAATTTGCTCAGCGAATAAGCGCACATAGTCCGTCGCAGCAATGACTGGTCCGACGGTATCTTTGAGGCATTTCTCTACATGAGATAGAGCTGGTGCAGCAGCTGGATTGAGAAGATTGCTGCGATGAACCCCTGTCCAATCACGACCCAACTCAGTAAAGCTTGGGCAACCCCACAAATCAGAAGCAATACCCCAATCTTTATGTAAGATTTCAGCGGCCTCAATGACTTCACGGAAGATCGTGCCTGAACCTAAAAGCTGTACGCGCAATTTTGCATTAGCATCGCCAACGGATTTCAGCTTGTACATGCCCTTAATGATGTCCTGCTCAGCACCCTTCGGCATCGCTGGATGAGCGTAGTTTTCATTCATCAAGGTGATGTAATAGTAGACATCCTCTTGGTCGGCGAGCATGCGACGCATGCCATCCTGAATAACCACGGCAACTTCAAATGAGAATGAAGGATCGTAGCTAATGCAGTTTGGAACAGCAGCGCTCCATACCTGGCTATGACCATCTTCGTGCTGCAAACCTTCACCATTGAGAGTGGTTCTACCAGCAGTACCACCCAATAAGAATCCACGGCTACGCATATCGCCAGCAGCCCAAGCTAAATCACCAATACGCTGGAAGCCAAACATGGAGTAGAAGATGTAGAACGGCAACATCGGCACGCCATGAGTTGAATAGGAGGTTGCGGCAGCAATCCAATCGCACATACCGCCAGCTTCGTTAATCCCCTCTTGCAAAATCTGGCCAGTCTTGTCTTCCTTGTAGAACATCAATTGATCATGATCTTCTGGGGTGTAGAGTTGACCCAATTGATTCCAAATACCGAGTTGGCGGAACATGCCTTCCATACCAAAGGTGCGTGACTCATCAGGAACAATCGGCACAACGCGTTTACCAAGCACCTTGTCGCGCACAATCGTGTTGAGCATGCGAACAAATGCCATGGTGGTGGAGATCTCACGGCCTTCGCTTGTAGCTTCTAGCAAGGGCGCAAAAACATCTAAAGCAGGAACTGGCAAACTCTCAGCCTTCATGCGACGTTGCGGTAGATAACCACCTAACTCTTGACGGCGGGCCTTCATGTACTCAAGCTCTGGACTACCCTCAGCAAATTTCACTAAAGGCATTTCATCTAACTGCTCATCCTTGACGGGAATCTCAAAGCGATCACGGAAACGACGTACGTCATCCGCATTCATCTTCTTAGCTTGGTGGGCAATATTCATCGCTTCACCAGAACCACCCATACCGTAACCCTTAATGGTATGAGCCAAAATAACCGTAGGTTGTTCCTTGTGATTTACGGCCGAATGAAAGGCTGCAAATACTTTATGGGGATCATGGCCGCCACGATTGAGCTGCCAAATCTCATCATCACTCCAGTCGCTTACCAATGCTTTTAACTCGGGTGTATTAAATACAATCTCACGAACATAGGCGCCATTCTTGGCCTTCATTGTTTGATACTGGCCATCGACGATTTCACCGAGACGCTGCATCAAGATGCCTTTTTTGTCGCGCGCGAATAAAGCATCCCAATGACCGCCCCAAACGACTTTGATGACATTCCAACCAGCGCCACGGAACTCACCCTCGAGCTCTTGAATAATCTTGCCGTTACCACGCACGGGGCCATCAAGACGTTGCAAATTACAGTTCACGACAAAGATCAGATTGTCTAATTTTTCACGGCCGGCCATGCCGATAGCACCAAGTGATTCTGGCTCATCCGTTTCACCGTCACCCAAGAAAGCCCACACTTTACGACCTTCAGCCTTAATAAATCCACGGTCCTGCATGTAGCGCATAAAACGCGCTTGATAAATAGCCATGATTGGGCCAAGGCCCATAGACACTGTTGGGAACTGCCAAAAATCTGGCATCAGCCAAGGGTGTGGGTAACTAGAAATACCTTTGCCGCCGACTTCTTGACGGAAATTATTTAGCTGCTCATCAGCCAAACGACCCAGCATATAAGCACGGGCATAAACACCAGGAGCAGAATGGCCCTGAACAAATATGAGATCGCCACCATGATCGGGAGATGGCGCATGCCAAAAATGGTTGAAGCCTACGTCATACAAAGTTGCTGCAGACTGGAATGATGAAATATGTCCACCAACGTTGGTGTCCTTGTTGGCACGCAAGACCATAGCCATGGCATTCCAGCGTGTATATGAACGAATGCGGTGCTCTACATTTTGATCTCCAGGTAGGCGCGCTTGCTGCTCTACCGGAATCGTATTGATGTAAGGTGTTTCTGCATGGAATGGTTGATTTACACCGTTAACTCGAGCATGAGAAATTTGCTGGTCTATGAGATAAGCAGCTCTTTCGGGACCCTCATTCCGAATCACGCCATCTAGTGCTTGTAACCACTCTTGGGTTTCACCTGGATCCGCATCTTGCTTTCCTGCGCTACCCAAAATTTGTTCTGGAACTGCTGCCATAAACTGCCTCCATTAGTTACATCAGTGTTATTGATTCACTCTATAGCCAATATTCTAGGAAGGTCTATGGGTGTAAACAAGCAATTTTTCACATAATGATAGTATTTTTCACTATGTGGTAATTTGTTGCAATGCAAAGATATGCTCGATATAGGGCAAATCCACAGGATAACGCTGTTGATCAGGCAAAATAAGCCGATTACATGAAAAAATTCGCATTTTCAATCTGGCAACTTAAGCCCGTGAAGTGGCTCCGTCGCATACGGGGTTTTAAGCTTGTCTACACCCCACTAATAGCGATTGTGCTTTTCACTATAGTCATGGGGGTGATTATGGGCACCCTGCAACTACAGGAAAAAAGTCAGCAAGAAGCTGCCTTATTTAGAGAGCTCTCCTTCGCAAAACAGCGAATTCAATTACGTTTTGCAAACAACACTGATGTTCTGCAATCTATCGGAAGAGACTATGTCAGCGCAGCTGAGCCAGCCAAAGCAAAAGATAATTTTATTGTTCAGGCAGAAAATCTACTGCAGAGTAATCATGAAATTTCGCAAATTATTTGGATCAATGAAATTGGACAACGTCAGTGGAAAATTCCACTGGATAACCTGAAGACGGACTGGTTCAACAAATTTGAAAATGCTAGTGCACTGAACCAGGCGTTGAAAAAAACAATTGAATTAAGTGCCGCAACAAATAGACCGGCATTTAGCCAATTCATTTCACTAGAGGTTCCTAGTGAAGAGCTCATATCAAAAGAAATCCGCAATGTCTTTTGGCAGGCGGTCCCCCAAATTTCTGGGGGAGAGATAAAGGGAATGGTTGCAGTACTCTATACAACGCAGGGTCTTCTCGAAATGATCCCCGGGGAACTTAAAAGCCAATACCGATTTACATTGATTACAGATGGCGAACAAGTCCTAGCGATTTCGTCTGATAAAAATACGCCTAAGCGTGCTTTTAGCAACCAAACTAGCCTTGATATTGGCGTGCTCAGCCCCAATCTCAGCCTGCGTATAGACACCTATCCCCCAGCTACGAATCTCACTTTTAGAATGCTAATTGGTGTAGTGCTTGGCTTGAGTGCATTTGTGATTTGGAGCTTGTGGTCAGTATTAAAACAAATGCAGGTTCGCCAAGAAGCCGAAGCGAATCTTCGCGCAGAAACCAATTTTCGTAGCGCCATGGAAAACTCAACTCCCGTTGGCATCCGCGCTCACGACATGAATAAAACAATCACCTATGTCAACCCAGCATTTTGTGAAATGACGGGCTGGTCTGCCAACGAACTCATTGGACAAAACCCACCGTTTGCCTTTTGGCCCGAAGGATTAAAAGGTGAGTTGACTGAAAAGATGAATAAGGCCCTCACACTCGCTTTGAGTCAAGAAAAGAAAATTGGTATCGAAGGTTCAATTCTGCATCGCAATGGCACTGTGATGCAGACGCGGACTTTTATTGCGCCATTGATCAATGAAAAAGGGAATCAAACGGGCTGGGTTACTTCATTAATTGATATTTCCGAGCCAAAGAAAATTCGTGAAGAATTGGCAGCCTCACAAGAGCGTTTTGTGACGGTGTTGGAGGGTTTAGATGCAGCAGTTTCAGTAGTGTCAAATGAAACTGGAAATCTGCTATTTGCAAACCGTTTTTATCGTGAGCGTTTTGGCAATACGTCTAAAGGCCATTTTGAATTAGCTGGCGGTGACATCATTCAAAATACGATGCCAGCCTTATCTGAAGAATCTGGTAGCACAACAACTACCAGCACTCCACCTCCCTTTTTGTACCAGGAGTCTGAGTCGGAAGAGATTCAACTTCTCGATGAAGTTACGGGAACTTCAAAATGGTACGAAGTTCGCAGACGTTTTGTTCCTTGGGTAGATGGGCATTTGGCACAACTTCTGATTGCCACCGACATTACCATTCGAATTGAAGCGGATGATGTAGCTCGTCAACAAGAAGAGCGTATGCAATTTACTAGTCGCTTAACCACCATGGGTGAAATGGCCTCTTCATTGGCTCATGAATTAAACCAACCCCTCGCCGCAATCTCAAACTACTGCATGGGTGTGGCAAAACGTTTACAAGGTCACCTGGATCCCGTCTTACAAAAAGACATTCTTCCAGCGTTAGAAAAAGCATCTGATCAAGCCCATAGAGCTGGAACTATTATTCAGCGCATCAAGGGCTTTGTGAAGCGCAGTGAACCGCAACGTAAGTCCTGCGATATCAGTGAAATTATTAATGATGCAGTAGGTTTAGTGGAAATTGAAGCCCACCGCCATCGCCTGAGCATCAGCACCGAAATTGCGGAAAATCTACCCCTAGTGGACTTGGATCCCGTCTTAATCCTGCAGGTCTTCGTCAACCTCCTCAAGAACTCGCTTGACAGCATGAGAGAGGTTTACCCTCTTTCCTCTCGGTGGTCAGCGCCCCCAGTGCGGATTTCAGCAGATCTTGAAACAAGTACTTTTCCAGCCATGCTTCGCATTCAGGTGACAGATAGCGGCGGCGGAATCGCAGAATCGGTCATAGAACGTATGTTTGAGCCTTTTTTTAGCACCAAAAGCGATGGAATGGGCATGGGCTTGAATATTTGCCGGTCAGTGATCGAGTCTCACCAGGGCCGTCTTTGGGCTAAAAATCGGATGGATGCGGAACATACGAAGCTAGCTGGCTGCACCTTTACAATACTATTACCCTTAGAATCCCCGGGCTCCGAAGTCACTACTTAATTTATGTAATTTTTTAGATTTATCTGCGAGAGCGAATATGAATATCAGTGCTACTACCAAACCCAATCAAGCTGAAGTGGTTTATGTTGTGGATGACGACGAGGCTGTTCGCGACTCCCTCACCTGGCTGCTGGAAAGTAATGGCTATGTGGTTCGCTGTCACGCTAGTGCTGAACGATTCTTGCAGTCTCTCCAAAGCACGGATAAATCTACGATCTCTTGCGCCATCCTCGATGTTCGCATGTCAGGCATGTCTGGACTTGAATTACAAGAACGCTTGATTAGTGAAAATTTGCCAATGCCTGTTGCCTTTATTACCGGCCACGGAGATGTCTCTATGGCTGTCTCCACCATGAAACGTGGTGCCGTCGATTTCATTGAAAAACCATTCAAAGAAAATGATCTCTGTGGTTTGGTGGATCGCATGCTCGCTAAAGCACGCATCGATTATTCACAAGCAAGTCAACGCAAGATTACCCAAAGCCTATTAAGCAAGCTAACAGGTCGTGAGCGCCAAGTGCTCGAACGCATTGTGGCCGGGCGCCTGAACAAACAGATTGCAGATGATCTTGGTATCTCCATTAAAACGGTAGAGGCGCATCGCGCCAACATCATGGAAAAACTGAATGTCAATACCGTTGCCGACCTCCTCCGCTTAGCACTCTCAGACCCACAACCTAATTAATTACTTATGCCCGCACAATTACTTGATGGCGTTGCCTTATCTAAAAAAATTCGTACCGAAATTGCTGCACGTGGCGCAATTGTTACCGCCAAAGGCGTCAGACCAGGTTTAGCGGTGATTGTTGTTGGCGAAAATCCCGCCAGCCAGGTTTATGTCAGAAATAAAGTGAAGGCCTGCGAGGATGTTGGCTTTCATTCGGTCTTAGAGCGCTACTCTGTAGAGCTGGGCGAGGAAGAGCTGCTGGCCCGCATCGCCACGCTCAATGCTGATCCAGCAATACATGGCATTTTGGTTCAACTGCCGCTTCCAGAACATATTGCAGCAGAGCGCGTGCTTGAAGCCATTTCACCCGAGAAAGATGTAGACGGTTTTCATGTGGCGAATGCTGGCGCCTTAATGGTCGGGCAACCCGAATTCAAGCCTTGCACGCCTTATGGGTGTATGAAAATACTAGAAAGTATTGATTACCCTATTCGTGGCGCACGTGCTGTGATCGTTGGCGCCTCCAATATTGTAGGTAAGCCCATGGCCATGTTGCTGCTCCAAGCTGGCGCAACGGTCACAATCTGCAATAGCAAGACCCGAGACCTGGCACACCATACCAAGGACGCAGATATTCTGGTGGTTGCTACCGGCAAGCCAAAAATGATTACTGGTGACATGGTTAAAACTGGTGCCGTCGTGATCGATGTTGGAATCAATCGCCTGCCGGATGGAAAGCTTTGCGGCGATGTTGACTTTGATACCGCTAAATATATTGCCGGCTGGATTACGCCCGTTCCTGGTGGCGTAGGCCCCATGACCATCACTATGCTCTTGATGAACACGCTTGAGGCCGCAGAAAAAGCAGCAAAGCCTTAGATCCATTAAGCTAGAGGGTATGACTATATCCTCACCCCCAAAGCCTTCTACTGAACTTCAAAAGAATCCATTAATTTCATTTGGTGGGGGTATTGCTACCTACTCCGAAATCAAGCCCAGCGATATTGCACCCGCAATTGAATTTCTACTGGAGCAGGCGCAATATGCGGTAGACCAGGCAGTCAACCCAAACACACCAGCAAGGTGGAATGATTTGGTCGAGCCCCTTGAGGATGCAACTGAATCATTAAGTAGATCTTGGGGCGTGATCTCTCATCTCAATAGCGTTGCAGATACACCAGAACTTCGAAGTGCCTACGGCGACATGATGCCCAAGGTCACCGCCTTCTTCTCAAGCTTGGGACAGAATCTTGCACTTTATCAAAAGTTTAAGGAACTGAGCCAAAGTGATGGCTTTTCTACATTAAATCCTGCCCAGAAAAAAGTGATTGAGAACTCTTTGAGGGATTTTCGTCTAGGGGGCGCAGAACTATCAGATGCACAAAAACCCCGATTTGCAGAAATTCAAGATGAACAGGCTTTATTAGGTAAAGCTTTTTCTGATCATGTGTTGGACGCAACGGATGGATTCGTGCATGTGGTTCAAGATCTCTCTGATTTAGCCGGGCTTCCAGAAGATGCAATCGCTGCGGCCGCTGAACTGGCGACGCAAAAGAATCTCCAGGGCTGGGCATTTACATTGCACTTCCCCTCTTATTACCCGGTCATGCAATATTCAGAGAATCGAGAGTTGCGCCAAATGATGTATGAGGCCTATGTCACGCGAGCTTCCGAGTTGGGACCGCAATACTCCAAGGGCAACATTACCTGGGACAATACGCAGAACATGCTGGATCAATTACGCCTACGTGATGAAGAAGCTAGGATGCTGGGCTTTGAGAATTTTGCAGCATTGAGTTTGGCCCCAAAAATGGCAAACAGCGTTGATGAAGTAGATCTCTTTCTGACGAACTTTGCTATGAAGGCAAAACCATTTGCCCAGAAAGATTGGCGAGAGCTTTGTGGGTTTGCTAAGGCAGAACTTGCACTGGATAATGGACTTGAGCCCTGGGATGTTCCATTTGCTGCTGAATGCTTAAAGCAAGCGCGTTACTCTTTTTCTGAGAATGAGCTCAAGCAATATTTCCCTCTACCCAAAGTGTTGGATGGATTATTCGGAGTTATCCAGACGCTATTTGGTGTCAACATTGAATCCACGAACTTACCGACCTGGCACGCTGATGTTCAGTCTTTTTCTGTAAAAAATACTGCGGGCAACATCGTCGCCTACTTTTATTTAGACCCTTATGCCCGACCTGGTAAGCGAGGCGGCGCCTGGATGGATGATGCTCGCGGTCGCAGAGAATTAACGAATGGGGAAATTCAAATACCAGTCGCGTATTTAGTGTGCAACTTTGCTCCACCTGTAAAGGTAGATGGCGTATTGCGTCAGCCCACCATTACCCATGATGATGTGATCACCCTCTTTCATGAAAGTGGTCATGGTCTACATCATCTCCTTACCCAAGTTGGCGCCTTAGGCGTTTCTGGTATCAATGGCGTTGAATGGGATGCAGTGGAATTACCAAGTCAATTTATGGAGAACTTCTGCTGGGAATGGGAAGTCTTAGAAAGCATGACTGCGCATGTGGAGACCGGAAAACCGTTGCCGCGTGAATTATTTGAAAAAATTCTTGCAGCCAAGAACTTTCAGAATGGCTTAATGACCTTGAGACAAATTGTCATGTCATTAACCGACTGGAGACTGCACTCGCTTTTTAATACCAAAGATGTGCAAAATCAGTCTGTACTCGACCTGACTCGCAAGATTGCGGATGACTTTAATGTAATCCCCCAACCTGAAATCTCTCGCTGGATTAATACCTTTAGCCATATCTTTGCTGGCGGCTATGCAGCCGGTTACTACAGCTATAAGTGGGCTGAAGTGCTATCCGCTGATGTGTATGCAGCATTTGAAGAGGCTGCCAAACTCTCTGGAAGTGTTCTGGATGCTGAAACTGGGAAGCGGTACCGTACTGAAATTTTAGAAGTCGGCGGTAGTCGCCCTGCTGCCGAATCCTTCAAAGCTTTTAGGGGTCGGGAGCCTAGCATTGACGCACTACTGCGTCATGGTGGACTGGCTTAGTGATCGCACCATCTAAGCATTGGGCATCATTATTGACGCCCAACATTCCAGGATATAAGGGCAGCTAAGGACCTAGATTACAAGCCATTGCTGTTGCTCTTACAAAAAGAAAAACTACTGGGGGCTCGGAAGTGGCATCTAGGACAATAGTCCGCCCACCAAGCTCATCGTTAGACCCAAGAGGGTCGCATTAAAAACAAAAGATAAAAGGCTGTGCGCTGTAACTAAGTTTCGAATGGATGGCTCAACAATAATAATATCGGCGGTTTGACAGGTCATGCCAATCACCACTGAGAAATGAAAAAAGTCCGAGTAGGCTGGGTATCTGGTTCCTAGAAAGACTAATGGCGGATA
Source organism: Burkholderiaceae bacterium (assembly GCA_947450605.1). Lineage (GTDB taxonomy): Bacteria > Pseudomonadota > Gammaproteobacteria > Burkholderiales > Burkholderiaceae > Polynucleobacter. Next base: position 54,071 of record CANFWB010000007.1, read on the forward strand.
TTCAGAACCCTCTTTTAAATGAGCATAATAAGCATGCGCGTAATGCAGAGCATAGGCTGTGTGTAAAACCATCCAGGAAATAGCAAAGGTTACCCCTGTCATCAGCACCCCAAGTATTCGCTCCTTCAATGGAATTTGATCCACGCTTCCCACGTGTATAAAAATAGCAAGCAAACTCACTACGCTCGCTAACAAAGAAATAATATAGATCAGCAATTGACCGTCATCTTGACGCGCACTCAGATGAGATATTTTTTTTCTATTGAAATACTGCATCATCACAAATACCAAAATGAGATATGTTGCGGAGGCTGCACTCCAAGACATCAAAAAACGAGTTGAAAGGTAATACCCCTCAAGAAGAAAGTAAGTGGCGACACCCACAATAATGGCGTATAAAAGCCTAGGCTTTGCTTTAATTAATAACCAGTGAAAATTTACCAACTTATCTCCCATCGCGACCACAATAAAACTCTTTTCGAATGACATTACTAAGATTAGGAATAAATAAGGCGCCACATTTACAAGGCCTAATGCACACAAGACTATTACTGAATAATATCTCATGCCTTATGAAGTCTTCCGGTCTAGTTAGATTGGTCATCTTCATCCCTGTGAATAGTGTGAACCGATAATGCATTTCATCTAAGCTGTAATTCTCAGGCAAGGTGTTTAATGGGAATTAGGCGGAAGGAAGATTATTGTTGCAATCAGAATGCCAATTCATTTGAAACAGGTCAAATACTTTAAAGGCTTTTTTTATCCAATCCTAGGGTTACCCCTTGCACTCTTACTGGCACTTAATTTAGATACTGGCGAAGGTTGATTTTTGCCCTTGAATTTTGCTTAGAACCTAAATGGATGAGCCAAATTGGCTTAATTTAGGCCATCTTGATTTCTGCAATCACCGGCGCATGATCTGAAGGCTGCTCCCAAGTGCGTGGCTCTTTATCGATAATGCTTGCCGTGCATTTATCTTTGAGAGGTTCACTCAAAAGAATGTGATCAATCCGCATTCCAGCATTACGTCTAAAGCCCATCATGCGGTAATCCCACCAACTAAATGATTTAGGAGCTTGCTCAAACATTCGGAAGGAATCTGTTAAGCCCAACTCAATCAGTCTTTGGAATGCCTCTCGCTCAGGCGGAGATACCAAATTTTGGCCAACCCACTTCGAGGGATCATGTACATCGACATCGGTAGGTGCAATATTGAAGTCACCCAATAATGCGAGTCGACTATTCTGGCTCAATTCGTCCTTTAGCCAAGCTTCAAGCACTTTAAGCCACCCTAACTTGTAAACAAACTTATCACTATCGGGAGATTGACCATTGGGGAAATATGCCGAGATAAGTCTCATAGGCGGCATTCCTGCAAAAGGAATGGTTGCAGCCAGAATGCGCTGCTGCTCATCTACGTTGCCTGGAATATTTCTGATGGGCTTTAAAAAGGTAGTGCTAGCATCCGATGCAATGGGAGCCAAGGCTGATTTACGCACAATGATAGCAACGCCGTTATAAGTCTTTTGCCCAGCAACCAGGCTAAGATAACCCGCTTCCTCTAACTCGCGGTGCGGGTATTTATCATCGGTTAACTTCAACTCTTGGAGACATAGAGCATCAATCGGCTTCTTTGCCTTTTCTTGATCCTGCAGCCATCTCAAGACTTGGGGTAAGCGCACCTTAAGTGAATTAACATTCCAGGCGGCTATTCTTACCGACTCAGTCATCTATCCCCAACTCCTGCAACTTACGAGTAATCGTATTGCGGCCAATTCCCAGACGCTGTGCAGCCTCTACACGTCTACCACGAGTTACTTCGAGCGCAGCTTGCAGAACCGCTTTTTCAAACTTAGAACATAGAACGTCATACACTTGTGTATCGCCATCCTGTAGCATTTTGACTGCTAACCGGCCTAATCCACCCTCCCAATCAACAGCCCCGCCTCGAGCGGCAGAGGGATTGACAGGATTTGACTCTCCTTGCAACACAATAGGGTGATCACTTGTGTCGGTCAAAATATCTGCAGGTAAATCGCCGCTACCAATGAGATTAGATGGCGTCATGACGGTCAACCAATGACAGAGGTTTTCTAATTGGCGAACATTGCCAGGAAACGGCATGGCACTAATATCTTTTAACACTTCATCAGAGAGTTTTTTGGCTTCAACACCCAAAGACTTTGCGCAGGAAAGCATGAAGTGGCGAGCCAATACTGGAATGTCTTCTGCGCGTTCCCGCAAGGCCGGCATACGCAAACGAATCACATTTAAGCGATGCAGTAAGTCTTCACGGAAAGCGCCCGCAGCAACCCGTGCTTCGAGATTTTGATGAGTCGATGCAATGATGCGTACATTTGCCTTGATGGGATCTTGGCCACCAATGCGATAAAAGTGACCATCCGTTAATGCACGCAATAAGCGAGTCTGTAAATCAAAAGGGATCTCACCAATTTCATCTAAAAATAAGGTACCACCATCAGCCTGCTCAAAACGACCGCGACGCAAAGTTAACGCTCCTTGAAAGGCGCCACGCTCATGTCCAAATAATTCGGACTCCAATAAATCCTTAGGTACTGCAGCAGTACTAAATGCAACGAATGGGCCTTTGGCGCGAGGACTGTGCTTATGCAAAGCTTGAGCTACTAGTTCTTTACCCGTTCCTGATTCACCAGTAATTAGCACTGTTGAATGGGACTGGGCAAGACGGCCAATTGCTCGGAAGACCTCTTGCATTGCTGGAGCTTGACCAATAATTTCAGTGGAATCTTGCCTCCAGCCGTTGATCTCTTTGTTACCGGATTGATTACGCTCGCTTTGCTCCATCGCTCGACGAATCAACTCTACCGCTTTATCAACATCAAAGGGTTTCGTGAGGTATTCAAATGCACCGCCCTGAAAAGAAGATACTGCTGAATCCAAATCAGAGTAAGCGGTCATGATGATGACAGGAAGCATCGGGTGAGTTTCTTTTACATTCTGCAAAAGATCCAAACCATTACCACGCGGCATGCGAATGTCAGAGATCAATACCTGGGGGGCCTCTTTTTCTAAGGCATTAAGCACATCGTTGGGATTAGAAAAACTCTTGTGCGGGATATTTTCGCGAGTCAGCGCCTTTTCCAATACCCAACGAATTGATTGGTCATCGTCCACGATCCAAACGGGTTTCATAATGCTTTCTCCTGCCTACGGTAAGGAATTTGAATTTGAAAATCTGTCCGTCCAGGACGGCTATCGCAAGCGATAAAGCCCTGGTGCTGCTGTACAAAGGTTTGAGCCAAGGTGAGACCGAGGCCACTGCCTCCGTCCCTGCCAGAAACTAATGGGAAGAAAATTCGCTCGCGAATATCCTCCGGGATGCCGGGCCCGTTATCGATCACACGTAGATCCATCGCCATCTTGTAGCGCTGCTTGGAAATGGTGACAGATCTAGCTACCCTGGTCTTCAATTCAATTTGGGCAATGCCTTGAGCAATTTCCTCGGAAAGTGCTTGGGCTGCATTGTGGGCAATGTTTAAGACTGCTTGGATTAATTGTTCGCGATCGCCCAGTAGATCTGGAAGACTAGTGTCATAGTTGCGAATAATCCGCAATCCCTTGGGAAACTCAGCCAACACTAGGCTGCGAACCCGCTCCAAAGCTTCATGGACGTTAAATAATTCCATAGAATGGGCTTTGCGATGCGGTGCCAGCAGTCGATCTACTAGATTCTGCAGGCGATCCGACTCTTTAATAATGACCTGGGTATATTCACGCAAGCCTTTATCTGGAAGCTCAAACTCCAACAATTGAGCGGCACCACGAATGCCTCCCAAAGGATTTTTAATCTCATGCGCTAAGTTACGCATTAACTGCTTATTGGCTTCAACCTGCTGAGTCACGCGCTCATCACGCTCACTCCGCAATTGCTGATCAATCGGAAACCACTCCATGATGATGAGCGAGGGATCTTCAAGGCTTGCCACTACTACGTGTGCAGGGGTAGACTCCTGATGAATGCTTCCGGGCAAGGAATGCAAGACCATTTCTTGACGCTGAGCGGAAACATGCCCCGCCTTGATCTCTTCAATCATGAGCTTAATCGACTCATTATCTCCAAACAAGTTATGCACAGACTGGCCCTCAAGCGATTTACGGGAAAGATCCAATGCCGACTCTGCGGCTGGGTTCACGTAAACCAATTGTTGGTTATCTGCCTCAAATACCACAATGGCATTCGGCATCTGATCAAGCAATGTCGGAAAAAAAGGAGCAGCCGAAGCTGCCCCTTTGAACGAATTGCGCAATAGACCTGCGCTCAACATTTCTCCTTCGCTTACAGGGAGTAGTACATATCGAATTCGATCGGATGAGTTGTCATACGGAA
>CANFWB010000008.1 GCA_947450605.1 Burkholderiaceae bacterium
AAGGGATGATAAGGACATACCGATTCCCGCGAGCCAGGGGTTGACCCAGCCCATCATGGCAGCCGGAATGGCCAAGAGGTTATAGACCAGCGCCCAAATCAAGTTCTCTTTAATAATGCGCTGCGCCTTATCTGCCAAGAGCAATGTTCTGGCCAGAGGCGCTAATGAGCTCGCTGTCAAAATGGCATCTGCCCCTGCAGTTGCGAGAGGAGCGCCTGAACCCACTGCAATCGAGACATCCGCTCTTGCTAATAATGGTGCGTCATTAATACCATCGCCAATAGCCCAAATGAAATGACCTGCTTTTTGTAGGCACTCTATGTAGTCGTACTTGTCTTCCGGAGAACAGCCGCCTTGAAAAAGATCAATGCCAACCTCATGAGCCCACCAAGCAACGGTAGCAGGATCATCTCCAGAAACGAGATGCACGGTGATCTTTCGAGATTTAGCAGCGGCTAATAATTTTTCCAGCCCTACTCTTGGGGTATCTAAGAAAATAAAACTCGCAATGAGACCGTCGTCATCAGCCAAATGGACTTGTCCATATTGACCTTCTTGCGCAATCTGTTGAGTACCTAGCCAAGCAGCACTTCCCAGTCGATACACCCCAGAGCTAAGCCCCCTACCCAATTGATTGGTCATCGGCTCCGACAATCTGATGAGCGGAAGATTGTCAGCTTCAGCGGCACGCAACAAAGATAACGCCAAAGGATGTTTCTGCCCTGCTTCCATTGAAGCAGCAAGACCAAGTACATCTGCGCGAGAAAATTCAGTACGTGCAATGATGACTTCTTTAAGCTCGGGTTGACCCATCGTCAGAGTGCCCGTTTTATCAAGCACTAAATCGGTGGCCTTAACTAAACCTTCCAGCACATGACCACGCACAATCAGCAAACCTAGCTTTGTGACTGCGCCTTGAGCAGCTGCCATTGCCGTAGGAACTGCAAGAGATAAAGCACAAGGACAACTAGCAACCAATACCGAAACCAGTACTGTCCATGCTTTACTGGAATCAACGTACATCCAAATGGCTGAGGAGACAAAAGCGCTCAACAATAAAAATCCAACAAAATATCCTGCCCACTTTTCAGCAAGACTAACCATCAGCGGTTTGGCTTGCAATGCTTGATCCAATAATGAAGCAATACCCGCGATGCGTGTCGATTGACCAACCGCATCAATCCTCATGAGCAAGGGATTGAGGATGTTGTGTGTACCCGCATAAACACGATCGCCCACTTTCTTGTCAATCGGTTTTGATTCACCCGTAAGCAGGGATTCATCAAGAGCACTCTCATATTCAATCAAAATACCATCGGCAGGCACCACATCGCCAGGTGATACGCGCAGAACCTCGCCCGGATTGCAATTGACTACCGGAACAATTTCCACTTGTTGTGACAATGGATAATTTGGTACGCGCTCGCAGGTTGCAGGTAATTGCTTTGCTAAAGCTTCAGCGCCACCCTGCGCATCTTGTCGGGCGAGCAATTCTACATATCGCGCCGCTAAAATGAAAGCAACGAACATGGTGATCGAGTCGAAGTAGCCCTGCCCAGAACCTGTCGCTAAATTCACCGTACCTGCAAAAAAAGCCAATGCCAATGCCAACGCGATTGGCACATCCATTCCCAGCATATGCGTCTTACGAAATGAAGCAACGCTTCGCCATGCCGCCTGAAATATTGGCCCAGCTGAATACACCATCACAGGAACAGTCAATAACCAACTAGTCCAACCTAAAAGCAAGTCATATTCGGCAGTAATGTCACTATCACCTACATAGGATGGCCATGCATACATCATGACTTGCATCATGCCTAGCATAGCAACGCCAAGTCTTGTCAGTAATTGGCGGCGCTCCTTTTTTGACTTCTCGATAGACAGGGACGGCTCAAAAGGCCAAGCCTCATACCCAATTCTTTCCACCTCAAAGAGTAGGCGCGCCAAGCTAGTTTGACTATGAGAAAACTCTACTTTTACTTTCTGGCTCACATAATTGATTTGGACATCTTGCACACCGGGTATGCGACGCAAGTGTTGTTCACATAACCAGACGCAAGCTGCACAACGAATCTTCTCAAGCCGTAAAGTAGTTTCTAGATTTCCCCCGTCACCAGCAGGACGTGTGTAGCGGCCGAGTAAAGCGGGGTCATCATAGGGCGCAAGGCTTTCCGGAATGTCATTCGATGCAAGATGGGCCGCAGGTTTATCGCTTGACTGCGCGCGCCGCGCATAAAACACCTCAAGACCTTCACCATGAATTGTTTGTGCGATGGCCATACAGCCAGCGCAACAAAATTTTCGACAGATAGAGCCCAACTCTAGTTCATAAGAGTCACCAGGAAGAATAAAACTCCCGCAGTGATAGCAGCTATTGTTAGATGGACTAGAGTTCATCACAAGTTATTGATTGCGTACTAGAGGCTTACTCACCCAACCACTGCGACGTTCATAGATCACAAACAAGACGCCCCAGATCACCACTGCAGCATAGGCCCAGACCCATGAAACTTGGGAGGAGCGGGAACCCGTAAGATCAAGGACAAAACCAAAAATGGCGGGGCCCAGTAAACCACCCCCAAAACCCATTAAAGAATGCAGACCCATTGCCGCACCTTTAATATTTTCTTGAGCGCTCACGACCAAGCCAGCAGTCAGAGTGGCTGAATCAGCCATGATGAATATCGTATGTCCGACTGCTAAAGCAATAATTAACCACCAAGACTGACCTGTCGATAAGGCCAGCGTCACTCCACATACTGCACTCGAGAGCATGACAAAACAAATCCATCTTTGGCGACCTATCTTTAGGGCGATTTCATTTCCGAGAATGGAGGATGGCACACCAAAGAAATTAATCACGCCCGCAAGAGTGGTGGCGGTTAATAAAAATGATTCCCCAGAAACGGCAGCGCAAAAACCAAAAAAAGCCACAATCCAACTACGAGATGCAAACAGCTCAATAGAGTGGGCGGTGTAGCCGAAAATAAAGCCAGAAGCAATTTTATCTTGCAAAACTAAACGCCATTTATCGACAGGGAAAATATCGCGCAATCGGATCTGAATCGGGCCGTGCCACTTCTCGTGAGCTAGCGCTGGAATCAACAACAGCACAATCAAGAAGGCGCTAAATGGCCCCAAAGCAATAATTCCAAAAACAAACCGCCAACCCAGCGCGTTTAATATCCAACCAGAGCACAAATACGAAAATCCCGTACCAATTCCAAAGAAGGCGGTGTAGAAAGCAATATGCCTGGTGAGCTCGCCCGTCTTGATTCGATCGGAAAGGATCTTGAGACCTGGCATATAGGTACCCGCTAGTCCAGCCCCATTGAGAGCCATAAATATCAAGGCAGTCCAGAAGTTATCAGCTAGGAAACCCATCCCCAGTAAGCCGCAAGTAGCCAAGATCCCACCAACAAGATAGACTTTTTTTGCATCAAGACGATCCGTTAATGCGGTTGCTAAAGGGACCATCAGCATATAGCCGAAGAAAAAAGCGCTGGCAATTAAGCCTGACTGCAAATTAGTAAGATGCCATTCATCTTGCAAGGTCGTTAACACTACGGCATAACAAGCAAAACCCAGCAGCGCGCAAGTTTGCGCCATGAGCATGAGGGGTGTGTAACCAGGGGACTTAAAACGCATAGAGTCTTACTAAAAGATAAGTCATTCTACTCGCCCGTTGGTGCGAGTAAGGCTTACTGCTGACTGCGATTTGGTGAATCCTGAAAACCATTAGAGCGGAAGGTGAGCACTAAGGTATCTCTATAACCGTGAGGACCTATTGGCTGAATTGGCGTGGATTCATGAATCATTCTCTCGTCATTCATGAGCAATAAAGACCAGGGCTGACTCAATGTAAACCTTAAACCTGCCGAGCCACTAGCATCAAAAATACGAGTCTCTCCACCTTTAATACCCACTCGGTTAAGCAAAAAGACCGCGACAAAATCAACGCCATCACGATGCGCCCCCTCAGGCGTTGGTCGCCCAATACCATCGGTTGTATCAATTCGAAACTGATGCGCCTCAACAAACCAAGTAGTCACCGGCTTAACACCATTTAGCGCGCGAGCCAATCCTAGCAAAAGCGACTGCCAGGCAGGCTTATTCGTCAACTGCGTTTGTGAAGGCTCAAACCATCGCTCAATGCCGCCATGTAAGGCGTTGTAATCGACTGATTGCCAATGTGCTCGATGAGGAACTAGCGCAAGTGCACCATTCTTAATCTCGTAACTCGCGTGACGTCGGAAGCGGTAGCGCCCACCATCCTTCAGATATGGATCACGGGGTAAATCATCCCAAAAAACAGTTAAGGCCTGGAGGTCGGATAAAGCAACCTGAGCGATCTCTGCGACTGTTTCAGCAGAAACTACGACAAAGCCATTTTTACGCAATGACGGGATTAACTCATCAGAAAGAGTTAAGGCTGGGGGCAACATGGCAATCGTCATAACCCTATTTTAGGTCAATCCAGCTGGGCGCCAGAAGCCTTCACAATCCTTACCCATTTAGCCAACTCATCCTTTAACAAGATAGCCAGTTTGGTTGGAGGCACCGGGCTCAGATCCAGGCCTTGCGCAATCAACTTCTCGCGCACATCCGACCTTGCCATCATCTTATCCATGGCTAACTGAATCTTCTTTACAACATCCGCATTAACGCCCATGGGTGCAAAAATAGCCACCCAAACCTCACCAACGCAGTCTGGATAGGTTTCAGAAATCGTAGGAATATCCGGTGCCGCACTAGAGCGCTTAGCAGAGCTAATTGCAATCGCTTGTAACTTACCCGCTTTGATGTAATTGAGTGCCGAAGGAAGACTAGCAAATGCTAAAGGAACCTGCCCACCTAAAACATCATTAATTGCTGGCGCGACGCCCTTGTAGGGAATATGTTGCATGTCGATTCCAGCGCTTGTATTGAGCATTGCACCTAAGAGGTGGCTAATAGTGCCATTTCCTGCAGAAGCATAAGACAACTCACCCGGCCTCTTTTTCGCAGCGGACACTACGTCAGCCAATGTCTTATAAGGGGAGCCTGGAGGCGAAACTAGGACATAGGGAGTTGCGCCAATATAGTACAGCGGCACAAAGTCATTCACTGGATCAAACCCTGGGTTCTTGTATATAGCAGGATTGATAGCTTGAGCACTATTGATTGTGAGCAATAAGGTGTAACCATCTTTGGCAGAACGCGCTACGCTCTGTGTGCCAATATTGCCACCAGCTCCAGGCCTATTTTCAACCACGATGGAAGTACCAATAGCCTCCCCCAATGCAGGAGCGATTAATCGAGCCACGATGTCATTTGTACCTCCCGCAGCTTGAGGCACCACCATGGCTATTGGTTTGTTAGGGTAGGCCTGGGCCACAACTGCAAACGAAATACATGCCCCTATCAATATCAATAGCAGATTACAGATTTTTTTATTCACTTTGTCTCCCGGCTTTTATAAATAAGAATATAGAGCGATAAAGGATTGTAGGTATTTTTGCATGTAAAGCCCATCAGAATTCTTCTCGTTTTTGCCATTATGCCCCGAGCCCAAGAATCAATAGCAGAATGAATTCATTCAAATATTTCGGGATAAGATGGTGGTTTTAGCGAACCATTAGGATATTCATGAACTCAAGTCTCACTAAGGTAGCCCTAGTCACAGGAGCGGGAACAGGTATTGGCAAAGCGGCGGCTAAGGCACTATTACATGGCGGCTTTCGGGTTGTTCTTACAGGCAGAAATCTAGAAAAACTGAATCTCGCGATCCAGGAGATTGGTGGAAGTCATTTGGATTGCTTGGCAGTTGCTTGTGATGTGGGTCAGCCAGAAGAAGTAAAGCGCTTATTTTCAGAAATCACACAGCATTTTGGGCGTATTGATGTGCTCTTTAATAATGCCGGCATGGGGGCCCCAGCAATTCCCATGGAAGAGCTAAGCTACGAGCAGTGGATGAATGTCGTCAATACCAACCTTTGTGGAGCTTTCCTGTGTTCGCAAGAGGCAATCCGTATGATGAAAGCACAATCCCCACAAGGCGGCAGAATTATTAACAATGGCTCCATTTCTGCTCATGCACCAAGGCCCATGTCTGCACCATATACAACAACGAAGCACGCTATCAGCGGCTTGACCAAAACAATTGCGCTTGATGGGCGCCCCTTCAACATTGCATGCGGCCAAATTGATATTGGCAATGCTGCAACTGAGATGACTGAACGTATGGCGGCTGGCATCATGCAGGCCGATCAATCCATTAAGGTGGAGCCGCGCATGGATGTCAAGCATGTTGGTCAGGCGGTGCTACATATGGCTCAACTACCCTTAGAGAGCAACATTCTCTCTATGACCATCATGGCAACGAATATGCCTTTTGTTGGTCGAGGGTAATTAAGGTCTCACTTGATCGATCATTAAACGGGCATTTTTCGTGCCCACTTTGATCGTTTGAGGTTTAGATATTAAGTCACCAGCCTCTGGCATGGCCATCCCCGTTTTAGAGATGCGGACTTCAAGCAACACTTCTGGCAACTGAGAAATCAATGCATTGGGACTCATCGCCAAAGCATCATTTAAAACAAAGCTCATCGGGAATGCGCTTACTGCGGTTTTGAGGACTGCTACCGGCATACGCTCACCCGGCTTGCGAGCAATTACCATCAAGACGTCGCCAGGCTGAATCTTAGCCTTCAGCTCAGGCACAACATCCACTTGACCGCCCACACTCTGATTACTTATTACTGGTGCAGCAGCTGGAGCGAGCCCCCCTTTGCTACGCGCCTCGGCAATTGAAGCGGCAATCGCACGAGCCTCATCTGAATCTACAGGCAGTTGCTTGGCTAGCTTTTCCCAAGATTGCACCGCTGCTTTGTAGTTGTGCGCATTAAAATCTGCGGTGCCAGAAAGCCATAAAGCCAGCAAATTATTCGGATCTAAAGCCAGTGCCTTATTAATCAGTTGGAGCGGCTTACCAGAAAAATTACCATTGGCATTTGCTGCCAATACATCAGCATAGTCTGCCAATAATTGCGGATCAGCATCGACAAAAGATCCAGCTCGAGCATAAGCCTTCTCAGCCTCAGCATTGCGGCCCAAGATCCGATAGGAGCGCGCCAACATCGCCCAACCCTTGAGGTTGTCCGGCTCCTTTTCCATTTTGGCCGCAAATTCAGCAACCATTTTTTCGACGGATGCCTGAGTCATTGGCTGCTCAGCATTCTTTTCCGCAATTCGAGAGGCGTCACCCAAGAAAAAGTAAAAGCCCGTTGAGAGCAATACTACGAATATACAAATTCCAATGATGGTTCTCTTGGGAGAGCCCAGTACCGCAAGATCATCCGCCTCATCCGTATCCTGAAAAAGACGCTGACGCATTTCTGCATGGGTCTGCTCATAGCTTGTAGCATCAACTGCACCCGATAAACGATCTGCCTCTAGCTTATCCAGCTCTTCTCGATAAATCGCTGCATTCATCTGACGACGTGAAGTCGCCGACTCTTTTGCAGGGAAAAAGAATGGGCGCAGTAGCAACACCAAGACCAAGATCAATAAGAGGAGAGCGGGTATTAAAAAGCTAGTCATGTATATTTTCTGTTGGGCTGGATTTTGCATCCTTCAGTAGCGCATCAATACGGCGATTATCTTCTTCCGATAGCGCAGTGCTGGGCACGCTCTGATTTCTACGACGCAGATAGACCATCAAACTAATAATGCCTGCGAGCAAAATCACAAAGGGGCCTATCCATAGCAACCAAGTGATGGGCTTAACGGGTGGTCGATATAGAACAAAGTCGCCATAACGCTCAACCATGAAACTCCGAATTTGCTCATCTGTCTTACCTTCTTTAATCAGAATACGAATCTCTCGTCGTAAATCGTTCGCTAAATCTGAGCGTGAACCTGCAAGGGATTCATTCTGACAAACTAAGCAACGCATCTCTTCTGAAATCACAATCAAGCGCTGCTCGGTCACCGGATCGTCAGCAAGCGGCACCGCATCTTTAGCAAAAGCAGGGGCAAGAAAACCCACAGTAGCTAAAGCAAAGATAAATGATAGAAAAATTCGCTTAGCCATTATTTAGTTCAGTCAATAAAGGAATAATTTTCTGATTCAGCAATTCCATTGTGATCGGACCAATGTGTTTAAACCGAATCACGCCAGCCTTATCAATCACATATGTTTCTGGCACGCCATACACACCATAATCAATACCCACTCGACCATTGGCATCAAATGCAGATAAGAGGTAAGGATTGCCTTGGCGAGCGAGCATAGCCATCGCATCATCACGCTTGTCTTTGTAATCCAATCCAATCAGGGGTGCTACCTTTAATTTGCCTAACTCGACAAGCACGGGATGCTCTTCACGACAAGCAACGCACCAAGAGGCCCATACATTCAGAATCCAGGGCTTCCCTTTCATGCTGTCAGGGGAAAAAGTATTTTTAGGATCAGCCAGCTGGGGTAATTCAAAAGCAGGTGCCGACTTCCCGATTAATGGGGACGGCACTTCATGTGGATCGCGATTTAAACCTACCGCCAAAAACCCAACCAAAATGACAAATAAGAAGAGTGGGATTAAAAACTTGGCCTTCATGTTGCAGCCTTGCGCAACTTCATACGATAGCGTTTATCGGACATTGCCAATACTCCACCCAAGGCCATTAATACGCATCCAAGCCAAATCCAGTCGACGAAAGGCTTGTAATAAACCCGCACAGCCCATGCCTTATCGTCCAATTCCTCACCCAAGGAAACATAAATATCTCGAGTCAAACCAGCGTCAATTGCCGCTTCGGTCATTGGCATCGTAGAGGAGAAATAGCTGCGCTTTTCTGGATACATCGTCGCCTCTAACTTCCCATTGCGGGTCAGCAAAAAAGTACCTTGCATCGCCTTATAGTTTGGGCCAGGAACAGCGCTCACACTTTGCAGTTGAATTTGATATCCACCCACACTCACACTCTCACCAGCGAGCATGCGCACATCTTTCTCCTCCTGATAAGCGCCCACCATGGTCACGCCAATCACAAAGACTGCTATTCCCAGGTGCGCTATCTGCATACCAATAAACGAACGGGTAGGTTTACCTGCTTTTGCTTGGCGAATGATTTGCATCACCCCTGAACCAATCACCCAAAAGGCCAATAAGAATCCAAGGCTACTAAGCCAAGTAAATTCACCCATCGCAAATGGAATCAATCCAGCCGCAATGACTGCTACCAATGCCGCGACCCATAAACGTTTAACGACAGCCAAGAGATTGGAGTTTTTCCAACTAGTCCAAGGTCCAATCCCCATCAATACCAATAGTGGAATCATGATGGGCACAAAGACGCTATTAAAGTAAGGGGGGCCTACTGAGATCTTCCCTAAATGCAGAGCATCAATCAACAAAGGATAGAGCGTCCCAAGCAAAACTGATGCAGCAGACACCACCAAGAAAACATTACCAAGCAAAATGAATGTTTCGCGTGAAGTAAGACTGAACTTACCCCCAAGAGCGCTTTTAGGGGCACGCCAAGCGTAGAGCGTTAATGACGAACCCACTACTAACACCAGGAAAATCAAGATGAATATTCCGCGCTTCGGGTCGGTTGCAAAAGCATGAACTGAAGTGAGTACTCCAGAGCGCACCAAGAATGTACCTAAGAGTGATAGTGAAAAAGCAGTAATCGCCAACAGTACTGTCCAACTCTTAAATCCACCACGCTTCTCGGTAACCGCTAAAGAATGTAGCAAAGCAGTGCCAACTAACCAAGGGATGAATGAGGCATTCTCAACTGGGTCCCAGAACCACCAGCCACCCCAGCCTAGCTCGTAATAAGCCCACCAAGAGCCCAGGGCAATTCCCAGAGTCAGAAATACCCACGCCGCTGTTGTCCAAGGACGCGACCAGCGCGCCCAAGCGGCATCTAAACGACCAGATAATAAAGAGGCAATTGCAAACGCAAACGCGACCGAGAAGCCCACGTAGCCCATGTATAGCATGGGTGGATGGAAGACTAATCCCGGATCCTGCAGCAAAGGATTTAAAGAGCGACCATCTTGTGCGGCCGGCAATAGTCTTTCAAAAGGGTTGGAAGTGGTCAGCACAAATAACAGAAGACCGGTAATCACCAAACCTAAGACACCAATCACACGCGCCACCATGAATTCATCAAGCGACTTGGATAGCTGCGCAACCAAAAATGTCCAAGTGGATAGCAAAAAAATCCACAGTAATAGGGAGCCCTCATGACCACCCCACACTGCACCTAAGCGGTAAACCACCGGCATTTGAGAGTTTGAGTGCTCGGCAACATAGAGGACAGAAAAATCATTGGCATAAAAACTCCAAGCGAGAATCGTGAATGCAATTGCAAGCAGTAGGAAAACCGTTTGGGCTGCCGGTCTAGCCAATAGAATCCACTCACGCCGGCCCTGATGGGCTCCGAGCAATGGCAATATGCCTTGAATGATGGCGACACACAAAGCCAGAATTAATGCATAGTGCCCAAACTCAGGAATCATTATTTACTTCCATTTTTTTGAGCTTGCTCTAAAGCATGCTTAGCCTCTGGAGGCATATAGTTTTCATCATGCTTGGCGAGCACTTCGCTGGCGATAAATTGACCGCTTGGATCGAGGCGACCTTGAATGACTGCACCCTTACCCTCTTTAAATAAATCCGGAAGAATGCCCGTATAAGCAACCGGAATATCTTTTACCAAATCGGTAATCACAAAGTGCACAGTTAAACCATCCCGCCTGAGTGAGCCGTCCTTCACCATGCCACCAATTCGAAAGGCTTGGCCTGTAGGTGACTTACCTGCAGCCACCTCAGTAGGGGTGACGTACAAAGCAATATTGCTGTTCAGTGCATTCAAAATTAATACTACCGCCAAACCAATGGCAATAAGTGCGCCAACAATAATGGCTGCCCGTTTATGTCTTGGCTTCACTTGCCATCCTTTTGATCAAACTGTTCTGCCATAACTTCGCGTTGAATTCTGCGCACAATGGCTTTATGACGTGCTCGAACTGCTAAAGGCTCAATCAGAAATACCAGAGCGCATATGCCAAAGCTGCACCATACATATAGTGCATAACCACCCATCGCAAAGAACTCAGCGGGACTATTCCACATCAATACTTAACCTTATTTAATTGCTTAACCCAATCAGTATGTGCCTCACGCTCCAAGATGATCGCACGCACACGCATTAACCCTACCGCTATTGAGTACATCCACAAGCATAAAGCCATCAACAACATTCCCCAGAGCATGGTCTGAGCCATAGCTGGAGCCTTGGTTAAAGAAACCGAAGCCCCTTGATGTAAGGTATTCCACCATTTCACTGAAAAATAAATAATGGGGACATTCACCACACCAACCAAGGCTAAGATCGCCCCCGCCTTATCTGCCCTACGCGCGTTATCAATTGAGGCTTGCAGAGCAATAAAACCTAAATACAGAAAAAGTAGGATCAACTCCGAAGTTAAGCGAGCATCCCAAACCCACCAAGCGCCCCACATTGGTTTACCCCAAAATGCGCCGGTCCATAAAGATAGAAAGGCCATCCAGGCGCCAATCGGTGCAAGCGCCTGCGCCATCATGGCTGACAAGCGGGTGTTAAACACCAAACCCAATCCTGCCCAAGCAGCCATCACCAAATAGATGAACATGGACATCCAAGAAGCAGGCACATGAATAAAAATAATTCGGTAGCCCTGACCCTGCACTGCGTCTACTGGAGCCACAAAGAAGCTGATCCATAGGCCAGCTACTCCAAAAATAATGGAGAGCGCCCAGAACCAAGGGATCATCTTTCCAGCCAAAGGATAAAAAGTGCTCGGGCTCGAGAATTTGAACCAGTTCATCACACGGCTAGAAGACACATTATTTACATGACTCATTCGATAGCAATCTTGACAGCGGTAGCACTAACCCAAGGCACAAATGCTAATGCCAAAATGAATAAAGCGCCCAATAGAGAAAAATGGCCTGAGATATCAAGACCCATGTTACTGGCGTATACAGCACCAGCACCAAAAATCAATACCGGAATATAAAGCGGCAAGATCAAGAGGCTCATTAATACGCTACCACCCCTCACCCCTAAAGTTAAAGCCGCTCCAATCGAGCCCAACAATGATAGAACAGGCGTTCCTAGCAGCAGCGCTGCCATTAACACCCTGAGCGACTCAGCATCCAAATCAAATTGAATACCAATCACTGGCGCCAATAAAACCAAGGGAAGCCCAGAGACTAACCAATGAGCAACAATCTTGCCAAACACGAGCGACGTAAAGGAGTTGGGAGATAAAACCAATTGCTCTAAAGTACCATCGGCGTAATCGGTTGCAAACATCCGCTGCAGACCAAGCAAGGTGGAGAGCAAGGCTGCCACCCAAATCACGCCGGGAGCAATCTTTCTGAGTAAGGCGGCATCAGCACCAATTCCCAATGGAAATAAGCTAGTGACGATCACAAAGAAGAATAAGGCCGTCAAGACTTCACTTTTACGACGCATAACCAACAATAGATCACGCTTGATAATAGTCATGAAGGCGTTCATAAGTCGAGCACCCTCAAATTCGAAATAGCCAGCGGCTGGTGACTCGTCAACACCACCAAACCATTGCCTTCAAGATGCTGTTCTATCAAGCTTTGTAGCTCATGCACCGCCTGAGTATCCAGCGCATTAAAGGGCTCATCCAAGACCCAGACTTGCGCGCATCGCGTCAACATACGCGCCATCAATACGCGTTTTTTCTGCCCAGCAGATAAACAGCTCACTGGAAGATCTTCGCGCCCCTGTAGATTAAAGCGCCACAGGGCTGAAAACGCTTCGGCATCAGCAAGCTCAATGCCATCGATGGCTGCATACATGCGCAGATTTTCAAGAGCCGTCAAATCCTCTTTGAGCGCATCGCGATGACCTAAAAACAACAGCTTGCTGTGATATTCAGATGAATCTTGTTTGATGGAGACACCATCCCAACAAACTTCACCAGACTCAGACGAAGATAGGCCGGTCAATAAGCGCAGCAGGCTTGTTTTTCCAACGCCATTCTCACCGCGAATATGAAGACATTCGCCAGGAGATACCCGCAAATCCAGCCGGGAAAATAACTCCCGCTCACCCCGTACACAAGTAATTGCGCGCGCCTCAAGCATGGGCGCAGTGGACTGAGGGATGGAGGAGTTAATGTCTGTCATCAGAAGAAATGGCTTGAATCAAACCACCCCAGGCATTTTCCAAGAGCCCCAAAGGGCTGTCAAACCACCTAAAACAGTCTTTAAAGAATAAATTTCTTTTAATTCAATCGCTTAGCTGATTATAAGCCGACTCATGAGTAAAGGCCTCACCCTGCCCAAAGCCTTATTCCGGCTTGATACCTGCACTTTTAATAATCTTGCCCCAACGAACTGACTCTTTCTTCTGGAAAGCACCAAAAGCCTCTGGCGTCATAGCGTAATACTTAGCCCCCTCAGACTCGAGCTTTTTTTGCACCGCGGGCTGGATCATTATTTTATTGACCTCAGCATGCAACTTCTTCACGATGGCTGGAGGCGTCCCTGCAGGCGCAAATAAACCAATCCAGTTTTTGACATCAAATCCAGGAAGCGTTTCGCTGATGCTAGGTAAATCCGGCATGGATGGATCCCTTGTCGCGCCCGTTACTGCTAGACCACGCAATTTATCACTCTTCACATAAGGCAGAATCGTCGGCATGGTAGCAAACATGACTTGCGTTTGCCCACCAATCAAGTCCGTGATTGCTAACGCATTTCCTTTGTATGGGATATGAGTCATATCTATTTTTGCGGTCAAGTTAAAAAGTTCTCCCGCTAAATTACTGGCAGTACCAATGCCACCCGACCCGTAAGACACCTTACCTGGGTGAGTCTTTACGTAGGCAATAAGCTCGCTCACGCTTTTGACGGGCAAGCCAGGATTAACAGCCAGCAAGCCCTCAGCATCCAGCACAAAAGCCACTGGTACAAAATCCTTAAGTGGGTCGTAAGGCATGCTCTTCACAAGATAGGGATTGACTGCATGCGTGCCAATGCTACCCATGATCAATGTATAGCCGTCTGCCGCTGATTTAGCCACAAAATCAGCGCCGATATTACCCCCGCCACCAGTCTTGTTTTCAACAATGACAGGCTGGTTATAGGCCTCGCTCAAGCCTTGAGCAATGATTCGCGAAAAACCATCAGCAATGCCACCAGTAGCAAATGGAGAGATGATTTTAATTTGACGGTTAGGATAACTGTCAGCCTGAGCGAATGCTTCCTGAAAACTCAAAAGGCTAAACCCCAGGATAAAAGCAGATGCGATTTTTTTCATGTTCAATTTCTTAGGATGTTCTTAATAGTGGTGCAGCAGATAAGCCTTGCACCTGATACTTCTGTATTAATGCAGTTACTAAACCCGAACCAATAAACTCTTGAACACATGCGCTCAAAAATTCGATTGATGCCGAATTGGAATTTTTGCTAGCGATAGCTTGCTGAATACCAGTGAACTGGCCATCTAGGATTCGTGATCCCGGAATATTCTGAGAGGCAGTCACCAGGCCAGTTTTCAAGCCAGCCAATGCATCTAATTTCTCTCGAACAAATAACTCATTACTAGCCAGCACGCTATCAGCATGAACCAAGGTAGCATATTTGAGATTGCGCTGCAGCCAAAGATCATATGCACTCTTGAAAAACGAAGCGATCCGAATTCCAGCTTGATCAACCTGTGCAACATCCACGATAGATGAGTTTTCTGGAACCAG
The DNA here is from genome assembly GCA_947450605.1 of Burkholderiaceae bacterium. Taxonomy (GTDB): domain Bacteria; phylum Pseudomonadota; class Gammaproteobacteria; order Burkholderiales; family Burkholderiaceae; genus Polynucleobacter. The sequence goes on from CANFWB010000008.1 coordinate 14,780, forward strand.
GTAGGTTGCCTCAAGCTCCACATAAGCCGGCGTAAATGTCACGCGCTGAGCGCGAGCTGGATCAGAACCAACCAATGCGATTCCACATTGACCAGAGGCTGCTGACTCCACAACCTCTTCCTGAGTTTGACAACCCTTCAGATTTAGCTCCACACCCAGGCGATCAGCAATAGCACGACAAATATCAGGGGCTATTCCAGTAGGCTCACCAGAAGGTTGCCTGCCGGTAACCAACAGGAAGTTACCCAAATAAACAGAGGCGGATAGAACGCCATGAGGGGCAAGCTGCGCCCTCACTTCAGATGAAACATCAATCACAAAAGATTCTCTTTAAGCACTATGAATAATTAAAACTGAACAGTCTGACCTTCAGTCATTGGAATAATTTTGATTGAGCTACCCTTCATGGCATCTTGAAACTCTGCCAGAGTACCTTTTGCGAGCGGGTTGGAGTTGTAATGCATTGGGATGACCATCTTTGGCTTTACCCATGTACGTAAGGCATAAGCAGCATCATCAGGAGCCATCGTGAAATTTCCACCAATCGGAATTAACACCAGATCCGGCTTATAGTGCTCAGCAATAAACTTCATATCGCCAAAGAGGCCTGTATCGCCCATATGCCAGATTTTGAAACCATTCTCTAGCTCAATGATGTAACCCATTGGCTCGCCCGCAGGATGAGATTCCAGCTTGTCAGTCGCTGGATTTTTCCATACCAATAAAGAAGAGTGTTCCGCCTGTACAGCAGTTACCTTAATGCCAGGAAAAGGAGTGACTCGACCCGTCTTATTAAATCGATAGCCAAGGTCGGCAGGTAATATTCCCAAAGTCACGAGTGGCGTCACCATATCTGCCGGACCATACAATTTTGTATTGTTCATTTTGGCAAGCGCTGGAGCATCGCCAATGTGATCCACGTGAGCATGGGTTACCAGCAATAAATCAATGGGTCCAATCGCAGCCAAATCATTTTTATACATCGGCGGTGTTTTTGGTCCACCCGTAATCCAAGGATCAATCAAAATCATCTTGCCGCTAGGGCTCTTAATCCGAAATCCAGCCTGACCCAACCATAAGAGTTCAGCGCCACCTTGGGCATTCGTTTTAGTGCTGGCCTGGGTTTGCGCAAGGGCCACAGGAGTCAGCAGCATTGTAGAAATAATCCCAGCCACCAAAGAGCCCGCAAAAATATGAGTACGCATGATTGTCTCCAAGTATTTTTATTAATCTTGTGAAACTATAGCGGAGAAAAGGCAAGCCCGTTTATATGGCACTGCATCAATTTATCGGCATTTCATTCTTTACAAGGGCTGACCATGAAATAGCAGTACCAATAAAAAACCCCGCCAAAGCGGGGTTCCTATAATGCATTTTTTGATTAAGGCGTAATGACAATGGCGCCCGAAACTTTTCTTCCCTCTGCCGCTTTATGCGCTTCAGCAGCTTGCTCGAGGCTAAATTTAGCACCGATCTGCACCTTAACTCTACCCTGAGCAACAGCGTCAAAGACAGCGCGCGCATTTTCCTGAAGCAACTCAGGGGTAGCATTATGTGGAAATACCGAAGGTCTGGTTAAGAAGAGGCAACCCTTCTTATTTAAAATCTCTGGCTGAATTTCCGGGGCCGGGCCTGAGGCTGCACCAAACAAAGCGACCGTGCCAAATGGGGCAGCACAGTCAAGTGATCCCAAGAATGTCGTTTTAGCCACTGAGTCATAAACCACATTTGCTTTGCGACCACCAGTTGCCTTAAGTACTTCCTCAACCCAATTCGGCTTAGAGTAATCCACCACGGCATCGCATCCAGCCTCCTTTGCTACGGCAAACTTGGCTTCAGAGCCAACACTACCAACGACAAAGGCGCCCAAAGACTTTGCCCAACCAGCTAAGATTTGGCCAACACCACCAGCGGCAGCATGTATCAGGACAACATCGCCCGATTTCACTTTATAGGTCTTTTGAATCAAGTATTGGGCTGTCATTGCCTTGAAAAATACTGCCGCAGCAACTTCATCAGAGATGGCATCTGGAACGGCCACCAACTTATCAACAGCAACATTACGAGCACTGGCATAAGCCCCAATACCGGCATTCATATACATCACACGATCACCCAACTTAAATCGAGTGACGCCTTCACCTAGAGCCTCAACTACACCAACGGCCTCATGACCGAGGCCTGTAGGCAATTCCAAAGGATAGACACCTGACCTTTGGTACACGTCGATGAAGTTAAAGCCGATAGCTGTTTGACGAAGTTGCACTTCACCTTGAGTTGGAGCAGGCAATTCCTTATCAATTAACTGAATCACATCGGCATTGCCGAGTTCTGAAAGACTAACAATTCGCGCAGTTGTCACAAGTCACCTTATTATTTTTATATAAAAAATTATCTTACCGCAAGCGAGGCAGAGTTACCCTCTTCATCTTCAATTACGGCCCAAGTACTATCCCCCAGCTTTTTCACCGCCATAGAATAGGTCCAGGAGCCAGGGATGCCGCAACTCCATTGATCAGGGCCATTCTGTATCAATACATTTGCACCAATACGACTATCAAAATACAGATGGTATGTTTTGCCGTGGAGAGGATTAAAACTAAATTTAGCGCTGTGCACCATTTCAGTAGCATCCAAGCGGGCTTGAAGCGCACGCGCCTGCTTCATTAACACTTCCGCCTGCTCCATGATGCGATCGTATTCAAGCTTTGCATTTTGGCGGGCAACATTCACCGCCTTGTCTTTTTCCTCCATGACCTTGATAGGCGCAAATACAGGTGCACCCACCTCCATGGGGTATTCAATGCCGGCATGTCTTGCTGGATCGGTGTCTTCTATTCTCATCGCGATTGTGCGCCTGCTGATTTGTCTAGCGAAAGTGTGACACAAATTTAGAGAGAGTGCAGATCACTCAGGAGCCCCTTGGCATGAACCTGAATAGACTGCTGATCAGCCTCGCTAATTCGGGACAAGTTGGCAGTCATCAATCTCGTGCGCGGGCTAGCCTCAAATTGAGTGCGGTGCTTGATCAAAAAATGCCAATACAGATTGGTGACTGGGCAAGCACCCTCTCCGAAGCGGATATCGGGCTTGTATTGGCAACTATCGCAGTAATTACTCATTCTCTTAATGTAAGCGCCGCTGGCAATATAGGGTTTGCTAGTAAAACGTCCGCCGCTCGCAAATAAGGCCATGCCCGCCGTATTGGGTAATTCGACCCATTCAATCGCATCAATATAGATGGCTAAGTACCAGTCGCAGACCTCTTTTGGCAAGACCTCAGCCAGTAGAGCAAAGTTACCCGTCACCATTAAACGCTGAATATGATGGGCATAACCGTATTGCAGCGTTTGCCCAATCGCCTCCCGCATGCAACTCATATTAGTTTTGCCAGTCCAATACCAAGCAGGCAATGTATTCTGATGGCCGTAAAAGTTATCCAGCGCCATTTGTGGCATGTCGAGGTAATACATCCCGCGAATAAATTCTCGCCAACCTAAAATTTGACGAATAAATCCCTCTACGGTTGCAAGATCTAGGTCATATTTTTTCCAGGCAAGCAATACCGCATCAATCACCTCTCTTGGGTTGAGCAGCTTTAGGTTTAGAGAGCTCGAGAGTAATGAATGCCATCCGAACGGAGTATCTGTCCACATAGCATCTTCATGGATGCCAAAAGTAACTAGGCGATGCTCAACAAATCCCGCGAGCGCTTCAAGCGCTTGGGTGCGAGTAACCGGCCACTGAAAGTGCGCTAGCGAACCGGGATGATCTGAATACCTTTCCTCAACTTCAGCCAACACTGTCTTACTAATGTCGTCTGGCTCAAATAATGCTGGGGGTGGAATTAATCCAGGACCCTTCTTTGGAAAAGGCTTGCGATTATCTCGGTCGAAGTTCCATTGACCCCCCTCCGGATTGCCATCTTGATCCACCAAGATCCCATGAGTCTTGCGCATGAGTCTATAAAAATACTCCAGTCGCAACTCTTTTTTATTGGCAACCCAATTTCGAAACTCGTGATGTGAGCAGTAAAAATGTGGGTCTTCATGCATCTCTAGAGAGATATTTAGCTCTGAAGCCAACTCTTCGATACCCCCTTTAAGTCGCCACTCTCCAGGCTCAACGCAAATAAGATGGGTAAATTGACCATCAGTGATTTTGCTTCTCAGCTCTTCGACAATCGTTTTAGGTGAATGCTGGATATACACCAGAGGCAGGCCAAGGTATTTGAGTTGCTCAGCAAAGTGGCGCATTGCGGACAAAAATAAGGCAATTTTGGCTTTATGAGACCAAACATGCTGAGCTTCATTCGCCGACTCAATCATGATGACTTGATCTATCTTCAAGTCAATATTTTTTAGCACTGGGCTATCGATGTCTAGCTGATCGCCTAGAATCAGTACAAGTCTTTTCAAGATTTACTTTCCATGGATGGGTGACATTAGCGCTTATAAAAACTCAGAGTCACTTCGCCAAGTTCAATTCCAAATTTACTCATCTTTGCTTTATTGATCATGACCTTAGGCGTTACTAGATACATCCAATCGTCAAACTGCACATGGTAAACGGATTGATCGACTGGTAATGCCAGCGTATAAGCCCAATTCAAGGCATTGCCCGAGGACTCGCCAATTGCGTCACCAATCACATCGTCAGCCCTGCCAATAAACTTACCTGGCGTAGCTTCAGTCAAAGTCCAAATCCGCTTTTGTTTTGTACCATCGGAATATTCGAAGCTTTCATCCAAGACGCCGGTTTTCTTACCATCCACCACCGACCACTTGGCGACCATCAGTACAGTAAATCTTTTCTGAACATTGCCACTGCGATCAGTGAAGATGCCGTATGCATCGATCGTGCCATTGAAATACTCACTGAGATCTAACTTAGGCTGCTCTTGTGCATATTGCGTCACTGTTGGCGAGGAGCAAGCAAGTACACTCAGAACTAGAAAAACACTAGTTAGGTACTTTGACGCAAGGATAGTTATCCGCATTTAACAAGCTCCGGAAATCAGGGGTGGTGGACAGCCGCTACCCAATAATTCCGCTCTTAACTTGGGTGCGCTGGTTTTGGGATCGAGCCAAATTCCAAAAAAAGCTTTTGAAAATTCAGCCCCAGGAATTTGGGCAATTTTTTTGCCCTCATAAAATAAGGTAGTGCCCACTTTGGGGGAATAGACGCCTGTCAGCGTTTGACCCGGCTCAACATTGGGTAGAACCGCCACCAATTCTTTCCCCCAAATTACTGCCTGCGCCTCTGGAACGCCAATCTTCCTCATCTCATCTGCCGTTTTGCTAGCCAGCGCGTGCCCAGAGAAGGATCTTTGGTATTGAATATCAAGGGCAAACTCCGGTGAACTCGAATTAGCAGCACGATAAAGCGTTGCATCGTAAACGTGAAAGCCCCAAAAGTTCAGCCTTCCACTTCCCTGTGGCTGAGATGAATTAATCGCAAAGTCGATATGAGAGGTATCCTTGGCGCCAGCTAAGCCATTAACCAGCAGTAGCGCAATAAAAAGGTGGGCACTACTGTGCAACAAGTGTTTCCGCATCACTTATCCCTTCTGTTTAGATATTGCTCTTACTAAGCGCAATGCCGTAGGACCCAATATGCTCGAAATAGTATGGCGGTTCTTGGCAAAAAATCGATATCCCGATGTCAAGACTGGGCGTAGGCTTGGTCGCGAAAAGAGCCAGGCCAACTTAGGCAGGTTAGCCCTCTCATAGGCCGCAGAGAAAACATCTACACCGTTAATCAACTCACCATCATCGTATAGTGCATACATAGAATCCAATGCTTGCTGACAAGACACGCCCACTGTATCCGCAGAATATTGCATTGAGTTGACATCCACAAAGCTTAGTAAACCAGCCCAATTGCGCCCCGATAAAAATAGAATCTCAGCTTGGCATAAAGGGCAGAGTCCGTCATAGTACATAGTCAGCTTTTTCATCATCATGACTTGTGTTTATATTGCGTAGCGCAATAGGCGCGCGTTACTAACTTACTTCTGAGTGCAAGATGCTTTGTCGCCCTCCCTGTCACTCTTTTACGCCATAAATTAAATGATGAGCGCTTGAGTTCCGCACGCATGATCGCAATCACCTGCGACTCAGATAGGCTAAAGTTTTGCTCAATAGCATCAAATGGAGTACGGTCCTCCCAAGCCATTTCAATTAATCTGGAGAGATCAGCCTCAGAAAGGGATTTAGGTGCCCGAATAGTCATCAAGCAAGTTTAAGACTTATTCAATAAACTAGCTGAGCCCCATTTAAAGTAGTCATCACTATTATTGCTGCCATGCCTCTAGTCCCCCAGCCCTTTCGTGCGTTAGTCATTGGATCCTCCGGAACCATTGGGTCAGCGTTGATGGAATTACTGGAAAAAAACCCCTCTTGTAGTGCTGTCTATGGCATTCATCGAAGCTCACTCACTCCAGTTGATTACCAGGATCTCAATACGATTGAATCGGCCGCTCTTGCCTTAGCCAATCTAGGTCCTTTTCAACTCATTATCAACACGATTGGGATACTGCATACCGAGCATTGGATGCCCGAGAAAAAATTAGAAGACCTCAATGCAGAACAACTGCAGATGCTGATACAGGTCAATGCGATCGGCCCCAGCCTCACCATCAAATACTTTTCTAAATTACTGGATCCAGCGGGTTCCATCATGGCAACCCTATCAGCTAAGGTAGGTAGCATTGAAGACAATCGATTAGGAGGCTGGTATAGCTACCGCGCGTCTAAGGCAGCTTTAAATATGCTGATCAAAACTGCCGCCATTGAATTTGGTAGAACTAGGCCAAATACGGCTTTAGTGGCTCTGCACCCTGGCACAGTCAATTCCAGGCTATCCAAGCCTTTTAAGGGTGAGCAAATTGGTAGGCCTCCTGCAGATGCTGCAAGCGACATGCTTAAAGTCTTATTTACATTAAATAAAGAGGATTCGGGAACTTTTATTAGCTACTCAGGAGAACGCTTACCCTGGTAGGCGATACATCTTGATGCAATTTCGCCCATTCTTTTTTCTCATCCTCTTTACTCTACTTTGCGTTCAGAGCAAAGTGGCCCTATCGCAAAGTGAACTCGCTATCAACTTGCATGATGGGCAGCATGTCCTGTTGATGAGACATGCTGATGCGCCTGGCTATGGAGATCCGCAGAACTATCTAATCAATCAATGCTCCACACAACGAAACCTGGGCGAATTTGGGCGAAAGCAAGCTAAGAGTATTGGTGACTGGCTATCAGCACAAGGAGTACATCAGGCAAAAATCTACAGTAGTGCTTGGTGTCGATGCCTCGATACGGCCACGCTTCTTAACAAGGGGTCGGTAAAAAAAGAAGCCTCTTTAGGTTCATTTTTTGACGACATGAGCCAGGCTAAAAAACAAACCGATGAATTAACAAAACTCATCGCAATCGAGCGCAAGCAATATCCGAATACACCCATCATTATGGTGACCCACCATGTGAATATTCAATCCTATGTTGGCATAGTTGTGAACTCTGGCGACATGGTCTTAGTCAAAATAGACTCCACCGGAAAACCACTATCCTTCAAGCTCTATTCAAGCCCATAAGCGCTGCGCTTTTCTTCCTCTATACCCCTTTTATTAATATAAAGAACCGTCATGCAAACAGAATCCTCCTTCAATGTTTTAGGTCAGCCGCTAGTTCCCTGTTCCTTTGATCCCTTAACAGGGTTCTTTAGGGATGGCTGCTGTAAGACGAATGAGGAAGATGCGGGAAGTCATCTCGTCTGCGCAGTCCTTACGAATGATTTTCTGCAATTTAGTTTGAAGCGCGGAAATGATCTGATTACCCCAAGAGCGGAATATCAATTCCCAGGCTTGGTTGCGGGAGATCAATGGTGCCTATGCCTCAATCGTTGGTTAGAGGCATTAGAAGCAAACTGTGCACCCATGATTAAACTCGAGAGCACTAATGCAAAAGCTTTGGAAAAAATCTCCCTAGAAACACTGCTGCAGTACGCCGCCCTGGAAGAGATCTAGTTTATTCATTGTGCTCAAGCCATAAGCGACGATAATTTGCTTGGGGGTCATGGTCTTGGGTTTGCTTAGTAACATTGAAGGGTCTCCCCCCTCTCGGATCCGTTCCTCGACCGGCTATGTAAAGCCAATTGCCCTGATTGCTATAGACATCATAATCAATAAGCTGTGCCTCAAACCAAGCAGCGCCAGCACGCCAATCTCCCTGCAAGTCATAAATCCAATAACTTGCTACGATCTGGCGCATACGATTCGACAGATAGCCACTCATACTTAACTCCCGCATACCCGCGTCGATGAATGACTCGCCTGTATTTCCAGAACGCCATTGATTAAACTTGTCTGAATTGAACGGCGCTACAACAAGGTCACCAAGTCCGCGCGCCCGGTAAAGGCGACTGCCAAACTTGAAGTGAAGAAAACGAAAGTAATCACGCCATAACAACTCAAACCAGAGCCAATATGTTCCATCATTTGCACCATAACGCTTTTCATATGCAGCCAACTCTGCAGCAAGAACTCTTGCTGAAATACAGCCCAAGGCAAGCCATGGGGAAAACTTGCTGGAATAATCTAACCCTATGAGTTGGTTCCGGGTTTCCTTATAGGTATCCGGCAGACGACGCTCAAGATATTGCTCTAAGTGAGCCCGAGCATGGCTCTCCCCACCGGAATAGTCCAATTGAATCTGACCATGAGCTAGCACGACTTCAGTCACCAGCTCACCGAAGTCTTTTATTGATGGCAATGGCGGTAAGGCTTTTAGAGTGGTAAGGGGATTTGCAAATCTCAAGCCCACACCTTCTACCGCCCGACGAAATTGTGTAAACATGTCAGGCATGTCTTGAACCCCAAAGGGAAGATATTGAGGATCCAACATGCTCGATTGCCAAAACTCCCGGACATCAAGACCCGCTTCTCGCAACAGAGCGACCTGTTTTAATTCCTCGGGCGCCTCGATTTGCTCACAATAAATCGCATTCACGTTCAAGGACGCCGCTAATCTCGGCACAACTTCAGCAGGACTTCCATTGAATTCATATAAATTGGAGCCCAACTCCTGCAATTGCCCCCTAAGATCATCTAAAGATTGCCTCAGAAATTGCTTGCGGTACCCACCCATCCTCTCAATACCGTAGACATTCAATTCGCCTTCTGGCTGATGAAAATAAATAGGAAAGAGCCGGTCTGCATTCAAGCAGGCCTGCGATAGAGATGGATTGTCACTTAGGCGCAAATCATTTCGAAACCAATAGATCGCAATACGCACTTACAAAACCCCAGCCTGATGAGAAGATGGCTTCTTGAGACGGCAGGCATCCGAGCAGTACTTAATCGATTCCCAGTTCTTTTCCCAGGATTTTCGCCAAGTCATTTCCCTGCCGCAAGCTACGCAAAGCTTGCTTGGCAAAAACGATTTATTTCCTTTAAATCCCTGTTTTTCAGACCGTGTCATACCCACCAATTAAAAAACGAATAGACTCATCATCATACAAAACCCTCGAGATCGCCTTTGAAAGCTTTTTACGCTGACCATTATGTTTTACCACTTCCTGACGGGCACCGCTTTCCGATGGAGAAGTACAGAAAATTGCGAGACTTGGTATCTCAACTAGCAGGCATTCATCTAGAAAATGCACCGGCTGTTAGTGATACTCAAATACTCTACGCCCATGATGCGAGCTATCTCATCAAGGTTTTACAAGGAAGTCTCAGCCCTCAAGAGCAACAGGAGATTGGCTTTCCTTGGAGCACGCAAATGGTTGAACGCTCCCGCAGATCAGCTGGAGCAACGCTAGCGGCTGCTAAGATCGCACTCCAAGAAGGAATTGCTGCAAATTTAGCCGGCGGTACCCACCACGCCTATCGCCACAAGGGTAGTGGATTCTGCGTATTTAATGATTCGGCAATTACAGCACGTGCCCTTCAGAAAGAAATTCACCCAAAACTGAAAGTAGCTATCGTTGACCTCGATGTGCATCAAGGCAATGGCACGGCTTCCATTCTAGAAAATGATCCCTCTATTTTTACCTTCTCCATTCACGGAGCAAATAATTTTCCATTCACAAAAGAAGTTAGTGATCTGGATATTGGTCTGCCAAATGACAGTGGGGATGAGCCCTATTTAGCAGCACTCCACCAAGGCCTAGAAATATTAGAGCAGCAATTTAAGCCTGACTTGATTATTTACTTAGCAGGCGCCGATCCTCACGAAGACGATCGTCTGGGAAAATTAAGTATCAGTAAAAATGGAATGCGACAGCGTGATGAATGTGTGTTTCAGTTCGGTCTAGACCGTCAGATTCCGATTGCATTTAGCATGGCCGGTGGTTATGGCAAAGAAATTCAATCCACTGTGGATATCCATTTCCAAACGATTCAAATTGCACTGCAATATCAACAAAGGTGTGCGTAAATTATTTTTTCTTACCGGGTAAGGTGCTCAAGGTTTTAGCGTCGTTCAACTGTTGACCCACTAAATACAGAGTGCCACCGTAGTTTGCCTGCATGTCATGCCTGGATAAACCCACTACGTTGTCCGTCTACGGAGGTGAGAAAGAATATACGACCCTAAGACAGGGGAAGCAGAGTCTAAAGGCTTAGTGACAATGGCTATAGAATTCATATTTTATATGGATTATGAGATCATTTATGATGACTAGTGCTGGTAAACAACTAACAAAATGATCACCTCCATACCCGCCTCTAGAGAAAATAAGATTGCCATGCATCGCGTTCGGCTTGCCCCACTTTTCCTCGCTCTCTGCACACCATTTATGGCGTGGGCAATTGATTTGCAGCCGAATGATATTGTTGCGCCTCCGCCAGATAAAAATCTCATTACGATTAGTTATTTGAATACGGAAAACTCGACTCTATACAGGAATGGCTCTGTAGGTAACGTCGCCCCAACCCGACTCTATAAAAACCCAGTTATCGATACCCAAAGTGCAATTCTTCGTGGCGCCAGAACTTACTCGCTGGGCGATCTCCCTGCCGTCTCCTACATTCAACTACCCTACGGAACAGTCAGGCCTGCAGGATCTCTTTCGACCTTATCAAGCGATAACGGCATCGGCGATCTCACTATTGCAACTGCGATTTGGCCTTACGCCGATAAAGCCAACAGGACTTATGTTGGTATTGCGGGGTATTTGATTAGCCCCACCGGTAGTTATTCCGGTCAAAAAGTCTTTAACTTGAGTGAGAATCGCTTCAGAACCGATTTGCAGATTGGATTTCAGACACCCATTACCGAGAGAATCGATGGCATGGTAGCAGTCGATACCATGTGGTTTGGTGGCAATAGTCAGTGCGCAGCTGCATGTACTGGTAACACCACTAATGCGTCACTGATGCAAAAGCCTCTTACTACCACTCAGCTTGGACCTATCTGGCAAATCAACCAAACCTTTACCGTAGGTGCATCCTATTTTTATGTGACTGGTGGCGCAACATCCATCAACAACTACTATCAAAATAACGTCGTTAATACCCAGAGATTTCTATTGAGCAGTCAAGCGCACACAGCTATTGGCAGAATCTCATTGCAGTACGGCCGGGATATGGAAATCAAGAATGGGTTTATACAAACCCGTGTATTGGCACTACGCCTGATGAAAGACTTTTAAGCGACTCGTTGGCTTATTTGTACTGCTTAGTCTGGGTAGTCTTATAGACAGTCCAATATTTCTGCATCTCAATAAACAAGAATGAAGCTGACCAAGTAATCAAAATAAAACCAGTGAGCGCCTCTACTCCAGTGAGATATCTCAAGTAACCTTGAGCAACAATTTCACCGTAACCCAAGGTTGTAAAAGTGACGAATGATAAATAAGCACAGTCCAGTAGCACACCATGACCTGAAAGATTGCCTATAAGACTCCCCATCACCGGAAATTGCAGAGTAAAGAAGTAGCCCAAAGCAAAAAGCCAAATCTCGAGTACATGCGCCATGAAAATGGCGCCAACACCTATCAAAACTCTAAATCGAGGTGGAATGTGCGCCACCCTAGGTAAATTTTTATCGAGTTGAAAAAGGGCTTCATAATGCAACAAGATCGCCGTAAGCGCTAACGACCCATTAATGATGAAGGCAGTAATAAGTAGCATCGTTAAATTATCCCCCATTTCAGGGGGATCAATCATTAACCAGTAATGACGGTATCGCCTTTCAAAGCATCAACCTTGGCAAAATATTTTTTTGCGTAAGCCAACAACTGCCCATCAGTAGGATGGTCAACCGTCTCAATACCCACCACCTTATCGGCAGTCAAATGATCATGTTTACTTGCATGCTTCATGAGCTCTAATTTTGCAGAACCTGGTCCCACAATCAAAATCTCTTTAGATTCTTTAACCGCCTGAATGACTTCATGCAAGTAATGTTGATCGGGGGCAGCTTGAGCACCACTCACAGAGCCACTTTTATGATGGATATTTTTGTGGGTAGATCTTGTCTTAATTACTTCACTCTCGCTCGCGGTGGGATTGAAGTAAATAACATGCGCTTCTTGATGATCAATCCAAATAACTGAGTGATTAAATGACATATTTTCTCTTTCTGATTAAACAATGCAATACTAAAAACAATTAATCCAAGACTAGGTCGTGGCTGAACAAGTGAACGGCACCCTCGATAGCGTGGCCATTTAAAATCTTTTTCTCAGCTATGGAGAGTAACTTTAATTGATGATTTGTGAAGAGTTGCAATGCATCTGTCTCAACACCTTCAACATCCAAGTCCTGCAAGGCCTCATAACTGAAACTGCACTTCAGGGGCTTGCCATCAAGAATGGCTGGATAGGAAACATCGCCATTATCCAGAATGGATGCAGGACCAACAAATTCAAGTTTCATAGCGGTTCACTTTACTTAACGGTAGTTAAACAAGTGTTTCAGTTTGCTCTTATTTGCGCGCGAAGACTTGATATACATCAAAATATCGACACTCATTGAGGTGGCTTTAAAAATTCCGGGCCTATAAACATTAAATAGGTGGCCAAGAATTACTTCACAACGCGCAAACCATTTCCAGAAAAGACTGAGGCGCCCCACTGAGACCTCATCAAGCTAATAAAAGATAAGACCTGGGGATCGCTTGGATCCCTGCACCATAAAGAGTAGCGAGTTGCCAATTCAAATTCCACAGGGAATGGCCCAACCAAGCTGCTGGGCATAGACTGAATGATCTCGCTAACCTGAGTCACCCCTAACTCGACCTTTTTAGCTTTAACCAAATTCATTGTCTCAACACCATCCCTCGCAAGAATGGCTTTATCCATGACTTGCTTCTCAATGCCGAGAGCCTTGATCATGTTTTGAAAATGCAGGCCAACAGTAGCGCCTCTAGCGGGATCGGAAAATGCAATGGACTTAGCAGATAAAAGCGCTTGGGTCATATCTGCGCCAGTGGCAATGGATGGCTTATTTTTTGAAGAAGATGCTAGGCCCGCAAGAGTATCCACCAGGGCGATAGGCTCTTGCCCGAGAAGCAAGCCGGATTTGATCGCCTTATCAATACGAACCTGCGTTGTGATTAAGCATGCACTTTTGGCATCAGCCATAAATTTTTTCTCAGCAGCCCCGGCAGTATCAAAGTCATTCACCACTTTCGAATTTGAGTTAGCCTCATTGAAGACGCTAGCAAATTGGAGCATCGGGATCTTTACTCCAGCAGCTGAATACACTCGATATTCGGCTGCTGAGCAAGATAGCGAATACAGCAAGGTAAGCGCCGGGATAAGCCAAGAAAAAATTTTCATTAATTACACAATCTTGATAACGAGATCTGGTAAGCCAGCAATTGTGCAGCGGACTAAGTCTCCCTTAACAACTGGACCTACATTCTCCGGAGTTCCGGAATAAATAATGTCCCCAGGGAATAATTCATTTGCTTCGGATAACTTAGCGATTTGCTCAGCAACGGACCAAATCATTTGACTTAGATCTGCACTCTGCTTTGTAACCCCATTGACAGACAATGCAATTGCGCCGTTTTTAAAATCACCGACCTTTGCTACGGGAAAAATAGGACCAATCGGAGCAGAATGATCAAATGATTTACCAATTTCCCAAGGCTTCTTTTGATCGCCCATAAAACGTTGCAAATCACGGCGCGTCATATCTAAGCCCAGCGCATAACCAAAAACGTGCTCAAGAGCCTTTTCAATTGGGATATTTTTTCCACCCTTATTCAATGCAGCGACCAACTCAACTTCATAGTGATAGTTTTTGGTTAATGATGGGTAAGGATGGTCCACAATTTTATTCGGGGCAACGAATTGAATAGCATCCGTTGGCTTCTGAAAGAAAAATGGTGGTTCACGAGTTGGATCAGATCCCATCTCTCGCGCATGAGCAGCATAATTTCGCCCGATGCAATAAATTCTTCGGACTGGAAACTCTTGAGAGCTGCCAGCAATTGGGACATAAACCTGCTCAACAGTAAAAGGGGTTTTAACCTCAGCGGCATTTGCCTGTGACACGCCTCCAGCAGCAACCAATGATGCGACGCCAACACCTAACTTCATTGCGCTACGACGACTTACTTTTTTTTCTTGTTTTGACATACCTATCTCCTCCAGTAATGATTATTTATGATTATCCGTACTTACAAAACCCTAATCTACGCTTACATTAGCACTCTTGACGAGATTCACCCAAAATTTTTCATCTTGAGCTAAAAATGCTGAGAATTGAGCGGGCGAACTCGAAAGAGAGACATCTGTTCCCTCGCGTGCTAAGGCAGCTTTAATATTAGGTTGTTGCATTGCAGTCTGCGTAGCTTCAAATATTTTCTGGACAATGGGTGCGGGTGTTCCAGCAGGAACAAAGAATCCATACCAAAAATCAATCACAAACTCTGGTAAACCAGCCTCACGCATCCCTGGCAAACCAGGAGCCAAAGAAGATCGCTCTTTGCTGGAAATACCCAAACCAGTTAATCGACCTGCCTGAATCATCGGCAGGACTGAAGGAGGGGTGCCAAAGGTCAATTGTGTATCACCTGCAATCACCGACTGAACCGCAAGAGAGCCCCCACGAAATGGGATATGCGTCATTTTGATATCAGCCACTTGTGAAAATAAAGCGCCTCCTAAGTGGGGTGCTGAGCCATTGCCAGAAGTGGCGTAATTTAGTCTGCCGGGATTTTTCTTGGCCCTCGCAATCAATTCTTTTACGCTCGTAATACCGATCGCTGGATTTGCGGCAATAACCAAGGGCGAGCTAGTTAACTGACTTACAGGCTGAAAGTCACTTGCCTTATAGCCTAACTTCGGATTTAAGGCTGGGTTAACCGAAATACTACTCGGACTTGCTATTAATAAGGTGTACCCATCTGGCGCAGACTTCGCTACCTGCTCAGCAGCAATACTGGAGCCAGCTCCAGGTTTATTTTCGATAATGATTGACTGGCCCAAAGCTTGACCAAGCGCCATTCCAACATTACGAGCTACATAGTCAGCAGCTCCGCCAGGAGCAAAACCAACAATTAATTTAATGGGCTTATTCGGGTATGGCGTAGTTTGCGCCAAAACTGGACTTGCTATTAAAGCCATCAACAGGGCTGACGCAAGAATTTTTAGAATTGCCATACAGTCTCCTTCATTATTTTTATACAGCGCCAGCCAAAACAATCTTTCCTAAATGCTGATTGGCCTCCATAGCAGCCTTTGCCTCAATTAATTTCTCAAATGGAAATACTTGATCAACCATAGGAACAATATGTCCAGCACCAATTAACGGAAGAATCTGCTCTCTAAATGCAGGCACTGATTCAGAGCGTTGCAAAGGACTTCTTAACTTATTGGATACACCAAATAGTTTTAGACGCTTTGCGTGCAATGCCTCGATATCGATCTCAGCTTTCAATACACCATCTACATATCCCACGGTAGCTAGTCGCCCCTGAAATGCCATGCATCGAATGCACTCAGCAAATACTGATCCACCAATGGTGTTGATCACTAAATTAACACCCTTCCCTTGTGTCGTCTGCATAACCTGGTCATGGAAATTGGGAAGTCGTGTGCAAATACCCAGATCTAAACCTAAAGCACTTAAACGATCTAACTTCTCTTGAGACCCTGAAGTTCCAATGACTTTGGCGCCAAGCGCTTTTGCCATCAATAGAGCGGATACGCCTACACCAGAGCTTACCCCGGGGATAAATACCCACTCATCAGCCTTCAGTTGACCCTGCACGACCAGCATGTCAAAAACAACATGGAAAGTGAGGGGGATTGCAGCTGCCTGCTCCCATGTGAGTGATGCTGGCATCGCCATTACTTCACGTAGATCCATTAAGGCATATTCAGAAAATGCTCCAGAGCACCTACCAAATACTCGATCGCCCACAGAGAAATCCGAAACACCCTCGCCACAAGCAATAACCTCGCCTGCGGCATCCATACCAATTGCCTTTGCATCGCCAGTTTTGTGCAGGCCATGGCCCAAAATAAACTCTCCGCGATTTAGGCCGGCAGCCTTAACGCGAATAAGTACTTGATTAATGCCGGGCTTCGGCTGATCTATCTCACGCAACTCAATGGTGGCAACCTTACCATCGCTTTTCATCCAATATGACTTCATTTGCTTTCCTTGCATTATTTACCGCGGAAGACAGGTTTTCGCTTCTCCATAAATGCGCTCCTACCCTCTGCGTAATCTTCACTCTCAAAACAATTTTTAATCAATGTGCGGCAATACTCATGATCAATTTCTGGTGATGGCTTCAGAATTTCTCGAATAATTGCCTTCCCCGCACACACAGTAATGGGTGCATTAGCAGCAAGAGACCGCTTGTACTCAGTAAGCAATTCATCTAAGTTTTCAACAGAGGTAACGCGAGTAATTAAGCCAACACTTTTCGCTTCCTGCGCATCGATCCGTCGAGCCGTAAAGAATAAATCTTTAGCTATAGCCGGGCCAACTAAGTCCACAAGATTTTTAAGGGCTGAGTAACGGTAACCCAAGCCCAATCGTGCCGCAGGAATTGAAAATACCGCATCATCGCTGGCGATACGAATATCACAACTCATAGCAACATTGACGCCGCCGCCAATACAATACCCACGAATAAGAGCCAATGTCGGCTTGCTGAAGTTGTATATCCCCATCAGTGCTTGCTCAGCCATAGTTTCATAGCGTGCCACAGCCTCCTTTGCAGCTCGCATATCCTCAAATTGAGTGATGTCCGCACCCGAAACAAAAGCCTTATCACCCGCGCCCGAGAAAACTACCAGTCGAATATCTTGATCAAGCTCTGCCTGGGAAAGCAGAGGGGTCACCGCCTCCCACATATCTACCGATAAAGCATTATGTCGCTCGGGATTATTAAATTGAATATGCAAAGTGGTATTGTCAGCATCCAACCAAACCTTCACGCGATCTGTTGTGGACTGATAATGAATTTTTTCCATCAATAAACTCCTTTAGCCTTTAAACCCACTAACTCAGCAGAATCAAGGCCGATTTCTCTCAAAATTTCCTCGCTATGCTCACCACGCTTTGGAGCGGCGCGAGCAATGGTGCTTGGCGTTCTCTCTAATTGAACGGGTTGACCAACCAATCTTTGGGGGCCATGGTGATCCGACACCACCTCTTTAACCATACCCAGATGCTGAATCTGCTCTTCATCAAAGACGCCCTTGACATCATTAATTAATCCGCAAGCAACCCCACCAGCATTAAACCGCTCCACCCAATAAGCACGATCTTGCGACGCTAAACGGCGATTAATCTCATCATTGATTGAGTCGCGATTAATTGATCTGCCCATCTTATCTTTATAACGCTCATCCGTTACCCACTCTGGCGCACCCAGAATGTCACAGAAACGTTCCCAGATTTTTGAACCAAACACAGCGATATTCATATAACCATCGCGCGCTTTATATACCCCTGTTGGAATACTCGTGGGGTGATAGTTCCCAGCTTGTGTTGGTATCTCTTTATCAATTAACCATCGAGAAGTTTGGAAGTCCATCATATAGACCATTGACTCAAGCAGGGAGGTATGAATCCACTGCCCCTTTCCAGAGGAATCTCGCTCCAGTAGGGCTACCAAGATTCCTTGCGCCGCAAAAATACCTGCGCATAAATCAGCGATAGGTATTCCAACCCGCATAGGCCCATCACCCGGCATACCAGTCACAGACATCAGGCCACTCATGCCCTGCGCAATTTGATCAAAGCCTGGACGTTGAGCCATTGGGCCCGTCTGACCAAAACCAGAAATACTGGCATACACTAGCCCTGGATACTCCTTGCTCAGGGTCTCATAATCAATTCCAAGCCTAAACTTCACATCAGGCCTAAAGTTTTCCACCACAACATCTGCAGTCCCAATAAGGCGCTTCAGTATGGTAATACCCTCTGGCTCTTTCAAATTTAAGGTGATGGAGCGCTTATTCCGATGCGTGTACTGATAATCCGAACCATCCTGCCCTCCCAAGGTGTCATCACCGCGCATGTGCTCTGGCATTTGAACTTGAATGACATCCGCACCCCAATCGGCCAACTGACGACAAGCAGTGGGGCCGGCGCGAACCTGAGTTAAGTCAATTACCCGAAAACGAGATAAAGCAGAAGAAGCAGGGATATGAGGCATCGTTCATTTTTTCTTAAGGAAACTAGCAATAAGTGTCTTCTATAGCATTAAAAGTGTCAACACTTTTAAAGTAAGATGTTTACATTAATCGGATTTGAGATGTTACGATTAACTGGCAAAATTTCTTACTCAATATTGTTCTAAGCCATGGAATTTAATAAAGAAAATCACGAGCAAGGACTATCACTGGCAATAGCCGAGGAGCTAAAGCGACTCATCTATTGCGGTGAAATTTTGCCTGGAGACCGACTAAATGAGGTCAATCTTGCCGTCAGAATGGGTACAAGTCGCGGACCAATTCGAGAGGCCATTCGTATACTGACAGGACTTGGTCTAGTAACAGCAGTTCCTAATCGAGGCGTATTCGTACGGCAAGTCTCGATTAGGGAAATGCTAGAAAACTATGAACTACGCACCCTACTTTTTGGGCATGCAGCCGAACAGGCTTGTGAGCATATCGACCAGGAGAGTCAGGCCAAGCTGAAGGACTCCCTTGACCAAATGGATAAGGCCTGCGAAGCAGGTGATGGCGCCACTTACTACGAAATGAATCTTCATTTTCATGCACTCATTTTGCAACTCTCTGGAAATCATCGACTCCATCAAGCTTATGATGAGTTGGTAAAAGAAATGCATTTATTCAGAAGAAGCTTCTTCAACTCACCAAGCAATATGCGACGCTCCAATGAAGAGCACCGTGCAATATATGAAGCTATCATTCATCACGAAACTCGTCGCACCAAACATTTAGCAGAAAAGCATGTTCAATCCGGACGGACTCGCGTACTGGCCAAACTAGAGCGATAGTCAATACTGTTAAGTCGATATCTTGATCACATTTTTAAGGGTCTTACCCTGACTCAAAAGAGTCACATTTTCTACAAACAAATCTAGAACCCTTGATTCATTACCAGCGGAGTGTCCCGCAGAATGTGGGGTAACAATGACATTCTCTAAATTCCAAAGCACGGAATTGGTATCAAGAGGTTCGGAAGCAAAAACATCTAAGTACGCCCCAGCTAATCTCTTACTCTGAAGCGCTTTGATCAAAGCATCTTCACAAATAATCTCGCCACGTGCGATATTCACAATTCGCGCAGATTGAGGAAGCAAGTTGATCGCAGCTCCATCAATTAATTGTCGCGTGTCGGAAGTCAATGGACAAGCCAAAATCAGCCAATCAGCCAGACCAAGTAGCGAGTGCAATTCTGAAATATGTCGATGCTCTACATCAGGCAAGCGCTCGCCTACAGAATCTGGGTTGAAGCCAATCTGAATGCAGCTTACGCCCATTAATGTCAAAACCTGAGCAATACCATTACCAATCGGTCCTCTACCGACAACAATGGCGGTCTGGCCAACCAAGTCTGGGGGAAGTGGGTAGTTGATTAATGACTCCCAACGGTGATGCCGCTGCGCCTCAAGCATTTGCGGGAAATGGCGAGCGAGCATGAGCACGCCTGCAATGGCAGTTTGAGTGACAACCTGCGCATTCACGCCAGAGGAGCCGGAGATAGCCACTCCGCGCTGCATTAAATCTAGGTAAATCTGTCGATCAGCTCCAGCAGAATGAATCTGAACCCAACGCAAATCCGTGGAACCCAAAAGCAAATCATAAAATTTCTGCGTAGAAGGGAGAATTTTTTGCTTTGTCGACAGTGATGTCACATCCCGAGAAATCAAGGCAACGTCAAACATTTCTCCGGGAGAAATTTGATCGCTAGGAAAAAGATGATAGTGTAAGTTTGACAAACTCTTCAGCTTAAATTCCAGCTCAGACATTGCGGCCTGGCTAACTAAAATTCGTAAAGGATGTTGGGCGGTGTAATCGGTCATAGCATTCTTGCTAACTGCATCACATTAGTCTCGGAAGCTAGGATCAATACGATCAAGCATTCTCAATAGGGCGGGCCATTCCATCAATCCATATGGGCGCCGAGTTTGCGGTTGATAATTTAAGTAAGTCTCTTCTAAGACCTTTTGGGGTACTTTCTGCAAAGGAGTGTTGCACGCCATTGCCATCAACTGGGCACGGCAAGATGTTTCCAGACGATGCATCCAGTTAAATGCCTCACCAACAGTCTTGCCTAGAGTCAGCAGACCGTGATTACGCAGAATCATAGCTTCTGACGTCCCTAGATCCCTTACCAAAGCCTCTTGTTCACCCATATCAAGCACTACACCCAGATAGTCGTGATAGCTAATCTTCAAAAATCTCATGGAAGTTTGATTTATAGGGAGCAAGCCACACTCCAATGAGGAAACTGCCATGCCTGCTGGAGTATGCGTATGAATAACGCAACTGACTTCTGGGCGAGCCTTATGAACAGCGCTATGGAGAATATAGCCTGGCTTATTGAAGCCATAGCTCAAGTCACCAAAGTCCGGCTTAAACAACACCTCACCGTCATGATTAATTTTAACTAAGCATGATGCGGACATCTCCTCGTACATCATGCCGTAGGGATTGGTTAAAAAAGCATCTTCTTCACCAGGCACTCTAATGGTGACGTGATTCGCCATCATGTCAGACATTCCATAATGAGCGATCAAGCGATAGCAGGCCGCTAAGTCAACCCGCGCATTCCATTCTTCGGGACTCACTTTATTTTTCAAAGAGGCTAACTCTAATCTACCTTGATTCATTCTTCTCCCCTATTTCGCTTCACCAGCTGACTGTTATTAATTGAACCGCTATTGAATATCAAGTTCATGACTCACTCCAGCCCAAATCTTCGACAAACCTGAAACAGGGCTCACAGATGACTTCTGAAGCAAGGCATCAGATAACGCCTGAGCCCTTAAAAGACCCATTCTAGGCTCAGCGAGCTCAATAAATTTATCTAACAACTCTTGATCTGTTAATGGCTCATCAGGATCTCCATGGCGCGTGTGCTGATGATGTTTGTACACAAGGCCATTGTGCATCTCTATTTCCACTTTAGCTGAACGATGTAGGGGAAATTTCTCTGCACACTCCTGATCAATAAATAATTCAACCTTATCCTCCAAAGCATCAATCTCCGGATTCCCCAAAGCATCTGGCAAGAACGCTTTCTCCCTCACACGCCCCAGGATAATTCGAGCAGAAACGGTATAAGTCAAACTGAACTTAGCCTCAAAAGCAGTTTTGGGATGAATATATTTACAAACTTCCTTAGTTGCCCTGTAACCCCCAACGCGAATACGGGCAATCTCTCGAGGGTCAATAGGATGCTGATCCAACAAGTGCGAGACCGCATCAATAGCAGGAAAGTTATGTCCACAGCAACCATGATTTTTAAAGGTCATCTGCTCAATATTCCAGCTAGAACCTAGACCCTCAAATAACTCACCCCAACGCGGGTTCTTACAAAGTGCCGCGCCAAAGCCCGCATCGCCTTCTAGCAAATCAGGGGTGCCAGTCATCCCAGCTTGAGCAACCAAAGCGGCATTAAGACCTACTTCAGCAGCATGCCCAGGATGCATTGGCTTAGTCATTGAATCAGAACGAAACGCTTGCTGCAAACCGCTTGCGAAAGTACCTGCAGTAGCTAAAGCATCACAAGCTTGGGAAGCGTTCAAACGCAGAAGATAAGCACAGGCGCTAGCCGCACCAAAAACACCTGCAGTCCCAGTCGTATGAAAAAATTCATAATGACTTGGTTGAATTACCTTGCTAATGCGAGTAGATACCTCATACCCCACAATAATGGCAGCCAACAGATTCTCAATAGAGTCGCCACGAGATTCTGCTAGTGCAAATGCGGCTGAAATCGTAGGACAGGCGGGGTGATAAGCACCATCGCGAAAAATATCATCAAACTCTGAAATATGTGAGATCGTGCCATTCATAAACGCTGCTGCACGAGAAAATGTCTTATGTGTCGTTCCAGCTATCGAGCATTTACCAACACCCAATTCCTCGGCATAAGCTTGCCTCAACATCTGTGCAGTATCTGTATTGGATCCAGCAATCAGCGCCCCATGCCAATCAAGCAAAGCCCGACGAGCATGATGCAATACGCTTGGTGAAAATGACCTGCCTTGGCAATCCTCAATAAATCGCCCGAACTCTTCTAACAATGTCATGGCTATTCAGGCTTAGCCCCAGAAGCCTTCACAATCGGTGCCCATAAAGCGTAATCGTTATGCACAAATTTTGTAAATTCCTGGACATTCATTGGCACTGGGTCGGCACCCAATCCCAATAGTTTTTGCTTAATTGCAGGCTCTTCCAAAATACTTAACGTAGTTTCATTCAGCTTCTTAATAATGGCGGGATCAGTGCCTGTTGGAGCAAAAAAACCAAACCAAGCGCCAGTTGCAATATCGACGCCCAATTCATTCAAGGTGGGCAAATCAGGCATTGCACTGATTCGCTTTTTTGATGAAACAGCAATTGCGTTTAATTGACCCGCCTTAATCAAGGGAACCACAGAAGGAGCGGTAGCAAACATGAACTGTAAGCGTCCAGCCACTAAATCACGAGTGGCCTCAGCACCTTTGTAAGGAATATGCGTAGCATCTACATTCACTTTTTGCGCAAATAAGTAACTAATTAAATGAGCGGTAGTACCGATTCCAGTAGATCCATAATTAATCGCACCTGGATTCGCTTTTAAATAAGCGATAAATTCTTTCCAGGTCTTAATGCCGCTGGATGCGGGTACGGCCAATATGTTTGGTACATCTCCCAAAAGCGCCACTGGCTGGAGCGCCTTCTGTGGGTTCACAGGCAAGCTGCCAAACAGGGTTGGGTTAATAGAAATGGGACCAATCGAACTAGCCAGCAGGGTATAGCCATCGGGGGCTGCACGACCCACAATCTCAGTGCCCAGATTGCCTGCGGCACCAGGCTTGTTTTCAACAATGACGGGGACTTTCCAGCGGATACTCATTTGGTTTCCGACTTCGCGTGCCAAGATATCTGTTGTTCCGCCCGCAGTAAATGACACCACAATTTTGATGGGCTTATTTGGATAGCCAGCGGCAGACTGAGCAAGCGCTACCTGAATACATCCCGCAAGACACACAAGAGAAAAGTAAACAGCTTTGGTGAATTTCATTTTAAATTTGTCTCCATTAATATTTTTAAAAACTGTAAACCTCATATTGCTTATGCGCGCTGATTAAATCGTCTTTCAAATACCTCTTCGGCGATTCTATTTTTTAGAATTTCAATTGATCCGCCTGCAATCATCCAGCCACGTGTCCGCCTCACACAGTATTCAACTAGCGTTTCTTGACTATAGCCAGTAGCCCCCATCACCTGCAAGGATTCATTGGCTACCTCAAACCCGGCGTTATTACACATCAATTTGGCTACGGTAGTTTCATAAGCCGAAGGTAATCCCACATCGGCATTCACGGCGGCCCGATATAACAACAACTGTGCGGCATCCAATTTGACAGCCATTTCAGCAAACTTCCATTGAATACCCTGGAACTCGCAAATATCTTTTCCAAACTGCTTGCGAACGGAGGCATATTCTTTGGCTTTATTAAATGCATATCTCCCTAAAGCCAATGCGCGCGAAGAGTTACCGATGCGCTCAATATTAAATCCGCTAATTTGCTTCTTAAATCCGCCAGGTCCAAGCAACACCGCATCATCGGAAATAAAACAATCCTCAAAATACAGTTGCGACCACTCTTCACCACTCATAAAGCTATTGGGTCGACCAATCGTCAGGCCATCTGCCCCACGATCAACCAAAACAGATCCAATCCCATCAATCCCCGGCCCAAATCTTAAATAAATTAAGAACACCCCTGCCTCAGGACTGTGAGTTGAAAATACCTTAGATCCATTAATCAAATATCCACCATCTACCTTTTTGGCAGAAGTTTGGAGCTCGGTTACAGCGGAGCCTGCGCCGGGCTCACTCATACCCAAACCTAATATCTTTTTTCCAGCCAATAAATCAGGAAGATATTTTTCTTTTTGCGCCTCAGAAGCATATTCAGCAAAAGTTCTGATGGCTCCAAAATTACCAGCCTGAACAACGTCAGCAGACTTCGGGCAATGTAAGGCTACCTCTTGAATCGCAATCACGGCATCCATTAAAGTTCCGCCTTGACCACCATCCTTCTCCGGTAACGCAATCCCAAGCAAGCCCTGCTCGCTGAGTTTTGCTGCGATTTCCCAAGGGTAGTGCGGGCTATGCGCTCTCTCCAGTGCACCGGGAGCCAACTCTTTGGCGGCAAATTTACTAACCGCATCTGCAAATGCCTGCTGCTCACTACTGAATTCGAAATTCATTTTTACCCCAATAAAAAATTAAACGACGCAATTCTGCATGCTGCCATCAGCAAATGCATTGATGTTGTCAAAGGCAATTCCAAAATAGGATTCATAGTTATCTTTCTCTACAAATCCTAAATGGGGCGTACATAGGCAGTTTGGCAATTCAAGTAAAGGATCAGATGCATTGAGAACTGGCTCGCTTTCGTAAACATCAATCGCTGCGAAGCCCGGATGCCCTAATTTAAGAGCGGTATATAAAGCGCCTTCCTCAACCAACTCAGCCCTACTAGTATTAACCAAAGTAGCGCTCGGTTTCATTGAGGCCAAATCAGCCGCAGTAACAATGCCCCGCGTCTCTTGGTTGAGCCTTAATTGCAAAGAAACGATATCGCTCTTCGTAAAGAAATCCACTTTAGATGCAGCGACCTCAAATCCCATTTCCCTCGCCTTAGCAAGGCTCGACTCTCGACCCCAAACCAAAATGTGTGCACCAAAGGCCTTGCCTAAATGGCAAACTTGCTGGCCAATTCGTCCAAATCCATAAACACCCAAGATTTTTCCAGATAGTTGGCGACCCACAGTCCCTTGCCATTGACCCCGCTTCAAGCGATTGGCTTCAGAGACAATATTTCTGAGTGAGGCTAGGATGAGTAACAAATTCATTTCAGCGGTAGCGCTGCCCGATCCCCTGCCATCCATGACAACAATACCGTGCTCTTTGCATGCTTCCAAATCAACATGCGAAGCAATCTTGCCGGTCTGAGAAATCAGCTTTAACTTGGGCAGGCGCTCAATTAAAGTGCGATCAATGACTGTTCTCTCACGCGTAAGCACAATTGCCTCTGCATCTTTAAATCGATTTACTTTCTCCTCTAATTCACTGACGGTGTCATTAAAGATATCAACGTCATGATTGTTGAGTTTGCCAAAGCAATCTAAGAGCCGCACACAATTTTGATAGTCATCAGAAATTACTATTTTCATAAGTCACTAATCTCTCGAATTTTTAAACAGCACATCTGTATTGGCAAGCACAAAACCAGGTCCACTCAATATGGCAAGCTCCCTGAGGCCTTGGTCTAAAAGTGCTTGACCCATTTCACTAGCAATAAATGTGGGGCCACCTTGCCAGCGAGGAAAACCATACCCATTGACCAAGGCAATATCACAGTCACTTGCTTCTCTCGCAACATTCTCAGACAACAGATGAGCAACTTCATTGATCATGGTTAAGAGAACTCGTTTCACTATCTCTTCGGGGGTAACGGTACGTCTCTGCAGACCTTTTGCCTTGCTGGCAGCGTCGATCATTTCATGCACTATTGGGTCAGTGGATTTTTCCTTAGCTCCCTCAGCATACAAATAATATCCAGCCCCCGTCTTTCTACCCAAGCGATTAGCTAAACATAAAGCATCTGGAATACTGACATATCGATGCTCAGGATTACGAGTAGCGGCCTGGCTCTTGCGCATTCCCCAGGCGATATCTAGCCCCGATAAATCAGCAACAGCGAATGGCCCCATAGCAAAACCATAATCCTCAAGCGCTTTATCTATTTGCTCGGGATAAGCCCCCTCCTCCAACATATACTCACATTGACGACGATAGGCGGCATATATTCGATTGCCGATAAAGCCAAAGGAATTAGCGCTAATAATCGGCATTTTTCCTAGACGCTTTGCAAAACTAAATCCTGTAGCCATGGCAATGGATGATGTTGCTTTGCATCGCACAACCTCTATCAACTTCATGACCTGAGCAGGACTAAAAAAATGTAAGCCAAAGACCCTGGATGGATTTTTGGATGCAGCAGCGATAGCATCAATATCTAAGTATGAAGTGTTGGAAGCTAGCAGTGCATCCTCCTTCGCATGGTCATCAATCTCCTTGAAAACCTGATGCTTGACTGCGATATCCTCAAAAACTGCCTCAATCACTAAATCGGCAGAAGCGATGGCATTCCAATTGGATGAGTGTAAAAATCGTCCAAGCAGCTCAAGCACTGTTTCTTGATGCATCTTCCCACCATGAAGACGTGATTCATAAAATTGTTCAACCCGTTTCACGCCATTGGCTAGGGCGACCTCATTTTGATCCAATAAAATGACCGCATAACCCGCATTTAAGCAGGCCATAGCGATGCCAGAACCCATAGTCCCCGCACCAATCACTGCAATTTGATTTAGCGTCTGTGGCTTTGCATCATTGAACCCCAAAGCCTTAAATAGCTTACGCTCGGAAAAAAACTGGTGCCTCAATGCTTTGGCTTCAACGGAAGTTCTCAAGCCCTGGAATACTTCACGCTCAATAGCAAGTGCCTCGTCAATCGGAAGCTTGAGTGAATTGCAAATCATCTCAATAGCCCTTTGGACTTGTGGGCGATTTTTACCAGCCTTTAAGGCCTTTTTCGAGGCTGCGGCAACCATCTCAGCAAGTACCGCTGGCGTAGATCTATCTCGGATGCGGTTTTTTACCCCAATCATCGACCGAGCTAGGGTAATCGCATGAGTAAGCAACTCCGTTTTCACCACCTCGCTAACAATCCCCAACTCCAAAGCGACATCCGCCTTGATGCGCGACCCAGAACAAATCAGCTCAATCGATTTTTCAACACCAACCAATCTAGGCAAGCGTTGAGTCCCACCTGCGCCAGGAATAATCCCAAGAGTCACTTCAGGCAAACCAAGAATGGTACCTTCCAATGCAATTCGAGCATCACACCCCAGCGCTAATTCAAAGCCGCCACCCAATGCGGCGCCATGCAATGCGCACACCACTGGTTTTGAACAGTTCTCAATAGCCTCAATCACCAGCGGTAAATGGGGATCAGCCAATGGCTGGGAGAACTCTTTTATGTCTGACCCAGCAATAAATGTATTGCCACTGCCAATAATGACGGCCGCCTTCAAATCAATATTAGACTCAAGCAAATGAATCGCATCTAGCAAGCCCTGCCTAACCTCAGTAGACCCAGCATTGATCGGTGGGTTATCTACAGTAATAACCATCACTTCAGCGGCGTGGTGAATTTTTATTTTGCTCATTTATCTTTTAATTATTTAAACCAATCAATCAATAATTGATTGATTTGATCTGCTGTTTCGTACTGAACCCAATGACCCGCATCTTCAATAATCACTCCAGACCTATTGGGCCATCCATTAACCAATTTGTCCATTAAGTGTTCGGGCGTACAGGTCACGTCATGCTCACCCCAGATCAGCAGGCTTGATCCGGCATAAGACTGCAATTGTTCCGCCAATCCACCGGGCCTAGCTATCTGCTTACTCCTAAAGCGAGTTCTCACACAAGCGTCCTGATGAATGCGAATTGCCTGGGGATCGATTCGGTCATAAGCACCAATCATTTGATGGTACAAATTTTCCTTAAGCACCTCTTTGAGCCCAATCCAATCTTGGTTTTCATACAATTGCCGCCATGCCGAAAGCTCTCCTCGAGGGCGCCTTTGCCCTGCATGTCCCGCGCTGCCTAATAAGGCGATTCTGTTAACCCCTCTGCGCTGATTGGCAAGATGGGCAGATACAAATCCACCAAACGAAAACCCAGCAATATTGACTGTTCTATCTGGTCCGAATAAAGAGTCTAAGGAGGCAAGCAATGGATCAAGCATCCCCGACTGCAGCTCACCACCAAAAAAAGAGGAGTCCCCAAAACCTGGCATATCGGGAACAAATACATGAAAGTGCTCAGCTAGTCTTTCAAGATTTCTGGTCCAGTGCTCCCAACTTCCATGTCCCCCATGTAATAAAACCAATGGGGGTGTATTGGCCTCCGAAACACCAAACGCACGCCACATAACATGCCCATCTTGATGAGCAATTTGATGGGTTTTCATTGAGTGCATAGAGGGCTGCAGATACATTTAGCGAAGATTCGCAATGCCATCGGCGGCTTTAACACCCTGACCTTCTGCAAAAACAAAGATCGGGTTAATCTCACACTCAATGAGGCGGTCATCTAGACAGGCCACCAACTCAGAAAACTGCACGATCGCTTTCACCAAGGCACCTACATCACATTTTGGCCTACCTCGATAGCCATCCAATAGCGGCCAAGTCTTAAGCTCTTGCAACATTTCCAAAGCCGCTTGCTCGCTAAATGTTTGGCCAGGAGTCATTAAGCGCATGTGGGTATCTTTAAAAAGCTCAGCTGTTACACCGCCCATTCCAACCAAAATAGCAGTCCCAAGAGGGTCGCGATGCATGCCCACCATAAACTCCATACCACCCGAAACCATTTCCTGTACCAAGAACTCCTGAATGCTTGCGCCTGATTTGGATTTCACCTCAGCAAGCATGGAGTTCATCCGATCGGATATATCGTCTTTTGAGACATTGAGAGCAACACCACCCACCTCCGTCTTGTGAACAATCTCATGAGATAGAATTTTTAGCACGAGTTTGTCGCCGAACTCTTGCACGCCGCCTAAATCAGGATTTACTGTGCTGATAACGCACTCTTTAACACCTGGAATACCGAAAGCACTAAACAATTTTTTTGCTTGATGCTCGTTTAAAGATCCGGACAAGGAGGCCATCTCTGGATTGGATGGAGCCTTTGCCGCCCTCCCCTCGAGCACTGGTTTATTTCTTAATTTGCTTGCATGCAACATACTCGTTAAAGCAACGCTACAGCTCTCAGGTTGAGAAAATGCGGGCACGCCAAGCTTGGTCATCAAAGCTCCGGCGATGGGTGCATGAGGGCTGACATAAGCAATAACGGGTTTATCGCTGGTTTGCATGCAGTCACGGACAGCACCAGCCATCAAATCCGGCATCGATAGGCTTGAAGATCCTAAGATCAAAATTAAGGCATCATAAGTTGGACTATCCAATAAGGCGGCAATAGCACCACGCAATAGATCAGGCTGCAACCCTGCCAGCGTGACATCAATTGGATTTCGGTCGAGCACCGCCTGGTCACCTGGTTGCAAAGCCCGTAAACGTGCTGCCGTAACCTCATCTGGCGCTGGCGTATCAAAACCACACGCACCTAAACTATCGGCAACCAAGGTACCGGCACCGCCTGTTGATGTCAGGATGGCGACGCGCTTTCCTTTTAATACCCTGCCAGAAGATAAAGCAGCTGGAATATCTAAGAATTCAGAAAATGTATTGGCGCGAATAATGCCAACCTGCTGAAATAATGCGTCATACATTTTGTCGGCACCTGCTAATGCGCCAGTATGCGATACAGCCGCCTGAATACCTGCCTCTGACTTACCCACCTTATAAACAACAATAGGTTTGCCCGCATTTCGTGCCCTCAATGCGGCTGCGCGGAACTTATCTGGATGGCGGATACTTTCGATATACAACACGATCACTTTAGTACTGGGATCATCAGTCAAATAATCTACAAAATCGGCTAAGCCCAGGTCTGCCTCATTACTTGTTGAAACCAGTTTAGATAAACCTAAACCACATGCAGTAGCGCGAGAAAGCAAAGACCCCAAGATCCCGCCGCTTTGAGAAATGACACTCACCGAACCCTTGGGGAACTCATCCATCTCCAAAGCGCTACTAGGGGATAAAGGGATGTCATCGGTAATATTGACCATGCCAATCGTATTCGGACCAAGGATGCGCATGCTTCCAGCAGCTGCAATGAGCTCTTCCTGTCTTTTTAATCCCTCTGGGCCGTGTTCAGCAAAGCCGCTTGTGAGAACAATCGCTGCTGGAGTGCCCAATGCAGAAAGCGCTTTTACCGCATCAAGCGCTTTATCAGTACCTACCATCACAATGGCAACATCTGGAGTCTCGGGTAGTGAGTCGATTGTGGGATAACACTTCAATCCAGCAATGTCTTCTACCCTTGGATTGACTGGATAGATTTTTCCCTTAAAGTGATGCTTCTGCAAATAGGCAATAGGCCTACCAGCCGTCTTCTTGGGGTCTGTAGAGGCGCCAATAACCGCAATACTACGGGGCTCCATTAATTTCTGAATTGCATTACTCATGAATTGCCTTGATTCTTGAAGATGGGTTATTGATTTTTGGCAGCTGCTGCTTTTTCTAAAAAAGCCAGGACTGACTCGCGATGCTCAGTGCTTGTATAGCAAATACCTTGCGCCTGACTGCCTTGCGCAAACACTTGGGCAGAAGTCATTTCAAATGTTTGATTAAGGATTGTCTTACCCAAAGCCAGGGCGGTTGAAGATCCTTTACTAAGCTCAGTAGCCCAAGCCTGGGCGTCAGTTACCAAAGAGTCGGGATTGGTAATTTTATCCACAATACCTATTTGGAGAGCCTCTTCTACCTCTACCTTTCTACCTGAAAAGATTAATTCTTTTGCTTTGACTAAGCCAACACGCCTAGGCAAAAAATACATGCCTCCACCATCAGGAATGATGCCGCGATTGATATATGACCAAGTAAAGCTTGCCCCCTCGGATGCCATAATAAAATCGCATGCCAAGGCGGTGTCAGCACCCAAACCAGAGGCCGGGCCATTAACTGCCGCAATGGTTGGCTTAGGCATCGTATGCAATAAAGAAACGGCATGATGAACACGTTGTTGACGATGCCAGCCATTGAAAGCCACCTCTCCAGCCGGGGCCTGCATTCTTTTTTCCATTCCAGAGATGTCACCGCCTGCACAAAACCCCTTGCCATTACCAGTAAGCACTAGAGCGCGGATTGATTTGTCCGCTGTTACCACTTCCAACGCCTCAATGAATTCACTGCGCATGGCATCGCTCATTGCGTTACGCTTTTCGGGACGGTTGAGGCGCAATGTCGCAATGCCATCATCTACACTCAATTCAATTAACTCAAAACGCATCTCAATTCCTTATATCCACTTTTAATGTGATTTATTCAGGTGCAATATTTGCACTTTTTATTACCGCACGCCAACGCAATTCTTCGGCCTTCACAAACTTACCAAATTCTTCTGGCGTGCCGGTTCTAATGACTAGCCCCTCCCCTTCCACGCGACTCTTGAATGCGGCAGATTGAGCAGATTTTTTAATAGAAGCATTCAGCTTATGAATCACTTCTGGAGAAGTCCCTGCAGGAGCAAAATAGCCATACCAACTTCCAGCCGAATATCCCGCAACGCCACTTTCTGCAACAGTTGGAAGCTTCGATAATTGTGGCGAGGGAGAACGTGCAGGAGTGGTTACCGCAAGCGCTCTTAATTTCCCAGCATCGACAAGACTGCCCACAGCCGATGCCGTTGCAAACATCACGTCAACTTGACCGCCAATAACATCTGTTAAGGCAGGTCCCGCACCCTTATAAGGAATATGGGTCAAATTCGTTCCTGCAATGGAGTTAAATAATTCGCCGGCAAGATGCGCCGAGGTCCCGCCACCCTGGGAGGCATAGGATAATTTTCCAGGGTTCGCCTTTGCCGCAGCGAGAAATTCTGGAAATGTTTTATAAGGACTATCTGCCGATACCACCACGACATTTGGGGAGACGCCAACCAGAATTACCGGGGCAAAATCCTTATCCTGCGAATAGGGAAGCTTTGCTTTCAAGCTCGGATTTACTGCATGAGCCAATGTTGCTACAACTAGGGTGTAACCATCAGCAGGGCTTTTTGCCAATGCATCCGTGCCAATAATGGTGCTACCGCCAGGCTTATTGTCAATCACAATCGACTGACGTAAGTCCTCAGCCATCGATATGGCTAAAGTCCTTGCGACCAAATCTGTGCCACCCCCAGGAGCAAATGGGACGATCACTTTAATGGGGCGATCTGGATACTGGGCTGAGACTACCCCAACACCCAGGAGGCAAACAATAAACGGCGCAAAGGCTGGAACCAAAAACCGAGTAAAGGCCCGCAACGGATAAACCACAGAAATCTCCTCAAGCTTTTATTGAAATTATTTGAGGATTAGTATGGCCCAACTTATGGGAGGATTTATGGTTTAATTCCACTAGATGGAATTGAAAACAACCTCTCCAAAGTTAAATAGATCCCTCATTAGGGGTCTAGAAATCCTCCGGTGCTTTAAGCCAGGAGTGGATCTACTAGGAAATGGTGAAATTGCAGAGAGAACAACACTGCCACCTTCCACCGTCAGCCGCCTCACTCAAACCCTAGTTTTATCGGGCTTTCTAGAGCATAGCGAACAACATTCAGCATATCGACTTGCCCCCACCGTACTCAGTCTGGGCCATGCCTACAAGATGGGGTCGCAAGAGCTCAAGTTAGTTGAGCCTTTAATGAGAAAGGCATCAGAAAAATATAAACTCAATGTTGGTCTAGCAGTTGCAGACCGAATGGAGATGGTCTACCTAGAATCTATTCGATACACCAAGAATGTTGCCTTGCGAAGAGTTGTTGCAGGGCAGCGAGTCCCCATTGAGCGAACCTCCCTAGGGATGGCCTGGATTACAACGCTAGAGCCAGACAAGAGAAGGCAATTTATCGCTGAGATTAAGCGTCAACAACTAAAAAATTGGATTGCAATTGAGAAAGAGATTCATGCTGCAATAGAAAGTATGAGCAGAAATCGTTATTGCGTTGCAAGCTGGCTACCTGAAATTTGCGCCATCTCCACTACCCTCACATTACTCAATGGTCAGAAAGCCTCCTTAAATTTCAGCACGCCTTCAGATAGCAATCTCAATACAGTCCTTGAAAACTACACACCCCATCTACTCGAGTTAAAAGATATGATTGAGTCTGCATTTCAATCCACCCTAAAAGTTACCTGAATTCATGACCAATAAAAATATTGCCACCGTTTATATTTGCGACGCCATCAGAACCCCAATCGGCAGATATGGCGGATCCTTATCGAGCGTGCGTGCAGATGATCTCGGGGCCGTCCCCATTAAAGCCCTGATGGAGCGCAATCCCCAAGTGCAATGGGACCAAGTAGACGATGTAATTTATGGATGCGCCAATCAAGCCGGGGAAGACAATCGCAACGTAGCCCGTATGAGCGCCTTGCTTGCAGGGCTATCGCCACAAGTACCGGGAGCGACTATTAATCGACTGTGTGGCTCGGGGATGGATGCAGTTGGGACGGCAGCTCGCGCCATTGCAGCTCGAGAGGCAGACCTCATGATTGCTGGCGGCGTTGAAAGTATGAGTCGCGCACCCTTTGTAATGCCAAAGGCAGAATCTCCATTCTCACGAAATAATTCAGTACAAGATACAACCATTGGGTGGAGGTTTATTAATCCCTTAATGAAAACAGCTTACGGTGTTGATTCAATGCCAGAGACCGCAGAAAATGTTGCTGATGACTTTAAGATCAGTCGTGCAGATCAAGATCGCATGGCACTTAATAGTCAAAACAAAGCTGCTGCTGCTCAAGCGAATGGACGGCTCGCAAAAGAAATTACTCCGGTGATGATTCCCCAGAAAAAGGGAGATCCACTTGTCGTTACCCAAGATGAGCATCCGCGCGCAACCACCCTTGAGGCGCTTGCAAAACTCAAGCCAATTGTTCGGCCAGATGGTACGGTATCAGCCGGTAATGCTTCCGGTGTCAATGATGGAGCATGTGCCCTGTTGTTGGCCAGTGAAGATGCGGTCAAGAAATATCAACTCAAGCCACGCGCAAAAATTATTGGCATGGCAACTGCTGGCGTACCCCCACGCATCATGGGAATCGGTCCAGCACCTGCATCTCAGAAATTACTCAAACGTCTCGGTATGACCATTGAGCAAATGGATGTAATTGAGTTAAATGAAGCGTTTGCCTCTCAAGGACTAGCAGTTCTTCGCGAGTTGGGGGTAGCTGACAATGATGAGCGCGTTAATCCCAATGGGGGCGCTATTGCCTTAGGTCACCCACTGGGCATGAGTGGCGCCCGCCTCATTACGAGCGCCGTAGTGGAGCTTGAGGAACAACAAAAGCAATTTGCCTTATGCACTATGTGTATTGGTGTTGGGCAGGGGATCGCGATGGTCATTGAGCGAATATCCTAAGCCCGAATTACTCCAGCGGTAGTCAATCTTGAAATCTCTGCGTCGCTAAATCCTAGCTCGCAGAGAATTTCAGCGGAATTCTCTCCTGACTTAGGCGGTCCAGAACGAACCCCCAAGCGCTCACCATCCATCATTAAAGGCAATAAAGGGACTAATGTCTCGGTGCCAGCCTTGGGGCCATCGGTAATCTGAATAGGGGCAAGACCCCCTGTCGCAATTAAGTGAGGATCCTCAAACAGCTGATCTGGCCTAGTAATTGGCGCAAATGGAAGTCCATTGGATTCAAAAATCGCACTAATCTCAGCTGCGGTAAATTGAGCCAATCTTTGCTTAATTTCTGGAAGCATTGTTGACCTTGCTTCTACACGTAAATTATTTGTTACCAGTTTTGGGTCCGCATATAAATCCCCAAACTCGAATACATCACAGAAGATTTTCCACTGAGTATCTGACACCACGGCTAAGAATATTTTTTCACCGTTAGCTAGCTCAAAAACATCATAAATTGCCCAAGCGGAGATGCGGCTCGGCATTGGCTGAGCTGGCTTGCCTGTCACTGCATATTGCATCATATGCTGACCCACTAAAAAAATATTATTCTCATATAGCGAGCTCTGAATTTCCTGCCCTACTCCAGTTAAATCTCTTTGACGGAGTGCGGCCATGACTCCAATAGCGC
The DNA here is from genome assembly GCA_947450605.1 of Burkholderiaceae bacterium. GTDB lineage: Bacteria > Pseudomonadota > Gammaproteobacteria > Burkholderiales > Burkholderiaceae > Polynucleobacter. The sequence goes on from CANFWB010000008.1 coordinate 50,248, forward strand.
CAAAAATACCGCCCATGATGTCATTTACAGAAGAGCCAGCCCGAAGAGGCCTATCCACTGGGCCCGTCATGTAAGCCAAGCCCCCCATCATTTGAACAACCTCATCCAAGGCCGTTCGATGATCGTAAGGTCCCGGCAAAAATCCCTTATGCGATACATAGATTAATTTTGGATGTAATGCATGCAAAGTCTCGTAATCCAGACCCATTTTTGCCATAGCACCAGGCTTGAAGTTCTCGCTCAGCACATCAGCAGAAGCAATCAGCTTTCTAACTATCTCCATGCCTTCAGGCGTCTTCATATCGATAGAGAGGCTTTTTTTATTCCGATTGAACATCGGAAAAAAACCTGCGCCAGAACCCAATAATCTCCGAGTCTTATCTCCATCAATTGGCTCAACCTTGATCACTTCAGCCCCCAAGTCAGCGAGGATCATTCCACAAGTTGGGCCCATCACCATATGGGCAAATTCGATTACTCTAATTCCAGAGTATGGAAGAGAACTGTGATCAACCATTACATGCCTTCCTTGTGATCCACTACAAATCCCTTTGGAAGTCCAGCCTCAGGAACCATTCCATAGATTACCTCGTCTGGTAATCCTAATCGCAGGGGCTCCCGTGCCTTAAATAAGTTCTCCAGCTGAATGCCTGTGTTAACTCCCATGGCCTCAAACATAAATACCAGATCCTCTGTGACCACATTTCCGGATGCGCCGGGTGCATAAGGGCAGCCACCAAGACCGCCCATCGATGAATCAAATGAGGTAACACCTTCCTCATACGCTGCCAAACAATTGGCCAAACCAAGCCCACGAGTATTGTGCAAGTGCGCTGCACCAGCCTTCTCTCCAATGGCGCCCCTTAATAGACTAAATAATCTCTTCACTTGTGAAGGGTTGGCGTAACCCGTCGTATCCGATAGACCCGCTTCATCCACTCCGGCAGCAATGACTTGCTCAGCAATCCAAATCACCTCATCTTCTGGCACGAGGCCCTGGAGAGTGCAGCCAAATGCAGTCGAAATACCGACCTCGATTTTGACTAAGGGAGCCTGAGAGTTCCTGTATTCGACAATTCTCTTTACCTCCTCAATCATCTCTTCGCGCGTCTTGCGAACATTAGCTAGCGAGTGCGCAGCACTAGCAGACACTGGGATGGTTATCTTATCGACACCAGCTTGAATGGCAGCCTCAGCACCTTTTAAATTCGGCACTAAAGCTAAGACAGTCAATCCTTCCAATGTCTTTGCATGTCGCACGATTTCAGCAGCATCCGCCATTTGAGGCAGCATCTTTGCAGGGACAAAGGAAGCCACTTCGATTTCCCTAATTCCTGCTTGATACAAAGCATCTATCCAAAGCTTCTTATTAGCCGTTGGCATGATGGTTTTAATGGATTGCAAGCCATCCCGAGGACCAACCTCACTAATTAATACTGCAGTTGACGCGGCATGCATATCGTTCTATCCTTTGGAATACTATTCTATATATTTAAGCACATTTTATTCAATCGAGCATGCCTAGAAAATCTAATAAAGTGGGTCAAGGGAAGATCTCCTTATCAATTGATGGGGTTGCGGCCGTTGATAAAGCCCTAACCATTCTTCTGCTCTTTACCCCCTTAAACCAAGAGCTCACGCTGATTCAGATTTCATTAGCGACAGGGCTCTATAAAAGTACTGCGTTAAGAATGCTGGCATCCTTAGAGAATGCAGGCTTAGTTACCAAAAAGATGGATGGGAAATATATTCTTGGCCCATCGGTAGCCGCACTCCATAGCGCTTATCAGGCAAATGCATCCCTGGAAAATATTGCCATGCCCGTCTTAAAGATGCTCATGGAATCCACCCAAGAAAGCGCCGCTTTTTATGTGCGACATGGTGAAAAGCGACTGTGCCTATTCAGAGTTGACTCTAACCAAGCGTTGCGTGATCACATCAAAACCGGTGATCTGCTTCCCTTAGACAAAGGTGCCGGCGGTAAGGTGTTAATGGCTTTTGAAGGCGCAACAGGGAAAATATTCTCCAAAATCCGTGAAGACATGGTCTTAGCAATCTCTGGCGATAGAGTGAAGGAAATAGCAGGGATTTCTGCGCCCGTATTTAATAATCAAGGGCTGCTAGGCGTGATTACCCTGACGATGCCAGCCTATCGCATGCTAGATAAGCAACAGAAAATCGTGCGGGATAGCGCCAAAAAGCTCACTGAATTACTGGGTGGCACTTTTAAATCATAATGACATCATGAAGGCATACCTAACCCGCTTCATCGGCCAGAATGGGTGGCTATCGCCGCTGCGGTTTGATACCTTTCGCGCACTTTGGCTCACTTGGTTAATAGCCAATATTTGCATGTGGATGAATGATGTGGCGGCCGCTTGGACGATGACCTCACTGACCACCTCAACCACGCTGATTGCCTTGGTTCAGACAGCCTCAAGCCTGCCCGTTCTCCTTTTAGGGGTACCCAGCGGAGCCATCGCAGATATCGTCAACCGAAAACATTACTTTGTGTTTACGCAAATCTGGTTAGCCATCAACGCTACTGTACTCATGCTGTGCCTGACAATAGGGACACTAGGCCCGTATAGCCTACTCTTGCTGACATTTACCAATGGAATTGGCCTCGCTATGCGCTGGCCTATATTTGCAGCGGTTGTTCCTGATCTGGTTCCCAAAGACTCCCTGCAACCAGCCTTAGCACTGAACGCTATCGCTATGAATACCTCACGAATTGTTGGACCCTTAGCTGCAGGATCCATTATTGCGATTGCAGGCAGTCAGTATGTTTTTGCCCTCAATATGGTGCTGTCCCTCATTACTACCGCCATTGTCATGCGCTGGCAGTATCAAAACTACGTCCCTACATTGCCTGGTGAACGTTTCCTTGGCGCAATGCGAGTAGGCATGCAGCACGTATGGCAGTCCAATCGGATGCGTGTCATTCTGCTTAGGGCATTTTTATTCTTTTTTCAATCTACTGGACTCATTGCCCTGCTTCCCGTAATTGCCAAAGATCATTTTGAGGGCGGGGCCAACACATTTACCCTACTACTTTCCTGTTTAGGGCTTGGCGCCATCATTGCTGGCTCTCAACTCCCCCACATTCGCAAGCGCATCAAATCGAGTGACCTCATTAATTATGGCGTTGTGATTTTATGCATAGCCTGCGCTGGCGTAGTCTTATCGCCCAAGCTTTGGATTGCCGCCCCCCTGATGATGATCTGTGGGGCGGCGTGGATTGCAGTCGCGAACTCATTAACTACTGCCGCCCAACTCACTCTACCTGGCTGGGTCAGGGCACGCGGCATGTCCATTTATCAAATGAGTCTCATGGGTGGAAGTGCTCTGGGCGCTGGAATTTGGGGAAAATTGGCTAGCGAACTGGATGTCACAAGCAGTATTTTAATGAGCTCTGCTTTTGGTTTAGTAAGCCTATTTCTCATTCGACACCTCCGCATAGATAAGCATGCGATCGAAGATTTAACGCCAGTGTGCCCACTAGAAAGACCTCACCTATCAAAGGATATTGAACTTCGGTCAGGCCCCGTATTAATTTCAATTGAATATTGCATTCACAAAGATCATCTGGATGAATTTAAAAAAATCATGGGGCACACTCGAAAATCTAGACTGAGGCAAGGCGCCCTATCTTGGAGTCTATTTGAGGATGCGGAGCATGTTGGAAAATTCATTGAGAATTTTATCTTTGAAACTTGGGCTGATTACTTACGAAGGTTTGATCGCTTCACGGCAGAAGATCTCGCAATGCAGGAAGAGCGGCACCGTCATCATCTAGATACTCACCCGCCTAAAGTAACAAGACGAATTGCAGCCCAATTGAAAGATTAGTGCAACTCAGTCATTACTCAGACCAACATTACTGACCCCATTGCAAAAATGGGGTGATTTTTTGAAGAAGAACATCTGGAGCTTCTTCAGAAATATAGTGACCACAGGGAAGTGGTTCGCCGACCACATCCTTGCAAATCGCTCGCCACTCTTGAAGCGGTTTAAAGCACTGATGGACAACACCCTCTTCACCCCAGAGCACCATGGTTGGGATTTCCAACTTCTTGCCAGCAGCAATATCTTCACGATCATGAATCAAATCTATTCCTGCTGCTGCTCGGTAGTCCTCGCACATGCCATGAGCCGCCCCAGGCAAAGCAATGCAGCGCATATATTCGGCTAGAGCCAATGGATCAAATGGTGTCAAGCCTGCACTCCGCCTACCCATCAAATCTCGGATATAAGCCGCAGGATCCGCTTCAATTAAACGCTCAGGCATGGGTGAAGGCTGAATCAAAAAGAACCAATGCCAATAAGCCCTTGCAAAAGCATTATTCGCCTTCTCATACATCGCTAATGTTGGCGCAATATCGAGCATGATCAGTCGATTCACCGCTGAAGTGTGATCCATTGCTAAACGATGGGCTACTCGTGCGCCACGGTCATGCGCCAAGATATCAAAACGATCAAATCCAAGCTGCTTCATTACCTCCACCTGATCTTGCGCCATCACCCGCTTGGAATAATTGCTATGGTCAGGGGTGCCCTGAGGCTTAGAGGAATCACCATAGCCACGCAAATCCGTCATCACCAGGGTATGTCGCTTCATCAATTCAGGCGCGACTTTATGCCAAATAGCGCGAGTTTGAGGGTGCCCATGTAATAGCAATAATGGGGAACCAGAGCCTCCAACATGTCCAGCAATTTGCACCCCATTCACTTCAAATGTGCGCGGCTCAAAATCTGCTAATAATGTATTTATCGACATGGGCGATATTCCTTCGTCTAGTATTCTGCTGATTTAATCGGCGCTAATGCCACGTTCTTTCATGAGCTTAGCCCATACTGGAATTTCTTTTTCTAAGCGTTGACGGGCTTGTGCGGGCGTAGAGGGAATAGGATCAAAACCCTCCTTAACCATCCGCGCCTTTAGGTTGGGGTTTGCTAAAGTGGCATTGAGCGTGGAATTGAGTTTATCAATCACGGCTGCTGGAGTTCCTGCAGGTGCAAACACAATGAACCAAGTCTCAAAACTATAGGCAGGCAAACCCGCTTCCGCGAGCGTGGGCACATTCGGCATCAATGGTGAGCGCTTGTTGCCCGTCACACCAATTCCTCTGAGCATGCCACTTTGAACAAACTGTGCAGCGGCTGATGCCACTGGAAAACTCATATCCACTTGACCACCAGCCGTATCGCTCAATGCTGGGCCGCCACCACGATAAGGAATATGCGTAATAAATGTAGTAGATGTCGCCTTAAATAATTCCGGGGCAATATGCATCGTGCTGCCATTACCTGCGGAGCCATAAGTCAACTTACCCGGATTTTTTTTGAGAAGTTCAATCAGCTCTTTTAAATTTTGAGCTGGCACTTTTGGATTAACTACCAACACATGCTGAGAACTTGCCACCATCCCAATCGGCGCTAAATCCTTGAGCGTATCAAAAGGCATTTTTGGATATAGGGCTGGATTCAC
>CANFWB010000009.1 GCA_947450605.1 Burkholderiaceae bacterium
CCAAAGGCTTTGCAATTGAAAAAGCTTCTGTACGTATGCCTACTGGCCCATTGAAGATGGTTGGTGATCACCCTGTAGCGGTAGCTGTTCATACCGATGTAGTGGCTGACATCACTATCCGTGTAGTTGGCGAGCAAGCGTAAGTTTTAGACTGTAAGCTAGCCTCATGGCTGAATCCCGCTCACGCCCCTTTATGTCAAATCCTGGCATGATGGGCTCTGGGGATGCAGTCGTGCAGGCCTTAAAAGTACCGCCGCATTCTGTAGAAGCCGAGCAATCATTGCTCGGCGGTCTACTGATCGATAACGCAGCCTGGGATCGCCTGGGTGGTGTATTAACTGATAAAGATTTCTATCGCCCTGAACATGCTCTGATCTACAAGGTCATTCAACGTTTAGTTGGCGATAATCATCCTGCTGACGTCATTACTGTTCATGAGGCTGTAAAGTCCGAACAGGGTGGTGATTTAGTAGGTATTGATTACCTCAATTCTTTAGCGCAAAGCACTCCTAGTGCCGCGAACATTAAAGGCTACGCCGATATCGTTCGTGACCGCAGCATTCTGCGTCGCCTGATTGAGGTATCTGACAACATTGTGAATTCTGCATTTGTTCCGGAAGGTCGTTCAGTCAGAACGCTTTTGGATGAAGCGGAGTCACGTATTTTGCAAATCGGTGAAGAGGGTAGTCGCAAAGCCGATTACCTTGAAATTGAGCCATTGCTTAAAACCGTTGTCGCTAGGATAGATGAGCTCTATAACCGCCAGGGTGGAAGCGACATCACTGGTATTGCTACTGGATTTATTGATCTAGATAAACAAACCAGCGGCCTGCAAAAGGGCGACTTAGTCATTGTTGCCGGAAGACCTTCAATGGGTAAGGCGCAGCCGCTTGATGCAAAAGTAAAAACGGTTGATGGTTGGAAGCTAATGGGTGATTTGCGATTTGGCGATCGCCTTGCCTCTGTAGATGGTCAGCACTCCATGGTCACCGGTATTTATCCGCAAGGCATTAAGCAAATATACAAAGTCACTTTTTCTGATGGTCGTGAAGCGGAGTGCTGTGATGAGCACTTGTGGCGCGTGATGTATCGCGATTGGGATGCACCTAAAGTCATTAACACCGCGCGTTTAATTGAAATGCTCTCCTGTGTTCGCTACAAGAATCGCCTTTGGATAGATCCAGTCTCTGGAGATTTTGGCCATTCAAATGCATTGCCAATTAGCCCGTGGGTATTTGGTGCTCTATTGGGCGATGGCACTTTAGCTTTGTCTCATGGCAGCGTCATGTTCTCCACTAAATCTCCAGAGCTTGTAGAGCGCATGAATGCGCTTGCTGGTTATGAGATGGAGCTGGTTCATGCTAATGCATATGACTGGAGGGTGGTCTCTAAAGCGAGAATCGCTGCCAATGGTGAACGTCAAGCAGTTCCGACAAATTACTTCAGAGCTGCACTGAAAGATTTGGGTGTTTTAGGCTGCAGAAGTTTCGATAAATACATTCCTGCCACTTATCTTGAGGCGAATAAGACTTCTCGCCTTGCTTTATTTCAAGGTCTGATGGATACCGATGGATGGATTGAGAAGTGGGGCTCTATTCGTTTTTGCACAGCCAGCAAACAATTATCTGAGGATGTTGCATCTTTAGCTAGATCATTGGGCGGCTTTTGCTCAATCGCGCACAAGCAGTCGAGCTATACCTATCAAGGCGAAAAGAAACAGGGTCGCTTATCTTACGTTTTAAATATGAGCTTTGGTCCTGGCTTTCAGGCTTTTACTTTGCCCGAGAAAAAAGAAAGACTCAGGTCAAGTTGGGATCGCCAACGCAGACTTTCATTTAAGAGTATTGAGCCATCTAGAGTTTCTGAAGCGCAATGTATCTCAGTTAGCCACCCAGATAGAACTTATGTCACCAATGATTATGTGGTGACTCATAACACAGCATTTGCTCTCAACATTGCGGAGAACGTGGCCTTGGCTGAAGGATTGCCGGTCGTGGTCTTCTCTATGGAGATGTCGGGTGAGCAATTGGCCGCCCGTTTGTTGGGTTCAGTAGGGCGCGTTGATCAAGGTCGTATGCGTACCGGCAAGCTACAAGATGATGAGTGGCCACGCGTTACCGATGCCATTGCCCGTTTAAGTAATACCCAGATTTTGATTGATGAGACCGGTGCTCTTTCCAGCCTAGAGTTACGTGCACGTGCACGCCGAATCGCTCGTAACTTTGGTGGTACCCTTGGTCTCGTTGTGATCGATTACTTGCAGTTGATGAGTGGCTCCGGTTCTGAGAACCGTGCGACTGAGATTTCGGAGATTTCACGCTCGCTCAAGTCCCTTGCAAAAGAATTGCAGTGCCCAGTTGTTGCTCTCTCACAGCTAAATCGTGGTCTTGAACAGCGACCAAACAAGCGACCAATCATGTCTGATTTGCGTGAGTCAGGTGCGATCGAGCAGGATGCCGACTTAATTATGTTTATCTACCGTGATGAGGTCTATCACCCGGATACGACGACTGATAAAGGCATGGCAGAGATCATCATTGGTAAGCAGCGTAACGGACCAATTGGTACTGTGCGCTTGAGTTGGCAGGGTCCGTATACCAAGTTTGATAACTTGGCGATGGGATCGGCTGGTTACTCCTCTGGCGGATACGAACCCTTCTAATTGCAATGTAAAAAGCCTCGCATTGCGAGGCTTTTTACTTAGAGCGCATGCTAATTATTTTCCGCTTTCACACTTTTTAATGGAGGCTGCTTTAGCTGCGCCGTATAGAGGCTTGCCATCTTTGCTAATGGCCTTTGCTTCGCATCCAGAATCTACGGGTGCACTACCCATGCACTTTTTAATAGAGGCATCTTTAGCTGCGCCGTAGAGGGGTTTACCTTCTTTACTAAGGGCTTTTGCTTCACAGGAGGCCTGATCTGCAAAAGCATCAGTTGGGACTACAAAACTCAATGCAATGCTTAAAGCGAGGATGATTTTTTTCATGCGAGTTACTCCCAGGTAAGAAGTCGATAGAACCCATTGTTCTATACAGAAATGTAACCAAGATTGCGTGTTTTGTGAACCCAGCATGAATTCTGTGGGCTGCAGGGCAAAAATTTAAGGGGTGAGCCTTCTAGCCTCGGTAAATCTGGCCGCCCAATAGGGTGTTGTGATGTATTCCAGGCGAACAGTTCCTCCAGCGCTGGGGGCATGTACGAATCTGCCTTGCCCCACGTAGATCCCTGCGTGGGAATACTTTTCACCAGTGGTATTGAAGAAGATCAGATCACCTGGTGCTGGTGGCTGGCCCTCAACACTTTGACCCTTGGTGCTCATCTCCTGAATAGTGCGGGGTAATTTAATGTTGGCTGATTTGTAATATACATATCCAATAAGCCCGCTGCAATCAAATCCGCCTTTTGGGTTATTGCCTCCATAGCGATATGGCACACCCACCAAACCTACTGCCGCAATTGAAATATCCTCTGTGCCGACGCTGGTATCTTGCTTAAATTGCGCCACCTTAGCTGCATTTGAACGAGCGCTAAAGGTGCCACAACCCGATAGGGCTATTGCACAAATAAAAATGCCGCACCCTAGCAGAGTGCGGCATGGAAGGCTTGGATTAGAGTGCGTCAGCAGCATGATCCGCAAGACGTGAGCGCTCTCCTCGAGCCAGGGTCACATGTCCGCCATGACGCCAGCCTTTGAAGCGATCTACTACATAGGTAAGACCTGAGGAGCCTTCGGTTAAGTAAGGTGTATCGATCTGTGCAATATTACCTAAGCAAATGATTTTGGTTCCTGGGCCAGCACGGGTTACCAGAGTCTTCATTTGTTTAGGTGTTAAGTTTTGCGCCTCATCAATGATGACAAATTTACTCACAAATGTTCTGCCGCGCATAAAGTTCATGCTCTTCACTTTGATGCGTGAGCGAATCAGTTCTTGGGTGGCAGCACGACCCCACTCGCCGGCATTGTCTTCGTTGCGATGAAGCACTTCTAGATTGTCATCAAATGCACCCATCCATGGCTGCATCTTTTCTTCTTCGGTGCCTGGCAGGAAGCCAATATCTTCGCCAACGGGGACGGTGGCGCGAGTAATGATGATCTCGTTATAGCGCTTGCTATCGAGAACTTGCTCTAAGCCGGCAGCCAATGCCAGTAAGGTTTTTCCAGTACCTGCTTGACCTAGTAATGTGATGAAGTCCACATCGGGATTCATGAGTAGGTTCATGGCGAAGTTTTGTTCGCGATTACGCGCAGTCACACTCCACACATTATTTTTCTGATGAGAAAAGTCTCTCAAGGTTTGGAGGAGGGCGGTCTTGCCGTTGATCTCTCTTACTTGAGCATAGAACGGTGTTGACCCATCAGGATTTTCTTGATAAACAAACTGATTTACCAGCATGCTGGGCACTGAAGGGCCTGTGACGCGATAAAACATGGTGCCGGATTTACCATCTGCCCAGCTTTCCATAGCCTTGCCATGTTTTGGCCAGAAGTCTGCTGGCAGGGCCATGACGCCTGAGTACATCAAGTCACGGTCTTCCAGAACTTGATCATTGAAGTAGTCTTCAGCAGGCAAGCCCAAAGCGCGAGCCTTGATGCGCATATTGATGTCTTTGGATACCAGGACCACTTCCTGACCTTTGCGAGTCTTTTGCAACTCACTGACTACAGCCAAGATGAGGTTATCGCCCTTGCCCTCAGGCAAGCCTTCTGGCAAGGCCTGAGTGGTTAGTTTGGTCTGGAAAAAGAGTCGACCAGAGACATCTTGATTGCCTAATTTATTGAGTGGAATACCATCATCTAGGGTGCCACTAGTGCCGGCTACTAGTTGATCTAGAGAGCGGCTCACCATACGGGCGTTACGAGCAACTTCAGTCATACCCTTCTTGTGGTTATCTAGTTCCTCCAGCGTTGTCATCGGGAGAAATAGATCGTGCTCAGAAAAGCGAAACAGGGAGCTTGGATCATGCATTAATACATTGGTGTCTAAGACAAATAGGCTTGGGGGTCCAGTGCGAACAACTCGCTTAGGCTTTTCTGGAACGTTGACTGCCTTGTTCTCGCTACGCTCATTACGCGCGGCTGTAGGGCGACGATCTGCTTTGATTTTCTCAAGGGCTAGTTCGGCAGCCGAGAGATCTTCCTCGGCATCACTAGCCCAATTGGGTGCATGGCTTTCCATCACAACCGGTTTTGCTGGGGCAGGGCGCTTCTTTAAATTTGGAGTGTCTTTAGTGCTTATTTTTACTTGGCCGGCAATTTGAGTTGGGATGGGGGGTAATGGCATGCAGACTCTCCTAAAATAAAAAACCGTCAAGCGAATTGCTATGACGGTTTATGACGAAACTAGTTAATGTATGGGACTGAAAACGGAAGGGGTTGTTTACCGAGCCTGTTCTTAAATATTCAGGCTGATCTGTCAAACGGATTGTCAGGCTTTCCCGTTGTTTGCGGTGCATATGACTTTACTTTACCCCAAATTGAGCGCTTTGCAAGACCTCTAGATTAAATTAATGTAAAAAATTATTGGGCAGTTTGGGCCGCTTGTAATACCTCTGTCACATGTCCCGGAACCTTAAGGCCGCGCCACTCTTTCACGAGATTGCCCGAGGAGTCAAAGAGGAAGGTGCTGCGTTCTACGCCACGAACTTGTTTGCCATACATATTCTTCATCTTCATAACGCCAAACAATTGGCAAAGGGTTTCTTCGGTATCGGCAACCAGCTCGAATGGCAGTTCCAGTTTGCTCCGAAAATTATCATGAGATTTCAGGCTATCCCGAGATACGCCAACGATCAAGGTGTTTGCTTTAGTGAAGGCATCAATGTTGTCCCGAAATTCGCCTGACTCAGCAGTACATCCTGGAGTCATATCCTTTGGGTAAAAATAAATCACTAGCTTTTTGCCCTTGGCAGAGTCTGGAGTAAAAGTGAGTCCCGAAGTCGCTGGGATCGCGCACTGGGGCATTGGCTTACCAATTTCTACTGTCATGATGCTCTCTCTTATTTAATTTTTCTATGTTGCTAATTCATGGTGCTACTTACTTTAGCGCTGCTTACACTGCTTGCAAAATCAGTTCGCCACTGCGGTTGGGGATTGCACCCCAAGTTACTGGCTGTGTGGCTATTTTATCGAGTTGTTTGGTAGCTTCCCAGGATTGGTGAAGTTCGCCCATGGTGACTAAGTCGTGACCTTGGTTGAGCCATCCCGCTAGCAGTTGCTCAAACGCAGGTAGAAACTTTTGACCCTCAAGTTCTGCATGCAGTGTAAATACCTGGTCATTGGGATTGCTTTGGGTGATTTCGAGGAGTTTTTTGACTGCGCCAAATTCATCGGCATCATCTATGCCAATCAACTCATCAAAAGTGGGCAAGGTAGTTGGGTATTGCACGTGCTTTGCTTTGCCAGTCGGTAACGTAAAACGGTAAGGCATGAGGTTGGGTTGAGCTCTGCCATCGGAAGAGTATTGGATTCCCCATTGGTCTAATTGTTCAAAAGCGACTTCATTCATTTGCCAGCCAGCAGCGCCATAAGTTACTGGTGGGTGCCCAAATATTTCAATAAAGCGATCCCAGCTTTTTTGCATCTGGGCTTTTGTCCACTGGGCATCGCGATTACGTACCGCATCTTGCCAAGCTACATGGTCCCAAGTATGAATACCAGTCTCATGACCAGCAGCATCAATTGCCCGCATTTCAGCGGCGGCTTGCTTGCCAATATCCGGGCCAGGCAAGAGGACGCCGTAGAGCAAGGTCTTGATGCCGTAGTGCTCCACTACAGAGGTGCGGCTCACTTTCTTCAGAAAGCCTGGCTTAAATACGCGCTTGAGTGCCCAGCCCGTATGGTCGGGACCTAAGCTAAACAGAAAGGTGGCCTTAAGGCCAAAGCGTTCAAGCGTGCGCGCTAAATTAGGTACACCCTCTTTGGTGCCGCGTAAGGTATCAACATCTACCTTGAGAGCAATCTTAGCCATGAACCCTTAAATTTACTTTCGCTTATTCGTTATCAACGAGGTGACGTGCTTTTTCTACATCTTCGCGATAGGCTTCAAAGATATTCTTGAGGGCATCGATCATATTGGTCGTTGGCTTCCAGCCCAATTCACTCATCGTGTTATCAATGGCAGGAACGCGGTTTTGAACATCTTGGTAGCCTTCACCGTAGTAAGCGCCTGAAGTGGTTTCAACAATCTTCACTTCATTAGCTGTCTTTGCGTACTCCGGAATGCTACGAGCAATTTCTAGCATTTGGTTGGCGAGTTCGCGAATAGAGTGATTGTTCTTTGGATTACCAATGTTGTAGATCTTGCCGTTCGCAACACCATCTTTGTTGTCAATGATGCGCATTAAGGCATCGATACCGTCATCAACATAAGTAAAGGCACGTTTCTGGGCGCCACCATCAACGACGTTAATGGGTTCGCCACGAACAATATGACCTAGGAACTGAGTCACCACACGGGAAGATCCTTCTTTTGGTGTGTAGATGCTGTCAAGACCAGGGCCAATCCAGTTAAATGGACGGAAGAGGGTAAAGCGCAAACCTTCCATACCGTAACCCCAGATCACGCGATCCATTAATTGCTTGGAGCAAGCGTAAATCCAGCGAGGCTTATTAATCGGGCCATAAACCATTGTGGATTGAGCGGGATCGAACTCAGCATCTTCACACATTCCATACACTTCAGATGTGGATGGAAACACCAAATGTTTTTTGTACTTAACAGCAGAGCGCACGATAGGTAAGTTCGCTTCAAAGTCGAGCTCAAATACTTTGAGTGGCTGCTGTACATAGGTTGCTGGAGTAGCAATCGCCACCAAAGGCAGAATGACATCGCATTTACGGATGTGATATTCAACCCACTCTTTATTGATGGTGATGTCACCTTCAAAGAAGTGCATGCGGGGATGGTTTACCAAATCACCCAGGCGATCATTTTGCATATCCATGCCATAGACATCCCAATCGGTCGTCTCTAGGATGCGCTTTGAAAGGTGGTGACCAATAAAGCCGTTTACACCAAGAATGAGTACTTTTTTCATCTTTACTGCCTCGTTTTTAATCTAATGTGTTTTGGCTGGGAACCAGTCCAGTATTACTACTGCTTGTTGGTCGCCACAAATGCCGAATACCTGATTATCAACCACTTGGATACCAGGGGTCTGAAGATCCAGTTGAGCCGGAAACGGCCCCTCTAGGCTGGTGCGAGCCACAATCATGCGCTGACCTTGCCAATCCGTAAAAGCGCCGGGATAGGGCGGTGCAACGGCTCTGACAAGGTCATGAACCTGCTTAGCTGTCTGATGCCACAAAATTTCCCCATCCGCAGGCTTGCGACCCCCAAAATAGCTGCCTTGAGCGAGTAAATTGGGTTTTCTGGGGATGTGGCCTTGAATAAGATCGGGTAGCACCTGCTTGATTACGGTAACGGCTGCCTGACTCACTTTGCCAAAGACATCGGTAGCAGTTTCATTGGGGCCAATGGCGACCGCTGACTGACCCACGATATCGCCCGCATCTGGCTTGGCTTCCATGATGTGCAAAGTGGCACCAGTTTCAGCTTCTCCATGCAGGATGGCCCAATTCACTGGTGCGCGGCCGCGATATTTTGGTAGTAAGGAGCCATGCATATTGAGGGCGGCAATCTTGGCGCAAGCTAAGAGCTCAGCCGGAATCATATGGCGGTAATAAAAAGAGAAAAGGTAGTCAGGTGCTAGTTGCTGAATCCGTGGAACGAGATCCAGCAACTGATTGGCATTGGGTGTGATGTGGGGAATATGTTGATCCTCACAGAGTTTGGCGACACTCCCAAACCACACGTTCTCATGAGGATCATCTTGATGGGTCACGACCAGGTCAATCTGTATGCCCGCACTCAGCAATGCTTTGAGGCAGTTAACCCCTACATCGTGATAAGCAAAGACGACTGCGCGCAATTATTTTTTCTCTAAAACGGTCTGCACAACATAGCGTGGGCGCTCTCTGACTTGCTGGTAGATGCGGCCGATGTATTCGCCAAGCAAGCCCAGACCAAAGAGCATGACGCCAATTAAAAAGAAGGTGAGTGCGAAAAGAGTAAAGACGCCCTCAACCTCAGCGCCCAGCACAAAGCGGCGAACCAAGAGATAGATGAATAAACTGCCGGCTGCCATGGCTAACAACATCCCCAAGATGGAGAAGATCTGCAAAGGCATGACAGAGAAGCCAGTCACTAGGTCAAAGTTCAGGCGAATCAGTTGATAGAGGCTGTACTTGGATTCACCAGCAAAACGCTCTTCGTGCTTAACGGTGATTTCAGTAGGGTTTGCTGCAAAGGTGTAAGCCAGTGCCGGAATAAAAGTATTGCTCTCGTCGCACTGACGCACGAGATCCACGATGCGACGGCTGTAGCCGCGCAACATGCAACCTTGATCGGTCATGGTGATACGCGTAATTTTTTGGCGCAAATGATTCATGGCACGTGAAGCCAATTTTCTGAAGAAGCTATCACGACGATTCGCCCGAATGGTGCCGACATAGTCATGGCCCTTGAGTAATTCATTGGCCAAGGCATCAATTTCTTCAGGGGGATTTTGTAAGTCAGCATCCAGCGTAATGATGTATTCACCGCGGGCGTATTCAAAGCCGGCCATGATCGCCATGTGCTGACCAAAGTTACTATGAAACAACACGGCGCGGGTCACGTCAGGCCTGAATTCCACTTGCTGGGCCAAGATGCCAGCAGAGCGATCTTTACTGCCGTCATTCACAAACACGACTTCATAAGCAATATTGCGCTTGCTAGCCATTGCATCAAGCGCTGGATAAAGGCGATCAAAGAGAGCTTGGAGCCCATCTTCCTCGTTATAAACGGGGATGACGATACTGAGTGTGGGATTGCAGGCTTGGGTAGCTAAATTTGCAGTCATGCTGCAATTTTGCCTGATTCCGCTGCCAAGGCTAATTTTTACGGTGTTTCTTCAGAATTCCCACCAAAGTGCTGGCTATACGGCCAATATCTTCATCCGCCATTCCTGGGAAGAGCGGGAGGGTCAGAATCGAGCGACCGATACGCTGGGCAATTGGAGTGGACTCGGTGTTGTAGCCCAACTTTTGGTACAGCGTAAATCCAGTGATGATGGGGTAATGAACACCGGTGCCAATGCCCAAATCCTTTAGTTCGGTCATCACTTGCGCGCGATCCACATGTAATTGCTCAAGCGGTAAAACGATTTGGAACATATGCCAGTTGCTATCAGTGAAATTCTCTACTGGAAGCTCTAGCTTTAAACCACCCAATTCGGCAGATTTCAGCTCGCTGCGGATGACATCGAAATATTGTCTGGCTAAAGCGGTTCTGCGCGTCTGAAATGCCGGTAGTTGCTTGAGTTGATGCAAGCCGATAACGGCGTTTACATCGGTCAAATTGTCTTTGCCACCAAGGACATCCACATCCATACCGTCCATGCCTTGGCGGGTGAGACCTTGCAAGCGAAACTTCTCCGCCAGCTTAGCCTCATCGGCATTGTTCAGTACAAGACAGCCACCCTCAACGGTAGATAAATTTTTGTTTGCCTGAAAACTAAAGCTCACCAGGTCTCCAAAGCTACCAATCTTCTGCCCCTGCCACTGCGATCCAAATGCCTGCGCAGCATCTTCAATAACGCGTAGCTTGTATTGTTTTGCTAGTGCGTAGAGCTCATCCATATCAACTGGCAGTCCAGCCAAATAGACGGGCATGATGGCGCGTGTTTTAGGTGTAATTGCCGCAGCTACTTTATTTAAATCAATATTGCGAGTGAGGGGGTCTATATCTACGAACACGGGCGTAGCACCCACTCCCAAAATGACATTGGATGTCGCAACCCAGGAGATTGGGGTGGTGATGACTTCATCGCCTGGCCCAATGCCAGCTACCTGCAGAGCAATTTTCATGGTTGCAGTGCCATTAGCAAAACAACGTACAGGACGGCCACCAAAATACTCACTTAATGAAGCTTCAAACTCCGCTAGCTTGGGGCCTGATGTTACCCAGCCAGAACGCAAAACCTCAGCAACTGCATCAATTGTTTCTTGATTGAAGTGTGGGCGCGTGAAAGGAATAAAAGGTAGTACGTTTTCAGTGGTCGACATAGTTCAGCTTAAGACCTTATTGTGGTGAAGTGCTTGTAGATTCAGGATGCCTCACAATCACGCGCCTGGAATCTCGCCCAACTTCTTGCATCGGTAAATTCAGCTTTTGGAGTTCTACATATTGCTCTGGAACCATCAATGCATAGGCTGTTTGATCTTCTTTCCAGCGCTCAATAAATGCATCTAAGCTTGCTAGCCACAGCCCCGGCTCTTGCTTCACGCCAAACTCCAATTCATCTGGAAATTCCACCATCGTCATGGTTCTGCCTAAATAGAACGGCACGGTGTGATCTAGGATGCGCACGGAATAAAAGTTAACCTTTTCTGGAATCCCTATCTTGACTTGCTCTACCAGGTCAATGCCAGACACCGCGCGTCCGAGAGTCTCGTGGCCGGTGCCTGCAATAAGGGCACAGAGAAAGAGGCCGCTTGCAAAGCTCGTAATGCTCGATAAACCATTGCGCTTACTTTGCATGAATGCCAGCAGACTGCAGGAAAGCAATGCGATCAGGGCTGTGACAATCCAATAAGTGTATTGCGCATAGGATTCAATTTCATCAGGCCTGGCTTGCTTGCTCACTTCTCCTAAGAAGAAAAATCCAAGACCACCCAGAACTGCAAAGAAAAGGGTTTGTAATTGCCAAGGCAATGAGAGTGAATTGCTAAAGCCCAAATTGCGATCTAAGCGATGCCCGACCATCATGGCTAGCGCTGGAAATATGGGGATGATATAGCCAGGTAGTTTCGACTGAGAAACGCTAAAGAAGCCCAAGATCACTGCAAACCAACAGGTGAGTAACCAGCCGCTTGAGAACTCGCGATTACGCTCCCGCCAGCTTTGGATAAGCGCTCCGGGGACTTGTGCAATCCAAGGTAAAAAGCCTAATAACAGTAGCGGGAGGAAGTAATAGATCGGCCCCGTTCTACTGTGGGCAGTTTGAGTAAAGCGCTGCAAGTGCTCATGAATAAAAAAGAACTCAAGGAACTCGGGATTGCGTTGCGCCACCAAGATAAACCAGGGTGCGGTTATTGCCAGGAACAAAATGCTGCCGCTAATAATATGTAGGCGTTTCCAAATCTTCCAGTCCCAAGCGGTGATCGAGTAGACAACAAATACCATGCCCGGAATGGCCACACCGATGACACCTTTAGACAGTGTTGCTAGGGCCATGAAGGCCCAGCAGGCCCACATCCAATTGCGGCCATGAGTTTGATTGTGTGAGGTCTGCGCTAGCAAAAGACTGCAGAGCGCAGCAACTAAGAAGGCTGATAACCCCATATCCAATGAGTTCATGTGGCCACCAATGACCCACATTGGACTGGATGCTAAAGCGATGGCAGCTAACCAGCCTGCGCGAGCACTATAGATGCGCGCTCCAGTAAACCCAATCAATACGATTGTGAAAAAGCCAGTCAGCGCAGTCCACAAACGCGCTTGCCAGTCACCAACACCAAAAACACTAAAGGCGCTAGCAGTAGCCCAAATTTGTAAGGGCGGCTTTTCAAAATACTTGTAGCCGTTATAGCGAGGAGTGATCCAGTCTCCAGTCACTAACATCTCACGGGCAATCTCAGCGTAACGACCTTCATCCGATGGGATGAGGTGGCGGTAATTGAGGGTGCCAAACCAGAGTAATGCATACACCAGCACCAATATCAAAACGGAGACTGGGTTCAGGGCGCTTGACTGTCGAATGTGACCAAATTGCATTAGATGGCTTCCACGATGAGGGCGAGCAAGACTTGGCGGCCCTCGCCAACCAAAATATTGTAGGTACGACAGGCTGCCTGTGAATCCATCACCTCAAAGCCAATTTTGGCCTCAATCAGTGTTTTTAGAAGTTCAGGCTTGGGGAAGCGCTGGCGCTTACCAGTCCCAATTAGGATTAATTCAGGTTTGAGGGTCACCATTTGGCTGAAATCTGCCGTACGAAGCTCGTCAAAGGATTGAACGGCCCAGTCCTGGATTTCTCCGTCCGAGCTCAATAAAACCGCGTGACTATAGGGAGTCCTGTTGATCTCTACATAGCCATCACCGTAACCGGTGATCGTATTGGCTCCGGAATGGGGGTCAGATTGAAGCTTCACGTGGACTCTCTGTCATAATTATGAGGATTATAGCCAGCTGTTTTTTCCTAGATTTCAAGAACTTACCCTTTAATTTATTGTGAAACCGATCCTAAAGTCCGAAAAACTCAATCACGTCTGTTACGACATCCGTGGACCTGTGCTGGAGCTTGCTCAGCGCATGGAGGAAGAAGGCCACAAAATCATCAAATTAAACATCGGCAATGTGGGTGTTTTTGGCTTTGATCCCCCCGAAGAGATTCAGTTGGACATGATTCGCAATTTGGGTAATGCCTCAGCGTACTCTGATTCCAAAGGGATTTTTGCGGCGCGCAAGGCAATCATGCAGTATTGCCAAGAAAAAGGCATCCAAGGGGTTACTTTGGATGACATCTACACTGGTAATGGCGTTTCTGAGCTCATCGTAATTGCCATGAACGCATTGCTTAATAACGGCGATGAAGTCTTGGTGCCTGCGCCTGATTATCCATTGTGGACAGCTGCAGTGAGCTTATCTGGTGGTACCCCAGTGCACTATTTATGCGATGAATCTCAGGAGTGGGCGCCTGATCTCGCAGATTTGCGCAAAAAGATTACGCCCCACACTAAAGCGATTGTGGTGATTAACCCCAACAATCCTACTGGTGCAATCTATTCCAAAGAGGTGCTGACAGAGTTAACTTCAATCGCGCGTGAACACGGCTTAATTCTCTTTGCTGATGAGATTTACGACAAGATGTTGTACGACCAGGAGAAGCACATCTCTTTGGCATCCTTATCAACCGATGTGGTGACGATCACCTTCAATGGTTTATCTAAGAACTATCGCTCTTGCGGCTACCGCGCTGGCTGGATGGTAGTTTCAGGGGATAAAGAGATGATTCGAGATTACATCGAAGGTCTTAATATGTTGTCCTCGATGCGTTTATGTGCCAATGTGCCAGGTCAGTACGCTATTCAAACCGCTCTGGGTGGCTACCAAAGTATTAATGATTTGGTGGCCGAAGGCGGCCGCTTGGCTAAGCAGCGCGATCTCGCCTGGAAACTCATTACAGCAATTCCTGGCGTCACTTGTGTCAAACCAAAGTCTGCTTTGTATTTATTCCCAAAGCTAGATTCAGAGATGTACCCCATTGCAGATGATCAGCAGTTTGTGGCCGATCTTTTGAAGGAAGAGAAAGTATTGCTGGTTCAAGGCTCTGGTTTTAATTGGGCTAAACCAGATCACTTCCGTGTAGTGTTCTTACCTCATGAAGATGTGCTGACAGAGGCGATTGCTCGTCTCGCACGTTTTCTGGAGCGTTATCGTCAAAAACATAGTCGTAAAGCGGCTAATTCAACAGCAACAAAGGCATCATGAAACCGATTCAAGTTGGTCTATTAGGTATTGGCACTGTAGGTGGTGGCGTATTCACTGTTCTCGAGCGCAACCAGGATGAAATTACTCGTCGTGCTGGTCGCGGCATTCGTATTCATACCGTTGCTGATCTCAATGTAGAACGCGCCAAAGAGTTAGTCAAGGATCATGCGCAAGTCGTGAGTGATGCTCGTGCCGTTATTAACAATCCTGAGATCGACATCGTTGTTGAGTTGATTGGTGGCTACGGTATTGCAAAAGACCTAGTGCTTGAAGCAATCGCTGCTGGTAAGCATGTGGTGACAGCCAATAAAGCTTTGATCGCCGTGCACGGTAACGAGATCTTTAAAGCCGCGCATGAAAAAGGCGTGATGGTGGCATTTGAAGCTGCGGTTGCTGGTGGCATTCCAATTATTAAGGCTTTGCGTGAAGGCTTAACTGCGAACCGCATTGAGTGGATCGCCGGCATCATTAACGGCACGACTAACTTCATTCTTTCTGAGATGCGCGACAAAGGGTTGGACTTTGCCACCGTCTTGAAGGAAGCACAGCGCTTAGGTTACGCAGAAGCAGATCCCACGTTTGATATTGAAGGCGTTGATGCTGCCCATAAAGCAACCATCATGAGTGCAATTGCATTTGGTATTCCAATGCAGTTTGAAAAAGCACACGTTGAAGGTATTACGAAGTTAGATGCAATCGATATTAAATATGCTGAGCAATTAGGCTATCGCATTAAGTTGCTCGGTATCGCTAAAAAGACCACCACTGGTGTAGAGCTACGCGTGCATCCAACATTAATTCCGACCAAGCGTTTAATTGCAAACGTAGAAGGCGCCATGAACGCCGTTCAGGTATTTGGTGATGCAGTAGGTACTACGCTGTATTACGGTAAAGGCGCAGGCTCAGAGCCAACCGCCTCAGCAGTCATTGCTGATTTAGTGGACATCACCCGTTTATTGGGTGCGAGCCCTGAGAGTCGAGTTCCCTACTTGGCATTCCAGCCAGAGGCAGTGCGCGATATCGCTGTATTGCCCATGGGTGAAATCACCACCAGCTATTACCTGCGCTTACGTGTAGCGGATCAAGCTGGCGTATTGGCGGACATCACAAAGATCTTGGCTGCTCACGGCATCTCGATTGATGCGCTCTTGCAAAAAGAGGCGGATGAGGGTGAGAGTCAAACCGAT
Organism: Burkholderiaceae bacterium; assembly: GCA_947450605.1. Taxonomy (GTDB): domain Bacteria; phylum Pseudomonadota; class Gammaproteobacteria; order Burkholderiales; family Burkholderiaceae; genus Polynucleobacter. The sequence goes on from CANFWB010000009.1 coordinate 15,722, forward strand.
TTAGTTGCTTTAACTCATGAGACCAAAGAAAAGCACATGCTTGCCGCAATTCAGGACATTCAGAATCTGAAGACCGTTGCTGGCGAAGTAGTGAAGGTCCGCTTAGAAAATCTGTCCTAATTAGCCATGCGTTACCAATCGACTCGGGGCAATAGCCCACAGCAATCCTTTCTAGAAATCCTGCTGGGCGGCCTGGCCCCAGACGGCGGATTGTATCTGCCTACTGAATATCCACAAATCAGCAAAGAGCAGTTGGATTCTTGGCGTAGCTTGTCTTATGCCGATCTCGCTTATGAAGTCTTAAGCTTGTATTGCGACGACATTCCAGAAAATGATTTACGTGCCTTATTGCGTAAAACGTACACAGAGCAGGTCTATTGCAACGGCCGCACTCAAGATAATGCTAAAGATATTACGCCATTGCATTGGTTGGGTGAGGAGCAAGGCACGCGGATTGGTTTATTGAGCTTGTCTAATGGCCCAACTTTGGCATTTAAAGATATGGCCATGCAATTGCTTGGCAATCTCTTTGAATACGCTTTAAAGAAAAAAGGCCAAAAGCTGAATATTTTGGGTGCAACCTCTGGTGATACGGGTAGTGCTGCTGAATACGCTATGCGTGGTAAAGAGGGTGTGAAGGTTTTTATGCTCTCACCACGCGGCAAGATGAGCGCCTTCCAGTCTGCACAAATGTATTCACTGCAAGACCCCAATATTTTTAACTTGGCAGTAGCTGGCGTGTTTGATGATTGCCAGGATATTGTTAAAGCAGTCAGCAACGACCATGGCTTTAAAGCGAATCATCAAATCGGCACTGTGAACTCCATTAACTGGGGTCGAGTTGTTGCTCAGGTCGTGTATTACTTCCAAGGTTATTTGCTAGCTACCAAGTCCAGCTCTGAAAAGGTTTCCTTTACTGTGCCGTCCGGTAACTTTGGCAATATCTGCGCCGGCCACATTGCCCGCATGATGGGCTTGCCGATTGAGCATTTGATTGCAGCTACTAACGAGAATGATGTTCTCGATGAGTTCTTCCGCACTGGCGTGTATCGTGCGCGTAAATCTGCAGAGACTTTGCATACTTCCAGTCCTTCCATGGATATTTCTAAGGCGAGTAACTTTGAGCGCTTTGTCTTTGACCTTATGGGTCAGGACGGCAAAGCCACTGCAGGTATGTTTAAGCAGGTGGATGAAGCTGGTGGGTTTGATATTTCAAAAGATGCCGTCTTCAAGGAGATGGCAAAGTATGGCTTCCAGTCTGGCCGCAGCACCCATGAAAATCGCCTGGAGACACTCCGTGATATTGACCAACGCTATGGCGTGATGATCGATACGCATACAGCAGATGGCGTGAAGGTTGCACGTGAGCATTTGCAAGCAGGTATTCCCATGTTGGTGCTCGAGACTGCATTACCGATTAAGTTTGAAGAAACGATTGAAATCGCCTTGGGTCGCCCTGCAGAGTGCCCGGTAGCATTTAAAGACATCAAGTCTTTGCCGCAGCGCGTTGAAAATATCGATGCCGATGTCAATCAAGTCAAAAACTTCATCACCACTCATCTCAACTAAATTCATTAAGCGCTATGACTAAGTCTCCGATGTTGACTGCTCAGCAGGCCTTGGACCATTTGCTGTCACACGCTAAGCCGGTAATAGAGAGTGAGATCGTCCCGATGCAAGTCGCATTGGGCCGAGTGCTTGCTGAGAGCGTCAATAGCTTGGTAGATGTACCTCCGCTCGATAACACCTCAATGGATGGCTATGCGCTACGTACTGCCGATACCCAAGTATCGGGAAGTATTTTGAAGATTGCGCAACGCATTCCGGCGGGATCAGTCGGCGTAACACTTGAGCCCGGCACGGTTGCCAGAATATTTACTGGCGCCCCAGTTCCACTGGGTGCGGATGCGGTAGTGATGCAGGAAGACTGCGCCATCCCAGAGGGGTCGACTGATCAAGTGCAAGTCAACCTGGTTCCAACAGTAGGTCAATGGATTCGTAGACAAGGCGAGGATCTAACAGCGGGTAAAGCTGCATTAATTGCAGGCACTTTTTTGCGTCCACAGGAATTGGGTGTTGCTGCCTCTGCTGGCTTAACGCATTTAAACGTCAAGCGTAGAGTGAAGGTTGCCGCATTCTTCACGGGTGATGAGCTATCTCTTCCTGGTGAGCCGCTTAAACCTGGTGGTATCTACAACTCCAATCGCGATACCTTGTTGGCATGTATTCAATCCTTGGGTTGTGATGCTACTGACTTTGGAATTGTTCCTGATAGCCTCAACGCCACTAGAGAAACCTTACGTAAAGCCAGCAAAGATCACGACTTGATCATCACTTCCGGCGGCGTATCCGTGGGCGAGGAAGATCACATCAAACCGGCAGTCACTGCAGAAGGCAGGCTAGATCTTTGGCAAATTGCAATTAAGCCGGGCAAGCCGCTAGCATTTGGTGCCGTACGAAAAGCAGATGGTGAAGCTCAGGCCGAAGCCTGGTTTATCGGCCTACCCGGAAATCCGGTATCCAGCTTCGTCACATTTTTGTTGTTTGTACGACCATTTATCCTCAGGCTGCAAGGAAGAGACGCAAGTCTTCCGCAATCCTATCCTATGCGTGCCGATTTTGATTGGCTTAAAGCTGATCGCCGTAATGAATTTCTGCGCGTCAAGATAAATACTCAGGGCGGCTTAGATCTATTTCCTAACCAAAGCTCTGGGGTGCTCACCAGTGCGTCATGGGGTGATGGCTTGGTGGACTGTCCTCCAGGGCAGGCAATTAAGGCGGGGGATATGGTGAGGTACATTCCTTTTAATGCACTGCTCGCCTAATCGGATTAGCATTCATCTATGAAACTCCAATTGCGATTCTTTGCCTCACTGCGTGAAGGTCTTGGTCTTACCGAGGAGAGTATTACTCTGCCAGAAGAGGTAAAGACGATCGCCGACTTAAGGGCTTACCTCACCCAACGTGGCAACCCTTGGGCTGAAGTATTAGCTAGCAACAAAGTCATTCGCTGTGCATTAAATCAAGAGATGGTTAAAGATACAGCATCGCTAGTTGAGGGTGCTGAAGTGGCTTTCTTTCCTCCAGTCACTGGCGGCTAAGATGCAAAATGATTTGATCCGCATTCAAGAGTCAGACTTTGATTTAACGACCGAGGTCAAGGCACTGCGCAAGGATGACCCTCGTGTAGGCGCGGTAGTCACTTTCGTAGGTACAGTGCGCGATATGAATGACGGCAGCCAAGTAAAGGGTATGACGCTAGAGCATTATCCTGGTATGACTGAAAAATCTCTCGAGGAAATTATCCGGCAAGCTAGAGGCCGCTGGGATATTTACAGGGTGCTAGTTATCCATCGAGTAGGGCTGTTATTGCCGGAAGATCAAATTGTTTTAGTAGCAGTCACTAGCGCGCACAGAGGTGAAGCATTTGCTGCTTGTGAGTTCATCATGGACTACCTCAAAACAGCGGCCCCATTTTGGAAAAAAGAAGAGACCCCAGAGGGTAGTAGATGGGTTGATGCCCGCGTGACTGACGATGCTGCAATGGCTAAATGGAGTTAATCTAGTTTTTATAGCCGTTATTTATTTCCGAAGCCAGTTCTAGTCCGCTTAGCCAGGCGCCTTCCACTTTACCGCCATTCAGCCAGTCACCGCAGAGCCCTAGATTGACATTCGGTAGCAAGAGAAATTGGATTGGGTTATTGAGACCTCCGCTTGCGTAGCGCCACCGATGCATGCTGATTTCGGAGTCTTGGCAATCAAAGCCCATGCTCCTAAGGCATGCCAACATTTGGGTTTGAGCCTCTTCCTTGTTTAACTCAATATTCTCCTGGCTCCAGCTTGGGTTTCCATGGATAGTCCACACCAGCTTTCCTTGGCGCATTGGTTTGGAATTATTCTGACAAACCCAGCTGATGATTTCTTGATTGACAAATGCAGCATCAAATTCTTCACTCAATTGCTTTGGAAAATGCGCCATCATTGTCCAGCAAGCTTTCATCTGCGCTAAACCTGTGACGTAGGCCAGTTGGGGATCAAGATCACCAGCTAGGGCGCTGACCTGGGGTGCGGGCAGGGCTAATACGACAAAGTCATATAGCGTTGCAATTTCACCAGTCTCACTGCACCGAAGAGCCCACTCACCATCTCTCGACTCCAGTCTAGTAATGGTTCTTTCATATTGAATAGATAGGTTTTCAGTTAAATACTTTCCGGGTGAGCTCATATTGGGGGTACCAACATAGCGAGCTTCTTGTGAATCACTATCGCGCCATGCATTAGCTTCATACACCTTGAGCTTAGGTGACCACGTGTCAGCAGTGCCAGCCTGAATCCAATCCTGAAGCTCTTGAATAAAGCGCGGATCTCTAGCAGTGAAATACTGAGCGCCATGATCTGCTGACCAGTCCTCGGTGCGACGTGTACTCATGCGTCCACTGGGGCCGCGACTCTTCTCAAAGATATCTACCGATATACCGGATGACTGCAATGCTCTTGCGCAGGAGAGACCGGCAATGCCTGCACCAATCACCGCTACTTTTTTAATTGCTCTCTTGGGATTCATATTCTAGATAGTATTTTGCGAAACGTCAGGTTGATTCTGGGGCTCATGACAGTCTTGGTTTTCAGCAGACTATGATTCCAGTATTCCTGAATAGGTGGGCGCATAATGAGTAAGCTGCCATTTTCAAGGAATACTGAAGTGGTCCTTTTATCCTGCTTATGACGGAATGCAAATTTACGTCGAGCACCAAGACTGAGGGAAGCAATAGACGAAGTGCTATCGAGCTCTCTCTCATTATCACTATGCCAGCCCATGCCCTCGTTGCCGGTGTGATACAAATTGAGCAAACAAGAGTTGTAGCTGTGGCCAGTTGCTTGCTCAATCTTGTGCTTTATTTGCAGTAATTCATTAGTCCAGGTATGAGGCGTTTTTTGAATTCCAGAGTAGGTATACGGACACTCGGGATCGGCTACCCAGACCACTTTTCTACTGGTGGTAACTAATTTTCCAAACAGGATTATCTGATCGGATTCCCAGGGTAGAGAGCAGAATAGATTCTGAAATAAATCATGGCACTCATCTACAGCATAAAAATTGTTGAGATATTCAGCTTGACCATCTTTTGCCAATATGACGATTGGTTCGGGGGTACTCAAAAGATCAAATAACTGGTTTTGCATGACAGGTTGATAGACTGGGGATGAATACGCTATTTCGTTAAAAACTCTAGAATAGCCTTCATTATGAATCGTTCGGGACTGATAGGTTAATCATGAAAGCACCAGATAAACGTTGTTGTGGCTCAGGCGTCTGCATCATTAATGATGCGGGGGAGTGTTGGTGTGGCCAGGTGTGGGATGGCGAGAAAATGAGTGCGCCACCATTGATGTCAGTAAGAAGCAAGCCCTCGGATCCGAGTCCAGAGTTTAAAGACCCTAAACCTGGGTCTTAATCGTTTCTTGGGGGGTAGATTGCAAGCAGGCTGTTCGGCAGCAATCTTGTTTTTAGGATAAATTGCTTCCTATTCACAGGAGAATAAATATGATTCAAAAATTAAGAGTTAAGCTCGCACGCTGGATTTTGGGTAAGCACTGCCCTTGCTATCAGATGGGTTATCACACCATGGTCGACTTTCAGCAGCGAAGCGCCGATCAGCTTGAGAAGGCCAAAAAAGCCCAAGCCGCTAATACCTCAGTTTAGATATCCACCCCCCAATGAAAACTTGGAGAATGAGGCGAAACTGCGCATTGACACCCAGTCAATTGCTCAAGTTCTACCTTGCTCTGGTTGGTCTATCGATAACCGTAGCGACAGGTTTTTTATTGGCTGGGATAAAAATCATCTTAATTTTTACTGCAATAGAGTTAACGGCAGTGACAACCGGTTTTTTGGTGTATTGCCGACACGCTTTGGATTTTGAGGAGATTGAAATCAGCGGCACACGCTTGGTGGTGCGGAAATTTATTGCCTACAAAGAGACTATCGTGGAATTCAATACCCGCTGGGCTAGGCTATCTCAGCCACAAGAGCACGAAAAAGTATTCTCTATTTCGCAGACAGGGCAGAGTGTCGAGATTGGTCAGTTTCTCAGGCGTGAGCAATTTCAGCGGCTCATGGCTGAGATTAAGCCTTTCTTGGGTTGATGCAACCATAAGTAAAGAAGGGTTAAAGATGGGCGCCCTGCAAAAAACCGCATTCAATCCCATACTTGAATTAATTCAACTTATTTACCAAATCCATTATGAACGTCAATACCGCAGTGAAAGCCGCCCTGAATACTCTGGTTGATATTGCATCTCATTCGAGCAGTGTTCATCCCGTTACCGGCCTCGAGCTCGCGCAACGTCAAAAATTATCTATTAGCAGAATAGAGTTGCTGCTGAGTGCTTTGCGTGCCGCCGGAATTGTTAAGGGGATGAAGGGTCGCAACGGTGGCTATACCTTGCTACAGGACCCCAGAATGGTCACCATTAAGGATGTGGTTTTGGCGCTGAACTACATTAAGAAGCGGAAAGTCGAGGCCTGCGATATTGCGAGTGAGTTATATCAGTCCCTAGAAACCTATATGCTGAGTTGCATGGCAAATGTGAGTCTCTCTGATGCAATCAAGGATTATGTGCCACGATTTAGCGAGGCCAAGACAGCCCCTGAGCGTCAGGCTTTCTCGTATCCAGAATCAAAAGTGAACAAGCCATCTAAAGGCGAGGTTCAGAGGGTCATTAAAACGGCATTCAAAAAGGTAGAGGATGTTCCGTTAGGACCCAACTCCATTTTTAGTTTTGGTGACTACTTGCACAAAGCGGGCTAAAAATAAGTCATTTATTACCTGCACATGTCTGCGACTGATCATGAATATCCCCCATTAGCCTTTGTAGATATTGAAACAACGGGCTCTCATTTTGAGCGTGACCGAATTACCGAAGTAGGCATTAAATCGCTTATTCATAATCAAGTCGACACTTGGGAAAGCCTTATTAATCCCCAAACAGGTATTCCACAAAATATCCAAAGCTTGACCGGTATTCGGCCGGAGATGGTTAGTAAGCGGCCACCTTTCGAGGATCTAGCAGCAGAAATTGCGCAAGAACTGGAGGGCAAGATTTTTGTAGCCCATAACGCCCGATTTGATTATGGATTTTTGAAGGCATCCTTTAAGCGGGTGGGTATCGACTTTAAGCCTAAGGTACTTTGCACTGTGAAGCTATCTCGATTGCTCTTTCCAGAGCAGGCTAGACACAATCTAGATACCATCATCAGCGCCCATCACTTAAAGATGAGCTCTCGGCATCGAGCGCTTGGGGACGCAGACTTATTGCTACAGTTTTGGCGAGTATGTGAAGCGAAGTTTGGGTGTGAACCGCTGCTGAAAGCAGTTAACCAACTGCTTGGTAATGCCAGTTTACCGCCCAATATTGACAAAGAGCTGGTGGACTCCATTCCTGAGAAACCGGGTTGCTATATTTTCTATGGTGAGAATAAAGCTCCGCTGTATATCGGCAAGAGTATTTCGCTACGTAGCAGGGTGATGGGGCATTTTCAAGGGGCACTCACCTTGCGAAAAGAAATGAAGCTCTCTTTGCAGGTGAGGGATATCGACTGGATTGAGACCAGTGGAGAGCTTGGCGCATTAATTCTGGAGTCGCGCTTAATCAAAGAGCGCATGCCGAGTATGAACATTAAATTACGTCGCTCCAAAGATCTCTGCGCATGGAAATTAGAGCTGGATGAAAGTGGCTTTCTAACACCACGGCTGGTGGGTCATCGTGAATTGGATCCCGGATTTCAAGAAAACCTCTATGGCTTGTTTTATAGCAAAAGAGAGGCTAATGCTTACCTCAAAGGGATTGCAAAAAAATATCGCCTATGTGAGGCGATCCTAGGCTTAGAGAAGCGCATTGAAGGCAAGGCTTGCTTTGGCTATCAAGTGCGGCAATGTGGAGGCGCGTGCATTGGAGGCTCGCCTATTGATTTACATAATCTGCAGCTGAAAACTGCCTTGGAATTATTTCAGGTTCAGATGTGGCCTTACGCGGGCCCTGTTGCTATTAAGGAAGCCGGTCATATGCATGTGATTGATCGATGGCGTTATCTTGGTACAGCGATAAACGAGGAAGAGCTCTACGAATTGGCAGACTCGGGGGAGGGTGAGTTTGATCTGGATATTTACAAAATATTAAAAAAAGCACTAGCGGGAAGTTTCAAGAATCAGGTGATCCCTTTGGCACCCAAGGGGTCTGGTAAGTATCTTTAATAGCCTGGACTTTAAAGAACCCCAGCTTTTCAGATCTCGGTAATTTCTTCAGTCGTGATTCTGCCTTAGAGGCCTCAGATCGATCGGGGTGCTCTTGGGTTGCCAAAAGGATAACTGGTATGCGCGCCCTCGTATAGCGGGCACCTTCCCCTGAATTATGGGCAGCTAGGCGATGCTCCAGGCGATTGGTAATGCCTGCGTAATAAGTGCCATCAGCGCACTCTAGGAGGTAAACAAGCCAGGTCAAAATAGGAGTAAATTCGCTTAAAAGGGGTCTCAAACACTTGAAATTCATCAGAATGCCCCTATATTCTATAGATAGTGATATTGAGAGTAGATAGGGTAAAAAATGAGAATAGATAAATTAACTACTAAATTTCAAGAAGCGCTGAGTGAGGCGCAAAGCCTTGCTTTGGCAAAAGACAATCAATATATCGAGCCAGCCCATTTGTTGTTGGCTATGCTGCGTGATTCTGACGGCAGTGCCAAGAGTTTATTAACTCGTGCCGGCGTCAATGTGCAGGGCCTAGAAAAAGGCGCCGAGAAACTGATTAACAATCTCCCGGAAGTGCAAGGCACCAGCGGTGAGGTGCAGGTAGGTCGCGATTTAAGTAACTGGCTGAACTTGTGTGAAAAAGAAGCCAACAAGCGAAATGATCAATTTATTGCCGGCGAGTTGTTCTTGCTGGTGGTGGCGGATGACAAGGGCGAGCTAGGCAAGGTTGCTCGTGAAAATGGTTTAAATCGTAAATCGTTAGAGGCGGCTATTGATTTAGTGCGCGGGGGAGAATCAGTGAATAGTGCAGATGCTGAAGGTCAACGTGAAGCGTTAAAGAAGTACACCATCGATTTAACTGAGCGCGCTCGTATGGGTAAGCTTGATCCTGTCATTGGTCGTGATGATGAAATTCGTCGCACCATTCAGATCTTGCAACGTCGTGGGAAGAACAATCCCGTTCTCATTGGTGAGCCTGGCGTAGGTAAAACCGCGATTGTGGAAGGCTTAGCCCAACGTATCGTGAATGGTGAAGTTCCTGAAACCTTAAAAAATAAGCGTGTCTTGGTCTTGGATATGGCTTTGCTTTTGGCTGGCGCCAAATACCGCGGTGAGTTCGAAGAACGCCTTAAAGCCGTGCTGAGTGATGTGGCTAAAGATGAAGGTCAGACCATCATCTTTATTGACGAAATTCATACGATGGTAGGTGCCGGCAAGGGTGATGGCGCTATGGATGCTGGCAATATGCTAAAGCCCGCCTTGGCTCGAGGTGAATTGCATTGCATCGGCGCTACTACTTTAGATGAGTACCGCAAGTACATTGAAAAAGACGCTGCGCTTGAGCGTCGTTTCCAAAAAGTGATGGTCGAGGAGCCAAGTGTGGAAGCGACTATTGCGATCTTGCGTGGCTTGCAAGAGCGCTACGAGCTGCATCACGGTATTGAAATCACCGATCCTGCGATTGTGGCTGCTGCAGAACTGTCTCATCGCTACATCACCGATCGCTTCTTGCCAGATAAGGCAATTGATTTGATTGATGAGGCAGGCTCCCGTATTCGGATGGAGATTGATTCTAAGCCAGAGGTGATGGATAAGCTTGAACGTCGACTGATTCAGCTCAAAATTGAGCGCGAAGCTGTCAAGAAAGAAAAAGACGAAGCCTCACAAAAACGCCTTGCTTTAATCGAGGATGAGATTCAGCGTCTGGGTGCCGAGTATGCTGACTTAGAGGAAATCTGGAAAGCAGAAAAAGGCGCTGTATTGGGTGCCGCACACGTCAAAGAAGAGATTGAAAAAGTACGCGCCGATATTAATAAGCTACAGCGTGAAGGTAAGTTAGAGCAAGTTGCTGAATTGCAGTATGGCAAATTACCAGAGCTCGAGGCTAAACTCAAATCCGCTGCCGCTGCAGAGGCAAAGGGTGATAAAGGTGGCGTTGTAAAGAACAAGCTCTTACGTACCCAAGTCGGCGCTGAGGAAATCGCTGAAGTAGTATCTCGTGCAACCGGTATTCCAGTATCGAAGATGATGCAGGGTGAGCGCGATAAATTACTGAAGATGGAAGAGTTGTTGCATAAGCGCGTGGTTGGTCAAGAGGAGGCTATTCGCGCGGTCTCTGATGCAATCCGCCGTTCCCGCGCTGGCCTCGCTGAAGAACATCGCCCTTATGGATCGTTCTTATTCTTGGGGCCTACTGGTGTTGGTAAAACTGAATTATGCAAAGCCTTAGCTGGCTTCCTGTTTGATAGCGAAGATCACTTGATCCGCATCGACATGAGTGAGTTCATGGAAAAGCATAGTGTGGCTCGACTCATCGGGGCGCCTCCAGGTTATGTGGGCTATGAAGAGGGTGGCTATTTGACTGAACAAGTCCGTCGCCATCCTTACAGCGTCATTTTGTTTGATGAGATCGAAAAGGCTCACCCAGACGTCTTTAACGTACTCTTGCAAGTCTTAGATGATGGCCGCTTAACAGATGGTCAGGGTCGTACTGTGGACTTTAAAAACACGGTGATTGTGATGACCAGCAACATCGGTTCCCATCTCATTCAGTCTATGGTTGGTAAGAAGCAATTGGAGATTAAAGAGGCGGTCTTTGAGGAGTTAAAGAGTCACTTCCGTCCTGAGTTCTTAAACCGGATTGACGAGATCGTCGTGTTCCATGGTTTGGACAAAGACAATATCGCCAATATCGCGAAGATCTTGCTCAAGAACTTGTCCGACCGCTTGGCGAAGATTGATATGCAGCTTGAGGTCAGTGATGCCGCTCTGAAGAAGATTGCAGAGGTGGGCTTTGATCCAGTATTTGGAGCAAGACCTTTGAAGCGCGCTATTCAGCAATATATCGAGAACCCAGTCTCCAAGATGATCTTGGAAGGTAAGTTTGGCCCTAAGGATACGGTTCCTGTAGACGTAGATAAGAACGGCGACTTTAACTTTAGTAAATAAGGTGGTCGCACATCAGCAGGAATGTTCCTGCGCCAGTACACTCGGTACATGACTGATGCTCTAAAAAGTAGACGCGCCAGTGATGTCCGGGTTATTGGTCTCATTAGCCTGGCTCACGGCAGCTCCCATTTCTTTCATTTGGTACTCCCTCCCATGTTTCCATGGTTGATGGATGCCTTTTCTTTGAGCTATGCCGAAGTTGGCTTGCTCATGTCCGTTTTCTTCATAGTCTCTGCAGTTTCCCAAGCTTCTTCTGGATTTTTGGTGGACCGTATTGGGGCAAGACCGGTTTTATTCGTCGGCATTGGGTTGCTTGTCCTGGCAGCCCTGGTTTATTCACAAAGCAATGGTTACGCGATGCTCATCATGGGGGCGGTGATTGCTGGGTGCGGTAACGGTATTTTCCACCCAGTAGATTACACGCTGATCAATCACAAAGTATCGCCACCTAATCTACCTTACGCTTACTCCATGCATGGGGTGACCGGATATTTGGGTTGGGCGGCTGCTCCGGCTTTCATGGTTGCTATTGCACAGCTCAGTGATTGGCGCATGGCCTTCTTGGCGGCTGCCGCATTGGAGGCAATCATTCTGGCGGTACTCTGGCTTAATAAAAATTACCTTATTGATAACGTTCAAGAGCGACATGAGCAAGGTCACGCAAGTGCTCAAGCTGCAAATCCTACTGGCGCACCTGTAGGGGCATTTGCCTTCCTGAGGCTTACTGCAGTTTGGTTGTGCTGGATTTTCTTTTTCTTAAGCATGGCCTCAACTTCAAGCTTGCAATCTTTCGCACCGAGCGCCTTATTTAATATTTACCAAGTTCCTTTGAATGTAGGTAGTTATTACATCACCCTGCTAGCGCTTGGGAGTGCAAGCGGTGTTTTATTTGGGGGTTATCTAGCAGCGAAGTTACAGGCGCCAGAGCGGATTGTTTCCTTTTGTTTGTCGGTGACGATTGTGATGTGCTTACTGCTAGGTAGTGGCTTTATTTCGGTTGCGCTGATTCCCATTCTGTTTTTTGCGCTCGGATTTGGCTATGGTGTTATTGCCCCATCGCGAGATCTATTAGTTAAAACAGTGACACCCAAGGGTGTGTCGGGGCGTGTATATGGAATCGTTTACTCTGGCATCGATTTAGGTGCAGCAGTAGGCCCTTTTATCTTTGGCCTCTTTATGGATGCTGGCCTTCCAAAAGCCTTGTTTTTGGGGATTGCTGTATTTCAGCTCTTGATTATTCCAACAGTTTTTAAGGTCACTTCTAGCAACCCCCAGAAGGCCGCCTAACTCCACCCGTCTAATTTTCATAATGTGAAAAGACATTCCCATACGCAAAATGCGGTGCAGCATTCCACCTGCGAGCGCTTTCCACACCTTGGTTCGGCGTTTCATATTACAAAATATTCTTATTAAGCTATTGAATTCATTGGTTTAATTATTTTATAAGAATGCTGAAATAGTGCTTGCATGCTTTTCTAAGGTCCTTAAACTCTTATATAAGACATAAGACTTCATTGTCTTGATTGAGTGTCTCAATAGGAATGATTAGAAGTACTTGTTTAACTTAGGGAGAAAAACATGGCAGACCGCAAAGCAGAAATTGCAGCAATTCAAAAAGACTGGGATACCAATCCACGCTGGAAGGGTATTACCCGTGGCTATACAGCTGAGGACGTTGTTCGCCTCCGCGGCTCATTGAAGATTGAGCACACATTAGCAAAGCATGGCGCCGAAAGATTGTGGGAGCTGGTGAATAACGAAGCTTACGTTAACTGCTTGGGTGCTTTGACTGGTGGTCAGGCAATGCAGCAGGTAAAGGCTGGCGTACAAGCAATTTACTTGTCAGGCTGGCAAGTGGCTGCTGACGGTAATTCATACGCAGCCATGTACCCAGATCAATCTTTATATCCAGTTGATTCAGTACCTAAAATGGTTGAGCGTATCAATAACTCATTTCAACGCGCTGATGAAATTCAAACAGCTAAAGGGATTAATAAAGGCGATGCTGGTTACATTGAGTATTTCGCTCCAATCGTTGCGGATGCTGAAGCGGGTTTCGGTGGTGTATTGAATGCATTTGAATTAAGTAAAGCATTGATCAAGCAGGGCGCTGCTGGCGTTCACTTCGAAGACCAATTGTCTTCAGTGAAGAAGTGTGGCCACTTGGGCGGCAAAGTATTGTTGCCGACAGCAGAGTCTGTTCAGAAGTTGATCTCTGCACGTTTGGCTGCTGATGTGATGGGTGTTTCAACGATTATTTTGGCTCGTACCGATGCGGAAGCTGCTGATTTGCTGACATCTGACTATGATGAAAACGATAAGCCATTTTTAACGGGCGAACGCACACCAGAAGGCTTCTACAAAACCCGCAAGGGCTTGGATCAAGCGATCTCCCGTGGTTTGGCATATGCCGCTTACGCTGATATGGTGTGGTGTGAAACTGGTACGCCTGATTTGGATTTTGCTCGTCAGTTTGCTGAAGCAATTCGTGCGAAGTTCCCAGGCAAGATGTTGGCTTACAACTGTTCACCATCATTCAATTGGAAGAAGAACTTGGACGACGCAACGATTGCAAAGTTCCAACGCGAGTTAGGTGCAATGGGTTACAAGTATCAATTTATTACCCTCGCTGGTATTCACTCTATGTGGTACAACATGTTCGACTTGGCTCAAGACTACATGAAGCGTGGTATGACTGCATACATCGAGAAAGTACAAGAGCCAGAATTTGCTGCGCGTGATCGTGGTTACACATTTGTATCGCATCAGCAAGAAGTCGGTACTGGTTACTTTGATGATGTGACTACCGTGATTCAAGGTGGCAAGTCTTCAGTAACCGCATTAACTGGTTCTACAGAAGAAGAGCAGTTCCACTAAGAAATCCCTAAGTAGTTCGTAGTAGCAGTAAACATCCATACTGCCGCAGCATCTAAATTACCTCACAAGGGTGACTTAGGTGCTGTTTTCGTTTACATTCTTCCCATGACTAATTGCGTACTTTGTAAAGAAGGGCTCAAACCTGAAGAGGGTCAACTCATTTGGCGTGGGGACAGCTGCCGCATTATTCTTGTGAGTGATCCTGATTTGCCCGGATTTTGTAGGGTAATTTGGAATCATCATGTTTCTGAGATGACGGATCTTACCTATGGCGAGCGCGAGCATTTAATGACTCTAGTGTTTTCAGTAGAGGAAGCTATCCGTGATGTCATGAGTCCAGACAAGGTCAATGTTGCTACCCTCGGAAATATGGTCCCCCATTTGCATTGGCATGTGATTCCAAGATTTAAGGATGACGCTTTCTTTCCTGGCTCAGTTTGGTCGGATAGGACGCAGAAGACTTCAGCATCAACTCTGGAATCTCGCATGCAAAAATCCAAAGATTTACCAGCCGCAGTAAGGGAGCTAGTCTCTAGATTGAATTAGGTTAATATTTGAAGATCCCATAGAGGATATAGTGGTTCACAATAATAAAAAGACACTAATCAGAAGATAGTAAAAACTGGAGACAAGTAGTGATTCAAAAAATAATGCCCAACGTAACAGAGGCCTTACGAGATATTGTTGATGGCTCAACCATCCTCATATCTGGTTTTGGAGGTGCTGGCTTGCCAGTATTCCTATTGGATGCTCTGCTTGAGCAGGGCGCAAAAAATTTAACCTTAGTTAGTAATAATGCAGGCAATCAAGGGGTCGGAATTGCTAAATTAGTTGCTGGTGGCAGGGTAAGGAAAATGATTTGCTCATTTCCCCGCCAGCCAGAGTCAGGTGCATTTGACGAGCTTTACCGTCAAGGAAAAATTGAGCTCGAATTGGTGCCACAGGGCACTCTGGCTGAGCGCATTCGTGCTGGCGGAGCAGGGATTGGTGGTTTTTTTACGCCGACTGGATTTGGCACCGAGTTGGCAAAAGATAAAGAGTGTCGCGAGATTGATGGCATCAACTATGTCTTTGAAAAAGCCATCAAAGCGGATTACGCATTGATTAAGGCTGACAAGGGAGATCGCTGGGGCAACTTGGTGTATCACGGTACCGGTAGAAATTTCGCCCCCATCATGGCAACAGCTGCGCGATGCACTATTGCGCAGGTTAATCAGACTGTCGATTTGGGTCAATTGGATCCAGAGACGGTTGTCACCCCTGGAATTTTTGTTAAACGCATTGTTTTGGTAACGGGCAAATCATGATTGACCTTACTAATATTCGCAAGCGCAATACTGCTGAAATTGCACAAAGAATTGTTCAGGATATTCCGGATGGCGCACATGTGAACTTGGGCATCGGTCAGCCAATGACCATCTCTAATTACTTGCCACCCGATCGTGAGATCTTGTTGCATAGTGAAAATGGCTTGTTGGGGATGGGGCCCTTAGCCCAAGGCGATCAAATTGATCATGAAATTGTGAATGCCGGAAAACAGCCCGTGACCATGCTGCCTGGAGCCTCCATTTTTCATCATGCCGATTCATTTGCCATGATTCGTGGTGGCCATATTGATATCTGCGTCTTAGGGGCGTTTCAGATTTCCGTTAAAGGCGATATCGCTAACTGGCGTACAGGCGACCCAAAGGCTATTCCTGCAGTGGGTGGGGCTATGGATCTAGCATTGGGTGCCAAAAAACTATTTGTCATGATGGAGCACCTGACTAAATCGGGAGAGTCCAAGATTGTCCAGAAGTGCACTTATCCATTGACTGCTTTAGCTGCAGTGGACTGCATTTATACCGACTTGGCTACGATTGAGGTGACCCCCAAGGGTCTGGTGGCGATTGATTGGGTAGAGGGCTTGAGTTTCTCTGATTTATGCGAGCTTAGCGGTGTCCCCATGATGGAGAAAAAGTAATGAAGCTATTTCAGCGACTCCCTATTTTGAGTATCCTTTTTTTAGCACTTGCTTCTGGACATGTGGGCGCGCAGTCTGCGTCTAATTACCCGAGCAAGCCCATTAAGATCGTTGTTGGTTTCTCCCCCGGGGGCTCTGCTGATGCAGTTGGCAGGTCTCTAGCAGAGGCTTTATCTACTCGACTAGGTCAACCCGTGATTGTCGAGAATCGTGCTGGTGCCAACGGAAATATTGCTGCTGACACAGTGGCTCGGGCTGCGCCAGATGGCTACACCCTCTATTTCCCCTCCATTGGCCATGCGGTTAATGTTTCGCTGTACAAAAATTTACCGTACGACCCTATTAAGGATTTCACTGCTATTGGAGGTGTTTTCTCGGCGCCCAATATGTTGGTGGTGCCAATGAGTTCACCCTATAAATCGGTGAGCGAGATCATCGCCGCTGCTAAAGCAAATCCAGGAAAATTGACCTTTGCCTCAAGTGGCAGCGGTACTTCAGTACATCTCTCCGCTGAGTTATTTCAGCGTATGGCAGGCATTCAAATGGTTCATATCCCCTACAAAGGCACTGGGAGTGCTTTGCCCGATGTGATTTCTGGTCAAGTGGATATGCTGTTCCCTAATTTACCCAGCGCTCTTCCGCATGTTAAGGCGGGTAATCTTCGGGGAATAGCGATTACCACTGCTAAACCTTCGGCAGCCGCACCAGGGGTTCCCACAATTTCAGAAAGTGGCTTACCTGGTTATGACATGGCTACGTGGTACGGATTGGTTGCGCCTGCCAATTTACCTCTTGAGATTCGCAACCGCTTAAATAAAGAGCTGCAGGGAATTTTGGCAGATCCAAAATTTAAAGATAAGTTGGTTGCACAAGGCGCAGACCCCATGCCGGGAACCCCTGAGCAATTTACTGCAATGCTAAAAAGTGAAGTCGAAAAATGGCGCAAGATTATTACTCAATCAAAAATATCGATTGAGTAAGCAGGGTTTATTGCTAAAGTATTTTTGTTATGGCATGGTACCCAGGGCAAAAGCCCTGGGAAATATAGCCGGGTAAATATTAAGACTTGAGGTTGAGTAAGCGTGCAGCATTACCGCCTAGAATTCCAATGCGATCTGCATTACTCAATCCGGGCGTTGCCATAACATGTTCTACTGGGAACTCTTCCCATGGAATTGGATGATCCGTTCCAATCACAATCTGACTAGCGCCCACCTGGGCTACTAAATGCCTTAATGCTTCAGGTGTAAATACCAGGGAGTCAAAGTACAGTTGGTTGAGATATTCAGTAGGCTTCTTTTTGAGGATAATATTTGGATCGCAATTTTGGGGCGATACAAAGCAACTGTGATCCATGCGGGGTGCGTAAGATCCTAAAAATCCGCCTCCGTGGGCGGCCAGCACTTTTAGTGAGGGGTATTTATCCAGGACGCCTTCATAAATGAGATGTTGAAGGGCAATTGTCGTGTCGAGAGGGTTGCCAATGACGTTAGACATCCATCCATTTCCTTTGAAGCGTTGAGCAAGCTGAGGGGTACTTTGCGGGTGGATGAAAAGGGTGACGTTCAGTTCCTGAGCTTTTGCTAATACTGGGTGGAATTTAGGATCAGCAAAATCTTGTCCTAAGACGCTTCCTCCAATTGCGGCACCTCGTAAACCTTGCTTTTTAACAGCATATTCAAGTTGCTCTACCGCTAAATCAGGAAACTGCATTGTGAGGGATGCAAAGGCGGCGAACTTATCGGGCCTCATCGCGCAGAGTTCGGCAAGGTGGAGATTATTCAGGCGACAGATCTCTGCAGCAGTATCTTTATCTTTACGGTACCAGAAAGGATTGATGCTCAGTACTTGCATATCAATCCCCTGTGCTTCCATTGCTTTAATGCGTTCATCGATTTTGATGAAATGCTCAGGGACCCCTTTGGTTGGCGGAGGAACTGATTTGGCATCCTCACCCATTAAATCAATAGCATCTTGAAACATGCAATGTGCGTGAACATCAATTGTTTTGATTCGCTTTCCATTGATGAAAACCGGAGTAATGCGTTTTCGTTGTCCACCCATGGGATCGGATGCATGGACTAAGCCACAGCCACAAAAAAATAATCCACCCAGCGCTTTGCCGGATGTCTTGAGGAATGATCTGCGACTATTCATATAAAACTCCTTTTAGGGTTGTGGTCAGCTACATTGTTTAATCTGAGGCGCTCAATTCATTTAGTTTTAATAAATCTTTGGGCACGCTTGCCTGTATCCACTTCGGTGGTGTACACACTACCTTCTGAGTCCACTGCAATGTTATGTACCCAGTGGAATTCACCGGCGTTCCTGCCGCTTCTGCCAAACGAGCCTATTTTTTGACCTGTATCGCGCACCATCACTATGACTTCATTATTTGTGCCATCGGCAATCAGAATATATTTCTGACTGGCATCGGAAGGAATTAAATCCCAGACAGAACCAGACCCTCTAGTCTCGGTTTCATAAGCCATCTCACGAATGAATTTCCCATTTTTTTCAAAAACTTGTATCCGATTATTTGCGCGGTCGCAAACGAAAACAGTGTTGTCCCTCATTAGTCGAACACAATGTACTGGGTTTGAAAATTGAGGGGATGTGGAATTAAAGCTGGCCATTTTTTCATCACTAGGGACATTGCCATAGGCTCCCCAGTGGCGTTTATAGGCTCCAGTGTTTGAGTCAAACACAATGACACGTTTGTTGAGATATCCGTCGGCTATATAAACTTCATTGGCAATCGGGTCAACGTTCATGTGCGCTGGGCGCCCAAGCTGACTGGTGTCGTTGCTGCCGAGGCTTGCTCCGGAGGAACCAATTTGCAATAAGAATTTACCTTGCGGGGTAAATTTCAAGATCATGTGATCCGTTTGAGCATTGCCACCTAGCCAAACGTTGCCATTAGGGTCGATATAGATGCCGTGCTCATTTTTTGGCCAGTCAAAGCCGCTACCAGCTCCACCCCAAGCTTGTAGGAAGTTTCCATTTTTATCAAACTCTAGTACGGGTGGGGCAGGGATGCAGCATTTAGATCTGCGTGGATTCAGCGTGGCGCCTTTTTCGTCGTCGGTAATTGTTAGGGGGCGATGAATAATCCAGATGTGATCGTTTTTATCAGTAGCTACACCTGCCACTTGCCCCAAAATCCAATTATTTGGAAGCGCTTTTGGCCAGTATGGGTCGACCTTATATTGCGGAGCTTTGGGTGCTGATTGAGTCTGTGCATTAACGCTACAACTAATGGCTAGCAATAGAATTACTAGCCCATGACGAATCATTTGGCTCATCCTGTCTCCTTAGACTTAATTATTTTTATTTCTGAAGCTTACTCTGAATTGAGGCTCGGTAAACTGAATTTTCGGGGTTATCCCCTATGACTTTATTTGATGGTCGTATGCGGGACATGTTAGATTGCATTAAATAAAAATAAGCAGTTCATATTGATGGAGACCAGCATGCAACTTATTCGGATAACTAGAGTGTCACTCTGCGTTGGCTGATGCTGCCTCTGAATTTTCTGTATTGATTCAACTCTTGGTTAGCTCATATTTTTTTGGCCGAACTAACCGAGTGCGCCATTGAATCAATATTTTCGTTTTGCAATTTGGGGTGATGGTATTTCCAGCCCCGCTAATTCCATAGGAGTATTGCGGTCCAATGAGTACATTTCAAAAGCTAGATAGTCTGTCAGGTAAGGTTGCCGTAATTATCGGTGGTAATGGGGCCGTTGGATTTACAACGGCAAAGCGTTTGGCCGCCTTAGGCGCTACGTGTGTATTAATGAGTAGAAGCGCTCAAGAGAAAGGCCAAGAGCAACTACAACTTCTTGAGGGTAAAGGCCATTTTTGTCTGAATGCTTCAATTACGGATTCGCCATCCTTGATGAGCGCCGCAAGAGAGGTTGAAGCCCGCCTTGGCCGTTGCGATATTTTGGTGAATTCCGCTGGCTTTACGAAGCCAGTGCCAGCAGCAAACCTAAATGATCTGACTGATGAGTTGATTGATGATGTTTTGAAGGCAAATTTTCGCGGGGTATTTGCTTCAATCCGCGCCTTCGAGCCATTGCTGAGGGCAAGTGGGGATGGGTTGATAGTAAATGTTTCATCCATCGCGGGATTTACTGGTGTGGGAAGCAATTTGGCTTACGTTGCAGCAAAAGCCAGTCTGGATATTGTTAGCGAATCACTGGCCAAAGTCTTAGCCCCCGCAATTCGTGTACTGTGCGTTTCTCCAGGAGTGGTTGATTCAGGTTTTGTGCCTGGTCGTGGTGCAGACTTTAATGAAAAGACGGGTGCCACTACGCCACTCAAGCGCATTGGTACGCCTGATGACGTCGCTGTAGCCATAGAGGCGTGCGTAACCCATTTACGATTTTCAACAGGCACGCGCATTGTGATTGATGGCGGTCGACACCTCTAATCTTGTGCAATATTTTCGGCAAGAAATTTCATGAAAGCTACATTACCAGTTTAGTAAAGGCTAATTCAATGAATATTGACAATGTCAAAATAGCCTCAGGGCTTGAGGCTCAAGCTGCCATCAATTTTAACTCTCAGGGATCTTATGCAAATTACAAGAATCAATGAAGCGCAAACCTATCAAGCTCCAAATCACGATGGTATGACGTGCTTTCGTTTGCAGGGAAAGGAAGCGGGTCAATCTGAAAAGATGTGGATGGGAATGAGCGTTATAGAGCCTGGTGGTCAAACGGGGCTTGATGGATCTCCTTCCGAAAAGATCTATTTTGTTCTCGAAGGTGAGCTGTCTGTTATTTGTGAAACCCCAAATGGAGCGCAGTCAGAGACCACGCTGTATAAAAATGATTCATGTACTTTCTTGGCTGGAGAAAAGCGACAGCTAAAAAATGTAAGCAATTCAGCGGTGAAGGTTTTGCTAGCCATGTCTATCTAAATCAACGGCAAAACAAAACAAGGCAGCCGAGACTTGCTGGGTATCAAATCAGAAACATCTTGCAAGGACATTCATTAATCCGGTTTGATGTTTCTGCTTTGAATCACCTTGGCCCATTTATCAATCTCCACTTTTATTTTTTGTGATGTCTGTTCTGGGGAATTGAAATACACCAAGTAGCCCATGCTGATTAATTTATTTTTGACTTCAGGGTTTTCAAGCGCCTTGGCAATTTCTCGATTGAGTTTTTGAACGATCGCTGGCGGTGTTCCAGCGGGTGCCAAAATAAACTGCAAGGTGTCGCCTTCAAAATCAGTCACGCCAGCTTCATTGAGTGTAGGCACATCAGGCAATGATGGAGAGCGAGTGCTACTCGTTACTGCAAGTGCTCTGAGCGCCCCAGCCTTCACTTGAGGCACTGCTGGAGGAAGTGCGGATAAGCCAATCGGCACTTGGTTCCCCAGTACTGCTTGCAATGCTGGACCTCCGCCATTGTATGGAATATGGGCGATATCTAGATTCATCTTCAGCTTAAGCAATTCAGCGCTCAGATGTGGCCCTGTGCCACCGCCAGGGGAGGCGTAATCATATTTGCCCGGATTGGCCTTCACTATGGCAAAAAACTCTTTAATATCTTTTGCTGGAAAACTAGGATGTACAACAATCACATTCGGAGAGCTTACTGGGAGGGCTACTGGGGAAAAATCCTTGACCGCATCAAAACCTGGGTTCGGGTAAAGGGAGGGATTGATGACAAAGGTGCTGCTGACCAATAAGAGGGTGTAACCATCCGGGGCTGATTTAGCGACTTGCTGAATGCCAATATTAGAGCCGGCGCCAGGCTTGTTTTCGATGATGATGGACTTACCCATATTTTCACTAATTTGTTGCATGAGAATTCGTCCAACAATATCCGATGGCCCCCCAGGAGCAAAAGGAATGACAACCTTAATCGTGCGATTGGGATAATCTGGTTGTCCCAGAGTGATGGAGCAGAAACTACTGAGTAAGGCAATCAAGCCTATGCGGATAAGAGAAAATTTGAGGTGGTGTTTAAGGTATGTGCTCATATCAATTCGCCGTAATTTTTCCAGTTTTCACAAGGTAGTTAAATTTATCAAGCTCGTCAGCAATCTGCTTAGTCATTTCTTCTTGGGTATTGCCAATCGGTTCAGCCCCCACTTCCTCTAGCTGGGCTTTAAATTCGGGGGTCTTGATGATCTTAATAATGGCATTGTGGAGTTGCCTAACGATCGGTTTTGGTGTTCCTGCGGGCGCCAGTAGTCCGAACCAGGTCGTAATATTGATGCCGGGAACGCCAGCCTCAGAAAGGGTCGGTACATTGGGTAGAAAGACGCTACGTTTTGGTGTAATCACAGCAAGTGGCCTCAACTTTCCAGCTTTGATATGCGGTAGGGTGCTGGTTGTCGCATCAAATGACATGTCGATCTGACCACCCAGAAGATCAGTAGTGAGAGGCGCGCTACCTCTATAAGGGACATGAAGAATTTCAGTTCCAGTCAGCATTTGAAATTGAGTGCCTATTAAGTGCTGCGCTGTGCCGTTGCCGTTAGATCCATAACTCAACTTATTCGGCTCTGTTTTGGCTTGAACAAGCAATTCTTTCACGCTATAAATAGGTTTATTGGCATTCACTACCAAAATATTGGGCACCACCCCGACAATAGTGATGGGCGTGAAGTCATTCTGAAAGTCGTATGAGAGATTTTTATACACATTGGCAGCAATCGTATGGTGCACCGCACCCATAAGAAGGGTGTATCCATCCGCTGGAGCCTGGGCAACTATTGCGGCCCCCAAAGTTGCGCCCGCCCCCGGCTTATAGTCAATGATCACGGGCTGCCCAAGAGCGGGACCTAGGCGGCTGGCAATGGCTCTTGCAAGAGCGTCGGTAGCACCGCCAGGCGGAAAGGGCACGACGATCGTAATGGGCTTACTAGGCCAGTTAGGTTGAGCTTGTGTTGGGCTGGCAATGCTCATCAGCACCAGACTAGTGCTAAGAGCGGCCACCCAAGAAAGCATCTTAGGCAACTGCATTGATTGTCTCCTCCATGCCGAATACGCTAGCTATCTTTTTTAAACTGTTGTTTAATTATTTGCTAACAATAATACATATTTAATAACGCAGGAGACTTTTTTGAAAATTATTGAAATTCGTGAGCTTGCTGTTCCATTGCGCTCAACTTTACGCAATTCCGTCTTTGATTTTAGTGAAATGACAACGTCGGTAGTAGCTGTACATACAGACGTCATCCGTAGTGGAAAGCCTGTCATTGGATATGCATTCAACTCTACCGGACGCTATGCCTGTGGAGAGCAAATGCGCTCTCGACTGATACCAAGAATCATGAAGGCAGACCCACAATCTCTGTTGGATGAGTCTGGCAATAATTTTGATCCAGCGAAAATACTGGCCTGCATGATGCAGCGAGAAAAACCAGGAGGGCACACTGAGCGTTCGGTTGCGATTGGCACCATTGAAGTTGCGGTATGGGATGCCGTTGCCAAGATTGCTGATAAGCCATTGCATGTTCTTCTGGCTGAGCGGTTTAACGATGGCAAGGTGCAAACCGAGGTGCCCTGTTATGTGGGTGGTGGATGGTACGCCCCGGGAAAAGGTATTCCTGAGCTGCAGGCCGAAATTCGCTCTCGTTTAGATGAGGGATATCAGGTGATGAAAATTAAAGTGGGTGGCGCCCCCTTAGATGAGGATTTAAAGCGCTTAGATGCTGCTATTGATGTAATGGGTAGCGCGAGTTCGCTTGCTGTGGATGCAAATGCCGCATGGAATCGTGAGGCAGCTTTGAGATATGCAAAAGCATTGGCTCCTTACCACTTGAAGTGGTTAGAGGAGCCTACCGATCCATTGGATTTTTCTTTGCTTGATGAGTTAACTGCGATTTATGATTCGCCTATTGCTACTGGAGAAAATTTATTTTCAACGCAAGACATTCGCAATCTTTTGCAGTTTGGAAAACTGCGATCTGATCGGGATATTGTGCAGATCGATGTGCCACAGTCTTATGGCATTACGCAATTTGCGAAATCCTTGGCTGTCATGAAGGAGCGTGGCTGGGGAAGGCATTCCGTCTTTCCTCACGGCGGCAATCAAATGACCCTGGCAATCGTTGCTGGATTTGGTTTGGGCGGGTGTGAGGCCTATCCAGGTGTATTTGGCGTATTTGCCGGTTTTGCGGATGATGCTCGTGTTAGCGATGGAAAGATTCAGCTATCTGATCGCCCGGGCATTGGTTTTGAGGGTCAAAAAGATCTCTTTGAGTTAATGAAAACCTTGAGCCAATAAAATTACAGTCGGAATAAAGATGAAGAGTGCAAGAATCAATCAAGTGATTCCTGGTAGTAGGCCAGAGTTGGCGGAGATAGAGAAGAGGATATTGGAAGAGCGTGGGCGTATTTCCCCTCTGTATCAAACGCTTTTGAACGCCCCTGAGATAGCGCAAGGGTGGGAGGCCTTACTGACGGCAATTCGTAATCGCAACTCTTTATCACCAGCAATTCGGGAGATGATTATTTTGCGTGTTGCGATTTTGAATCGAGCTGATTATGAATTCGATGCTCATGAGCCGCATGCCTTAAAGGCGGGAGTCAGCCCAGAAAAAATTGCTGCTATTAGAGAGTTAGGGCTATCCAATATCTTTGATGATCAAGAGATGCTCATTCTCAACTTAACTGATGTGATGACCAAAGAGATTCAGGTTCCAGATACGTTATTTGATAAGGTCAAACCCTTTTTTAATGACAGAGAAAGATTGGAGTTGGTTGCTACTATTTCAGCTTACAACATGGTTTCTAGGTTATTAAATGCTTTGCATGTAGGGCATTAGAGCTTGTGATGTAAGGTGTCTATCAGAATGAATTTGAAGTAAGAGGCATAATTTAGTCCAAATAATTATTCAATAGACTAACTTGTATAAATGGAGACCTATCTTGAGTGAGTTTGATTTAGCCAAGACATCCCCCAACGCTGTTTACATGGACTACTGCCAGAAAGATCAACTCGCTTTTCAGCGTTCTCCGAGTGGTCAAGCAATTTTTTATCCACGCATCGTAGAGCCAAAGACAGGTGAGGAGCTCCGCTGGGAGCTTAGCCAGGGTTTGGGCACCGTTTATTCCACGACCGTGATTTACTCGCGCGATGAAAAGCCTTACAACGTTGCTTTAATTGATGTGGATGAGGGTTATCGAATGATGTCGCGAGTGGAGGGTATAGACCCAGAAGATATTCGTATAGGTATGCGCGTCCAGGTGGAAATGAAAACCTTTGATGATGGAAAAAAATACCCCATTTTTTCCCCAGCTAAGGAGCTTGCGTAATGACAAACAGTCTTCGTCGTGGAAGTGTGGCTATCGTTGGTGCGGCTGAATCGGAATTGGGCGTTTGCGCTCCTGGGACTACCCCGTATGATTTGATGGCTCAGGCAACGCATCGGGCTCTTGCGGATTGTGGTCTTCAGTTAAAAGATGTTGATGGCGTCTTTACAGCCACCTCTCAGGCTCGCTTTTCCAGTCTGGGTCTTTGTGAATATTTGGGTCTCAAGCCTCGCTACCAAGACAACACTCAAATGGGTGGCTCTTCATTTATGTCCCACGTTGCCCATGCTATGGCGGCTCTGAATCATGGCTTATGTGATGTTGCCCTCATTGCCTACGGTAGCACTCAGAAATCGGTTAGTCGTGCTGCCGCTAGCCCTAGGGAGTACAACGCCTATGAGAGCCCTTACAAACCATTTTTACCTACTTCAGCCTATGCAATGGTTGCTGCAAGGCATATGTATCAATATGGCACTACGCGAGAGCAGTTGGCTGAAGTTGCCGTTGCCGCAAGGCAGTGGGCATTATTGAACCCGGCGGCCTGGGAGAAAAAATCATTAAGTATTGATGAGGTGATTAATGCGCGCATGGTTAGCTCGCCACTCACCATTCGGGATTGCTGTTTAGTTACTGATGGTGGGGGTGCGATTATTTTGACCACTGCCGCGCGCGCAAAAGATTTAAAGAAGCCACCAGTCTATGTATTAGGAGTGGGAGAGGAGCTTTCTCATATTGGCATTTCTGGAATGCCGGATTTAACGGTAAGTGGTGCGGCTGTTTCGGGGCCGAAGGCTTATGCGATGGCAGGTATTACCCATCGAGAGGTTGATTTGGCGATGCTGTATGACGCCTTTACGATCAATACTATTTTATTTTTGGAGGACCTGGGCTTTTGTGCCAAAGGTGAGGGCGGTGAGTTCGTGGCTAATGGCGGCATTGCTCCAGGCGGCCATTTTCCAGTGAATACGAATGGCGGCGGTTTGTCCTATTGCCATCCTGGTATGTACGGACTATTTTTGTTAATTGAGTCTGTTCGCCAGTTGCGGGGTGAGTGTGGCGAGCGACAGGTGGCAAATTGCAAGATTGCATTGGCGCATGGGAATGGCGGCGTACTGTCTAGTCAGGCTACAGTTATTCTCGGCGGCCATAATGATTAAGATTTTGTCTTAAGGAAGCGGTTGCCTTTTTCTTTGCAAGCTCATTAATGCTTCGTTGCTGAATGCTCATGGCTGCTACCGCCTCTAAAATAGGCCTACAAGGGTGACTTAGACACCTTTTTCGTTTACATTACTTCAATGACTAATTTCATACTCCGCAAAGAAAAGCTCAAGCCCGAATAGGGCTGGCTAATTTGGCGGGGAGATCATTGTTGCAATAACTGACCTCACTTATAGGGAGCGTGTGCACTGGATTTCTCTAGTATTGACCTGATGCCAATTAAACATGACAGCCTCTAATTTTATCTTTGCCTTATTTTTATTTTTTGGCATGTTTTCTTTTGCTGGTGCAACGTTGTTGCTTATGCAGTTCAGGAAGAATAGACCGCTTTATATTACCTATTGGACTATTGGGGCTATCAGTATATGTATTGGAGTCTCCCTCCTTTCGTTTAGCGCAGATTTACCTGAATGGCTTGGGTATAAGATAAGTAACGGTTTTACTTTTGCGGCAGCCGTTCTATTTAATTACTCCTTATCTTGTTTAACGGGCAGGAGTAATCCCTTGAAAAAGGGGGTCATCATTAGTTTTTCTATGGCAATGATCTTAATTGGTGTGCTCGTAATTGTGAGTAAGTATTTTGGATCGAGATATCAGCCGGCGGTGATCGCAATAGTTACCATGGCGATAAGTTTTTATGGCCTTAAACTCAGCTACCAATTTTACAAAAAAAGCAAAATTTTTCTTGCGGCGATCCTTAGCATCATTTATGCGATGGGGGCTCTAGTTTGGAGTATCCGCGCGGTGATGGTGCTGTTCTTTGGTATTGGATTTGCGTTCGAAGGGGGAGCCTTCAATGCCATCTCCTTTATTTGCTTATTAGTTCTTGGAATATTTAGGTTCATGGTTTTTGCCGGTCTTGTGATGACAATTTCTGAGAATGAAAGGGAGCGTTTAACTGTACAAATTCATCAACATAATTTGGACATTGCAAAGCAAAATACCACTCGCTCCGAAGAAAAATTACGTCATATTCTTAATGCTACTGGCGAGGGCATCTGGGACTGGAACATCCTCACTGGTGAGGTCAAACACAACCAACGCTGGATTGAGTTGCTGGGCGAAGACCCAAAGCAAACCTACTTCTCAGTTGAAGACTTTAAAAACCGCATCCATCCTGAAGATGCTCATTTTGTACTTGAGCGCATTAATGTATCCCTGGTTACCGGTAAGGAGTACCACGCCCAGTACCGCATGATTCGAGAGGATGGCCAAGTACTATGGATGGAAGACAAAGGGGCGATTGTCGAGCGCTCAGATACGGGTGAACCACTGCGGATGGTTGGCGCCATTACCGATATTAGCGATCAAAAGGCTTCCCAGGAAAAAATTCAAGAGCTGATCTTTTTTGATGCCTTAACCAAGCTGCCTAATCGACAGTATATTCAAGACCGGATTGTGCGTACGATCCATGATTCGGTTCGCAATAAAACCTTTTCTGGCTTGATGTATTTGGATTTAGATAACTTTAAAAATATCAATGACACCTATGGACATTACGTCGGTGATATTTTGCTTAAAGAGTTTGGTGCCCGTATTCAGAAGGCGATTCGGCCTAAAGATATTGTGGCCCGCATTGGCGGGGATGAGTATTTAATCTTGTTTGAGGAGATTGGCCCTCAATTAGAGGAGGCTCAAAAAATCCTTGAAGAAGCCATTGAGCGCATATTAGAAGGCTTCTCTGAGCACTTTGATCTAGGGGAGGGTGTTTACGTCCATGCCCAAGCCAGTATTGGGGTGGTCATCTTTGGTGATGAGGCGAGCCAATTTGATGAGATATTAAAGTATGCTGATCTGGCGATGTATGCGGCTAAGAGTGACCCCCACCTGAACTACCGTTTCTTTGACGCTAGCTTAATGGAGCAATTTACTCAAAAAAGTGATTATCTCTTGCGCCTTAGAAATGCCTGTGCCTTTAAGCAGCTCATCACTGCGTATCAGCCCGTAGTCGATCGTCATCAAGCTATCGTCGGTTACGAGGCGCTAGCACGATGGCATGATCCTGAATTCGGCCTAGTGATGCCTGATGACTTCATCCCCTTTGCTGAGAAAAATGGCTTGATTGTGGAGGTGGGTAACGCCATCATTGGACACCTGTTAAATGATCGGTCACTGTGGGATCAGTCAACTGGCGACAAGCCTTTTGCGGTAATGATCAATATCAGCGCCCATCAGTTAATGAGCTTGGGCTTCGCCAAGCAATTTGTAGCTAGCTGTAATCAGCATGGGGTTCCGATGGATCGAATCCATCTGGAGATCACCGAGAGTATTTATCTAGAGGACATAGATATGGCTTTAGAGGTGATGGCCTATCTAGCTAAGCAAGGCGTCCAATTTGCCCTGGATGACTTTGGTACAGGCTTTTCTTCTCTAAGCTATCTGCAAAAGCTCCCCATTCAATATCTGAAGATTGATAAATCCTTTGTAGTCAATCTCGGGGCCAGTCCGGATGATGAGGCTATTGCCAGCAATGTGCTCAGATTAGCCCGTGGTCTTGGGCTGAAGGTGATTGCTGAAGGGGTGGAGACCCAAGCTCAGTTTGAGTGGCTCCACTCTAAAGGCTGTGACTTTTTCCAGGGATGGTATTTTGGTAAGCCTAGTCAAAACTTAGTAGTGCAATAGCCTCGCAGGCTGATGGCATTACTCTAAATGAGTTTCTGAAGTGCCTCTAGGTATTGTTCAGGGTTTAGTGCCCGACCTTCACGCTGCGCTTCCCACATCACTTGCCCAAGACATTCCATCATGGCGTGTTGCGCTTCATGTTCAGAGCCTAATTTCTTGGTGAGTTTTTCTGCAATGGCTTTAATGCCAGGCGGCTGATCAATCGAGATTTGCTCACTGATGGATAGATGCATGGAGAGGTGCAAGAAGGGATTGGTCTCACCGCGTTCTGGGGTGTAGTCTTGTGCAATGGCGCCTTCTGGGTCCGCTAAGAGGGTGTGATATTCCGGATGTTGGACCATCCAGTCACTAGCAAGCGTTTCCATGGACGTCAGAATATGACTCTCTGTTTTCTTTTTCCAAGTGTCACAGAAAAAACGACGCACTTCTTCGCGGGTGGGGTTAAATATCGCCACGAACTTTTCCTTTGCCAGTTTTTTGTTTAAATTCGCACAGTGGTTCAACTATGCATTGTTCACAATCGGGGTTGCGCGCTTTACAGGTGTATCTGCCATGCAGAATAAGCCAGTGATGAGCATCTTGTAAAAACTCTTTTGGTACGCGTTTGAGAAGCTGTTCTTCAACCTTCACGACATCCTTACCAGGCGCTAAGCCGGTACGATTGGAGACTCTAAAAATATGGGTATCGACTGCCATAGTCGGTTGTCCAAAAGCAGTATTCAGAATTACGTTGGCTGTTTTTCTACCAACACCTGGGAGTGCCTCTAAGTCTTCTCGATTTTGTGGGACTTCACCGCCATGCAGATCCAGTAGAAGTCGACAAGTCTCTTGAATATGTCGACCTTTAGAGTTAAATAGACCAATGTGCTGAATATAAGGCTTAACGCCTTCCTCACCCAGGTCAAGCAGGGCTTGGGGCGTATTGGCAATCTGAAAGAGTTTTTTCGTACCTTTGTTTACTGAGATATCCGTAGCTTGTGCAGACAGCAATACAGCAATGAGTAACTCAAAAGGTGAGCTGTATTCCAACTCGGTCTCTGGGTGGGGATTATTTTCCCGGAGTAGCTCAAAGAAAGTCTGGCGCTTTTCGAGATTCATCATTTCTTTTGCTGTGCCCTAGCTATCGCAGCGGCAATAATGGCGCGCTTTCTTTCTTGTTCTTTTTTGGCCTCTTCTGATTCTGGATTCTCAGCATTGACGACAACTAATTTAGCGGCAGCCTTCTTTGCCAGGCGCTCGTCGTTGTCACGTTGCTCACGATCCAATCGGACACCACGTTTTTCATATCGTGTGCGTGCAGTTTGCGCCAATTCCGGTGACCAGGCATTCCAACCTGTTTTATTTTCAGTGATGTCAATCATGGTGATGCAGTCTACGGGGCAGGGAGGAATGCAGAGATCGCATCCAGTGCACCAATCACTTAAGACCACATGCATCTGCTTGGAAGCTCCGACAATCGCATCCACCGGACAAGCCTGAATGCACAAGGTGCAGCCAATGCAGGTCTTCGGGTCAATCAAGGCCACTGGCCGTGGGCGTTCCATTCCGCACTCAGGATTGATGCTGGGGTGTAGCTCAAAGGCGTCCTGTGGGAAGATTGGCGCAAGGATAGCGCTAAGTCTTTGAATACCCTCTACGCCCCCAGGAGGGCAGCGGTTAGGTAAGACTTCGCCCGTTGCTAGTGCCTCTGCATAGGCTCGGCAATCCGGATAGCTGCATTTGGTGCATTGGGTTTGCGGAAGTACGTCCTCGAGACGATCTGCAAGTTCTTTCGTCTGCTGGATGTTCATTGCAATTGATATGTCCTAAAACTAGAAGCGCGACCCTTGAGTCGCGCCACTGTTTTATGCAGACTTTGAACCTTCTAGTTTTGGAGGTCTAGCACGAGTTTTCTTTTGCACGCTTTGGTGTTCACGAATAAAGGATTTAATTTTTGGGTAAACCTTTTCACGCCAACGACGACCAGAGAAGATACCGTAGTGACCAGCACCCTCAACTTCGTAATGATCTTTAGAGGCCTTTGGAATCCCCGCGCATAGGTCATGTGCTGAGCGAGTTTGTCCGCTACCAGAAATATCATCCAATTCACCTTCAACAGTGAGGAGGGCGGTTTTCTTAATATCTTGGGGCTTCACTAAGTCACCAGCAACTGACCAGGTGCCATTCGGTAATGAATAGTCTTGGAATACGGTCTTAATGGTGTCCAAGTAAAACTGCGCATCCATATCCAGTACTGCGTTGTACTCATCGTAAAAGCGAATGTGAGATTCCGCATCCAATTCATCGCCACGCACTAAGTTTTGGAAATAGTCCCAATGTGACTGCAAGTGATTCTGTGGGTTCATGGCGATAAAGCCAGTATGTTGCAAGAATCCTGGATACACCTTGCGACCAGCGCCTGGATAGCTCGGCGGTACCTTGTAAATCACATGGCTTTCAAACCAGTCGTAAGACTTTTGATCGGCCAGGTTATTTACTGCGGTTGGAGACTTGCGTGCATCGATTGGGCCACCCATCATGATCATCGAGGCAGGTGTTTTTTCACCAGCAGTCGCCATCAAAGAGATTGCGCCTAATGTCGGAACAGTTGGCTGGCATACGGAAATCACATGTAAATTCTCGGCGCCGATAGCGCGGATGAAATCTTGAACATAGTGAACGTAGTCATCCAAACTAAAGCTACCATCCTCGGCCGGAACAATGCGAGCATCAATCCAGTCGGTAATGTAAACCTTGTGGTCTTGCAGTAGGGTGCGTACGGTATCGCGCAGCAAAGTAGAGTGGTGTCCAGACAGCGGTGCTACGACCAATACGGTTGGATCCTCTTTTAACTTCTTAATAACGTCAAGATCATCAGAGAATCGTTTGAAGCGAATTAAATTGCAAAATGGCTTGGCAACAATGGTTCTTTCATGAATCGCCACTTCGCGACCATGAGCTTGTATGGAGCGAATACCAAATTCTGGCTTTTTGTAGTTCTTGCCCAGACGATAGAGGAGTTCATAGCTAGCAGCTAAGCGATCGGATCCCGGAATTTTGGAGGCTGGATTTGAAGCATTGATAAATGCTTCAGAGGCTGCACGAGCCCAAGAACTCACGGGTTGAAGTAGCGCTTTTTGAAATTCGTGTAACTGATATAGCATGGTGCCTCCTGATAATTCAGTGTAACCGCTTATTACGCGTTGTTACGAGTCATTACGCCAATACGCGGGCTATTGCCTTAGCTACCTTATCAATATTTTTAGTATTGAGGGCAGCCACACAAATACGACCAGTGGAGAGGGCATAAATGCCATCTTCCTTTTGTAAGCGCTCTACTTGCTCGGCACTTAAGCCAGAGTAAGAAAACATGCCACGCTGTGCTTCGATAAAAGCGAAGTCTTGCTTAACGCCAGCAGCAGCGAGTTTTTCTACGAGCCCATGACGCATTGCCTTAATACGATCACGCATCTCAGCCAATTCATCTTCCCAAAGTTTTCTCAGTTCTGGTGAATTGAGAACGGCGGCTGCAATAGCGGCACCATGCGTTGGAGGATTAGAGTAATTCGTGCGAATCACGCGCTTTAATTGCGACAGTACGCGAGTGGATTCATCTTTACTTTGGGTCACGATGGACAGTGCACCTACGCGCTCACCATAGAGCGAGAAAGATTTCGAGAATGAGCTGGAAACAAAGAACGACATGCCGGATTCAGCAAACAAACGAACGGCGATGCCATCTTGCTCAATCCCAGCTGCAAAGCCTTGGTAAGCCATATCCAAAAACGGAATGAGTTCTTTAGTTTTGCAGATCTCAATCACCTGACGCCATTGCGCTTCAGTAATATCGGCGCCGGTTGGGTTGTGACAGCAAGCGTGTAGCAACACGGTGGTGTACTTCGGGAAAGACTCTAAAGACTTCACCATGCCATCAAAATCAACGCCACGTGTTTTGCCATCGAAGTAGGTGTACTCAATCACTTCAAATCCAGCGGACTCAAAAATGCCACGGTGGTTTTCCCAGGTGGGATTGCTGATTGCGCAAGGGGCATTCAGATTCAGACGCTTAATAAAGTCTGCGCCAACGCGCAATGCGCCAGTTCCACCAAGACACTCAGCAGTCACGACGCGACCATCTTTAATCAAAGCGGAGTCAGCACCAAACAAGAGGTTCTGTACTGCGCTGTTATAGGGGTTTGGACCTTCAATAGGAATATAGCTACGAGGTGAGTGTTTAGCCACAATCGCTTCTTCTGCCTGAATCACTGCCTTCAAAAGAGGCACCTTGCCTTCGTCGGTGTAATAAACACCAACCCCGAGGTTGACCTTGTCTGCGCGTTGATCGGCGACATAGGCTTCTGTGAGGCCAAAAATAGGGTCTTTAGGGGCTAGTTGGACTGAAGTAAAAAGGTTCATTTGGAAATTAGAAGGGGTGTAAAAGGTAAATAAAGGGCGTATTTCAGTATTAATTGACGTTAAATTCAGCTAAATTTGCTTTAAGTGACTGTTTTCGAGTCTAGATTCAACTATTTCCGAATAAAAACGGCAAAATCAGTGTTTGTACAAAATTCGCTGTGCACTAAAAACGTACAGGTGAAATGATAGCTGAGATGCCCCCTAAGTTGCCTAAAAGTTCCTCAAATACCCAAGTTGCCGAAAGTAAGAAAAGCCCTGTAGCCGATCCTCTGGGTGAGGTAGGTCACGACCTAGATCCGGCAAAGTTTGTTTCTTTCCCTGATTCCCCATTTCAGCTTTATCAACCATTTCCGCCGGCTGGAGATCAGCCGGCTGCAATTGACGCCCTGGTAGCTGGAATTGAAGATGGGCTGACCTTTCAGACGCTGTTGGGGGTCACTGGCTCAGGTAAAACCTTCACGATGGCCAATGTGATTGCCAGAACAGGCCGTCCCGCCATCATTTTTGCCCCTAACAAGACCTTGGCTGCCCAGCTCTATAGCGAATTTAGAGAGTTCTTCCCTAAAAATGCGGTGGAGTACTTCGTGAGTTACTACGACTACTACCAGCCCGAGGCATATGTTCCTACGCGCGATTTGTTTATTGAAAAAGATTCATCAATCAATGAGCATATTGAACAGATGCGACTCTCTGCGACCAAGAGCTTATTAGAGCGACGTGATGTCATTATTGTTGCCACGGTGTCTGCAATTTACGGTATCGGTAATCCGGGTGATTATCACAGCATGGTGATGACTTTACGCCCTGGTGACAAGATGAGTCAGCGCGATATCTTGATGCGTTTAATTGCGATGCAGTATGACCGCAATGAAACCGATTTCAAGCGCGGTGTTTTCAGAGTGCGTGGCGATACGATTGATATTTTTCCAGCTGAGCATAATGAATTGGCAGTGCGCGTAGAGCTGTTTGATGATGTGATTGAGAGTCTGCAATTTTTCGATCCACTTACTGGAAAAATTCGTCAAAAGATTCCACGCTTTACGGTCTATCCGAGTTCACACTATGTAACCCCGCGTGACACTGTTCTCAAAGCGATTGAAACAATTAAGACTGAGTTGCGTACGCGTCTTGATGAGTTTGTTAAAGACGGTAAGTTGGTTGAAGCGCAACGCTTAGAGCAGCGTACTCGCTTTGATTTAGAGATGCTCAATGAGCTTGGGTTCTGCAAGGGAATTGAGAACTACTCCCGCCACCTCTCTGGCGCCATGCCGGGTGAGGCCCCGCCTACCTTGGTGGACTACCTGCCCAATGACGCACTCATGTTCTTGGATGAGAGTCATGTCCTCATAGGTCAGCTCAACGCGATGTACAACGGCGATAAATCTCGCAAACATACTTTAGTGGAATTTGGTTTTCGCTTACCTTCTGCGATGGACAACCGTCCTCTCAAGTTCACCGAGTTTGAAACGAAGATGCGCCAGACGGTGTTTGTTTCAGCAACTCCGGCTGATTATGAAAATACGCATACCGGACAAGTGGTCGAGCAGGTAGCCAGACCGACGGGATTGGTTGATCCGGAAATTGAAGTCTTGCCAGCAAGCTCACAGGTCGATGATTTACTGGGTCAGATACATGAGCGCGTTAAAGTGCATGAGCGTGTTTTAGTCACGGTACTTACTAAGCGGATGGCAGAGCAACTCACCGATTATTTGTCTGATCATGGTGTGAAGGTGCGCTATGTTCACTCCGATATTGATACGGTAGAGCGTGTGGAAATTCTGCGCGATCTGCGCTTGGGTGTATTTGATGTCTTGGTAGGTATTAACTTGTTACGCGAGGGTTTGGATATTCCGGAAGTCTCACTGGTTGCGATCTTAGATGCAGATAAAGAGGGCTTCTTGCGCTCTGAGCGCAGCTTGATTCAGACGATTGGCCGGGCGGCTCGAAACGTTCGAGGCAAAGCCATTCTGTATGCCGACCGCATTACCGATTCTATGAAGCGGGCGATGGGGGAGACCGAGCGTCGTCGCACCAAGCAAATCGCCTTCAATAAGGCCAATGGTATTGAGCCTCGAGGCGTGAAAAAGCGCATTAAAGACATTATTGATGGGGTCTACGACGTTAAAGAGAAGCGTTCTGAGATGCAGGTGGAGCAGGAGCGGGCTCGCTATGAGGATATGAGCGAAAAGGACTTAGCGGGCGAAATCAAGCGTTTGGAGAAGCA
Organism: Burkholderiaceae bacterium; assembly: GCA_947450605.1. Classification (GTDB taxonomy): domain Bacteria; phylum Pseudomonadota; class Gammaproteobacteria; order Burkholderiales; family Burkholderiaceae; genus Polynucleobacter. The sequence goes on from CANFWB010000009.1 coordinate 51,502, forward strand.
AATGAATACCGAAGCCAAGAATCTGGAGTTTGAAAAGGCGGCTTCCACCCGTGATCGACTGACCAAGGTAAAGGAAATGGCCTTTGGGGCTCGCTCTCGAGACGCCATTTAAAATTGAGGGGTTAATTCCTGAGCAGATTAGTGGGGTATATGGTAAAGTTGAGTGGAATGGTCGGGTATTACCCGCCCGACTGTTAGCTGTCCATAACAATCCATTACCAAGGTGACATATGAGACTTAC
>CANFWB010000010.1 GCA_947450605.1 Burkholderiaceae bacterium
CGCATTATTAAAGAGAACTTGATTTGGGCGCTGGTCTATAACCTCTTGGCCATTCCGGCTGCCATGATGGGCTGGGTCAACCCCTGGCTCGCGGGAATCGGTATGTCCTTATCATCCCTTGCGGTTACATTAAACGCTTGGCGCCTCAGAAAGGCCTAGACTAGAGAGATGGAAAGCCTTTTTCTATTGATACCCATTTCCCTGCTCTTAATTGGCCTATTAGCCTGGATTTTCTACTGGTCTGTGAAAGCGGGTCAATTTGACGATTTAGAGGGGCCTGGTGAGGCAATTTTGATGGATGATGACACGCCAAAACCTCAAAATGTTAGTGCGCACTCTAAAAAATAGCCATATATTTCTTAAATATAGAGATATTCTAAAAAATAAAAGAGTCATTCAAAAGCGTAAATGCACGCATCCTTTTTGATATAGATCAAAACGCCCCATTAGCCTTACTTTGATAATGGCTTCAATCTATTTAGATTATGTCGCTGTTTGGTCACACAAAAAGGAGAAACCATGGGGATTACCGTGGGGAACAATCAAGATACCTTCAACTACAAGGTAGTCAGCCAATTTGCCATCGTTACAGTACTTTGGGGAATTGTGGGCATGCTGGTAGGAGTGATCCTTGCTGCGCAGCTCATTTGGCCTGAAATCACTTTCAATATTCCATGGTTAAGCTACGGTCGTTTACGTCCACTGCATACCAATGCGGTAATTTTTGCCTTTGGTGGTTCGGCATTATTTGCAACCTCCTACTACATCGTGCAACGCACCTGTCAGGCGAGACTCTTTTGTGACAAGTTAGCCGCATTTACTTTCTGGGGTTGGCAGGCTGTCATCGTTTTGGCTGCCGTGACATTACCGCTGGGCATTAGCACCTCTAAAGAGTATGCAGAATTAGAGTGGCCAATTGACATCTTAATTACTTTGGTTTGGGTTGCTTATGCAGTAGTGTTCTTCGGCACCATCATGAAGCGCAAAACGAAACATATTTATGTTTCGAATTGGTTCTTCGGCGCTTACATCCTGACCATTGCCATTCTGCATATCTTTAATAACTTGGAAATGCCAGCAAGCTTGTGGAAGTCTTATTCTGCTTATGCGGGCGTGCAAGATGCGATGGTGCAGTGGTGGTATGGCCACAATGCCGTGGGCTTCTTCTTGACCACCAGTTTCTTGGGCATGATGTACTACTTTATTCCGAAACAAGCAGAGCGTCCAATCTACTCTTATCGTTTGTCTATCGTCCACTTCTGGGCTTTGAACTTCACGTATATGTGGGCTGGCCCTCATCATCTGCAACACACTTCCTTGCCTGATTGGACTCAATCATTGGGTATGGTGTTCTCCTTAATCCTGTTAGCTCCATCGTGGGGAGGCATGATTAACGGCATCATGACTTTATCGGGCGCATGGCATAAATTGCGTCGTGATCCAATCCTGAAATTCTTGGTTGTCGCATTGTCCTTCTACGGCATGTCTACGTTCGAAGGTTCCATGATGTCTATTAAGACTGTGAATAGCTTGTCTCATTACACAGACTGGACGATCGGCCACGTGCACTCGGGTGCTTTAGGTTGGGTTGCCATGATTACCATTGGCTCTTTGTACTATCTCATCCCACGCTTAGTTGGTCAGAAAGAGATGTACAGCACACGTTTAATCGAAGTGCATTTCTGGATCGCAACGATCGGCGTAGTGATTTATATCGCTGCAATGTGGATTGCTGGGGTAATGCAAGGTTTGATGTGGAGGGCTTTCGAGCCAGACGGTACATTGACCTATAGCTTTGTTGAATCAGTTAAAGCAACTTATCCCTTCTATGTGATTCGTTTATTAGGCGGTCTCTGCTACTTAAGCGGTATGTTCTTGATGGCCTACAACGTCTTCAAGACGGTGCAAGGCAAAACCTTTATTAATGCGCCAATTCCATTGGCAAATAACAATCACTAAGAGGAGAAGAAAATGTCTAGCGAAAATAAATTCTTTTCCCATGGAACACTTGAGAAGAACGTTGGCTGGTTAATTATTGCCACGATCGTAGTGGTTTCAATTGCTGGGTTGGTTCAAATTGTTCCACTGTTCTTTCAGCACACTACAACTGAGCCGAGTCCTGGGGTAGTGCCATACACAGCATTACGTTTGGCTGGCCGAGATGTATACCAACGCGAAGGTTGTGTTGGTTGCCATTCTCAGCAGATCCGTACCCTGCGTTCAGAAGTCGAGCGATACGGCCCTTATTCCCTTGCTGGTGAGTCTGTATATGACCATCCATTTTTGTGGGGCAGTAAGCGTACCGGTCCTGATTTAGCTCGTGTGGGTGGTCGCTACTCGGATGCTTGGCACCAGATTCACCTCAACAATCCACGTGATGTGGTGCCTGAGTCCAATATGCCAGGATATCCTTGGTTGCAAAAAAATGCTGCTGATGCCTCCTCGATTCAGTCGCACATGATTGCAATGCGTCGACTAGGAGTGCCTTATACCGATGAAGATATTGCTAATGCGCCTAAAGAGTTAGAAGGTAGGACTGAGATGGACGCATTAGTCGCATATCTTCAGGGACTGGGTATTTCACGCCGGTACATCACTATTGACGAAGTAGTGGCGAAATAATTATCAAGGTTGTTAATTAAAACTATACAAATCAAATGGAACTGATCACACCTTACCTCTCTGCATTTTCAACAGTAATAGGGCTCCTCTTTTTTGTTGGGATTGTTTGGTGGGCATGGTCTCCGAGTAGGCAGCCGGCTAATCAGGAGTCAGCCGAGCTTCCATTTGATCTTCCAGATGAATTTAGTAAGGACAAATCATGAGTGACTTTTTCAGTAGCGGTTGGAGCAATTACATCGCGCTTGTTTCATTGGTCGGCATTGTTTGGTGTATCTGGCTGCTATTTTCGCAGCGCAAGGCTAAAGTAATCCATACGGCCGATGGTGCAGTTGCCGATACGGGTCATGTTTGGGATGGTGATTTGCGTGAGCTCAATAATCCATTGCCACGCTGGTGGATGTGGATGTTCTTGTTATCGTGCATTTTTGCCTTGGTTTACCTTGTCCTCTATCCAGGCTTGGGTTCTTATCCAGGTATCTTAGGCTATAGCACCGATGGCGCACTCATGAGTTCTATGACCAACGCTAATGATGAGTTGAAACCTGTTTATGCCAAGTACGTCAAGATGGATATTGAACAGGTTGCTGCCGATCCAAAAGCGCGTGAAATGGGTCAACGCTTGTTCTTAAACTCCTGTGCTCAGTGCCATGGTTCAGACGCTGGCGGCTCTAAAGGTTTCCCGAATTTGACTGACGGCGACTGGCTCTATGGCGGTTCTCCTGAGAATATCAAGACAACCTTGATCAATGGACGCAACGGAGTAATGCCTCCATTCCCACAGTTGGACGGCAAGCAAATTGTGGATGTGGCAAATTATGTTCGCAGCCTCTCGGGTTTGCCAGCGGATGACCTGAAGACGGCTCGTGGCGCAGAAGTATTTAAAGCGAATTGCGTAGCTTGCCACGGTGCTGATGGCAAGGGCAATATTGCTTTGGGTGCACCTAATTTAACCGACAAGACTTGGTTGTATGGCGGCTCAGAGGCAACCATTGTTGAGACAGTGACTAAGGGTCGTATGGCGATGATGCCTTCTCAGGACAAGGTGCTTAGTCCTGAGAAAATTCACCTCTTGACTGCTTATGTTTGGGGTTTATCAAATAATCAATCTGCGGCTAAGTAATTAGTGTCAAATCCATCGCCGGTCGGGAAGCCTATTCCTATAGATGTAATCGAGGAGTCTCTTTATGAGGTCCGGCGAAAGATTTACCCTCGCTCTGTCAGTGGGCTTTTTGCCCGTTGGCGTTTTATTCTGGTATTCGCTACACAATTATTGTTCTATGGTCTTCCTTGGATTAGTTGGAACGGACGACAAGCAGTTCTCTTTGATTTAATTCAGCGTAAGTTTTATATTTTTGGCTTGGTGTTATGGCCGCAGGATGTTATCTACTTAACACTGCTGCTAATTCTTTCCGCGTTAGCACTTTTTCTATTCACTGCAGTTGCTGGTCGCCTATTTTGTGGCTACGCTTGCCCACAAACGGTCTATACCGAAATCTTTATGTGGATCGAGCGCAAGGTCGAAGGTGACCGATTTGCTCGCATTCGATTGGATGGGGAAGAGTGGCCCTGGAGTTTTCGTAAGTGGCGCCTAAAAATTACCAAGCATTTTTTATGGCTTACGATTGCATTTTGGACGGGCTTTACTTTCATTGGCTATTTCACGCCGATTGAAACTCTCAGCGCTGCTATTCTGCATTTATCACTAGGCCCGTGGCAAACCTTTTGGCTGTGTTTCTATAGCTTTGCAACCTGGGGTAATGCAGGATTTATGCGTGAACAGGTCTGCAAATACATGTGTCCATATGCACGCTTCCAAAGCGTAATGGTCGATAAAGATACCTTCTTGGTTACTTATGACAAAGTTCGCGGTGAGCCCAGGGGCAGCCGTAGCAAGTCCACCGATCATGCAACTCTTGGCTTGGGCGATTGTGTTGATTGCAGTATCTGCGTGCAAGTCTGCCCAACGGGTATTGATATTCGGGATGGACTTCAATATATGTGCATTGGTTGCGGTGCTTGTATTGATGCCTGTGATCAAGTGATGGAGAAGGTGGATTATCCAAAAGGATTGATTCGGTACACGACAGAACGGGCTATTGAAGACAAAGAGAGTAATCAAAGTGCGATACGCCATATCTTGCGTCCCCGCGTCTTGATTTATGCCGCCTTTATTACGGTTCTTGCTACCGCATTTCTGGTATCTCTCGCGACACGCAATCCTTTGCGAGTGGATGTAATGCGAGATCGTGGTGCTTTGGCTCGCGAAGTCGATGGCGTCCGGATTGAAAATATTTACCGCATTCAGATCATGAATGCCTCTGAAAACAATATGAATGTACAGGTTAAAGCGAGTGGATTGCCAGATTTAAAGATCCTGAATTCTCAGGGTCAGCTAGTCACTGAGATTAAGGTTGGGCCAGCAAGTAATCTACTGATGCCTATTAAAGTAAGTACAGAGATTGGTGCGAATGAGTCGGGTAATTATCCGATTCATTTTGATGTGATTGCTCAGGAGTTATCTGGAGATAAGATGATCACCAGAACGCGTGAAGAAAAATCCAGTTTTATTATTCCTCGCTAAACTGTATAGCGAAAAGATGGGGGGGTGAATATGTCAGAACTGCATACAAACAAGCCTTGGTACAAACAAATGTGGCCGTGGCTACTAATTAGTGGCCCAGCTGTAGCTGCAATTGGCTGCATGATCACTATTTACCTCGCCATCAATCTGTACGCTGATAAACCTGTGCGCGATGGTGTTCTGAAGCGCGGATTAAAAGTAGAGCAGCTTAAAGTGGAGCAAGACCGTAAATGAGGTATCGCTTATTCATTTGGATTATGTGGCCCTCTTTTTTGGTTTCTATTCTGGCAGAGGGTTTGCTATTTAGCATCGTTCATCCAGCAGAACTCTTATTCTTTGGCTATCATCCGAATGTTTCCGATGAAGGTATTTACACCATTGGATTTTTTATTATTTGGATCTTTTGCTCATTCTCCAGCGCCTTAACTGCGTATATTCTGCCGGGAATTAATACCGATGGAGATAAGGGTTCTGACCGCGGCCTGATTTAGTGGCTTAGATGCAGTTGGGTTTGATTTGAGTAGTGCGATCTGGGTTGGGGATGCTGGCCAATTCATATAGACCATTCATGTCAATCAACTTAATGTGGCGCTGCTTAATTTGAATCAGCCCAGATTCCGCAAAGCGCGACAGCATACGGCTGACTGTCTCAATCTGAATGCCCAAGTAGCTACCTATCTCAACGCGGCTCATGCGCAAATCAAATTCATTATTGAGATAGCCCCGAGCGGCGAGGCGCTGCGATAGGTTGAGTAAGAAGGTGGCTAAACGCTCTTCTGCACGCAGACTTCCAAGGGAGAGTAGGTGACGCTGGTCCTGAGTGAGTTCACGACTCAGAATGCGGTGGAATTGTTTTTGTAGTACCGGGATCTGGCGCGCTAAATCTTCAAATGCTTCGTAGCGAATAATGCAGACTTCACTCTCTTCAAGGGCAATAGCTTCAGATTGGTAGTGCCCATCGCCAATGCCATCCAGACCTAAAATCTCTCCAGGTAAGTGGAAACCAATAACCTGTTGGCGACCGTCCTCTAGGCAGTATTCAGTTTTGAGGGTTCCAAAGCGGATGCTATAAACCGCATTTAGAGGTTCGCCATGACGGTAGAGGCTTTCGCCTTTTTGCAGGTGGACGCGCTCTTTCACGAGAGTGTCGATCTTGGCAATATCACTAGAGCTGATGCCAACTGGCAAGCAAAACTGACCCAGTACACATACTGAGCATTTGCTGCTAGGGGTATCCGAGCTGGTGTAATTCATATTAGATCAAGTTATCAGACCAGTTTATTCTACTAGGATAATGCGTCATTTTCCTATTTCCTCTCTAGCGGCTGATACCTAGATGCTAACCATAAGTCTTTTGCTGGCGGTGTTTTTGGGCGCCCTAGTAAGTGGGTGGCATTGCGCCTTAATGTGTGGTGGCATTGCTGCGGCAATTGAGCGCCAGAGCGAGGGTCATAGAGTGGCTTACACCCCATTGCAGAGCAGGTCTCACCTGTTTTACCTTCAATTAATCATGCACTTAGGTCGCTTAACGACTTATGTTTTGCTTGGGGCAATTGCCGCGTGGGTTGGTGTGGTGGTTTGGCAACAGAATATGATTCCCATTCAGCGTCCGTTGTTTGCCTTTACCTCCTTGATGTTGATCTTGATGGGGCTGCGTTTGCTGCGACAGGGCTCTAGAAGTCCATTATTGGTGGGCAAGTGGCTTGGCGCACATATGGCTAGCTACTGGGCCAAATACTTGGGGCGTTTTACTGGTGGCTCATCTCGTTGGTTCAGTGGCATGTTGTGGGGCCTAGTTCCCTGCGGTCTGGTGTACAGCGTTTTGCCTTTAGCTTTTTTGTCTGGAGATGTTTGGACGGGCGCAGCGCTCATGCTGGCATTTGGATTGGGTACCCTGCCCAATCTTCTGCTCATTTCTAAATTTTCAGCAGTGCTGACTCAGCTTGGTCAATATGTGTGGGTGCGCTACATTGCCGCTGGTCTCTTATTGGTAGCCGGGGTATTCGGACTCTATCGCGCTTGGTATTTGCCTGAGGCTTTACTCAAAGGTGGATTCTGTATAAGTTAGACGCTCTTAACTTAGTGTAGCTGCAATACCCTGTTGCAGGTCTGAATAAATACAATCCTTTGGCAATCGCTCGAGCAAGCCTCCACGTGCTGCCATCTCATATGGCTGATGTGCTAGACCGCAAATGATGAGTGTGATGTCTTGTGCTTTGCAGACCTCTTCGAGCTCGAGGATGGCATCCATGCCAGAGACATCGATATAGATGACATTTTTTAGATCCAGCAGCAGAGTTTGGGTCGGCAATTCATTTTCAATGCTCTCTAGTATTTTGACCGCACCAAAAAAGATGGCGCCATATATTCTGAAAGCGGAAATTCTGCCTTGATGTGGTTGTAGCTCAGGAAAATCGATTGCACTTGCCACTTCATAGCGAGACAAGCTCGAGATGCGATAGATAAAAGTAATGAATGCTAAAAGCAAGCCTACCTGGATAGCGACAGTGAGATCAAGAATGATCGTGAGAAAAAATACACTCAACATTGTGATGCGATAGGGTAGGCGAAATTGTTTGAGATCAACAAATTTTTTCCATTCCCCCATATTCCAGGCAACAAACATCAGGATAGCAGCGAGGCTGGCTAAGGGAATATTTTTAGCTAGCGGAGCTCCAAATAAAATAATCAGCAGCAATGTCAGAGAGTGAGCGATGCCCGCAACCGGTGTTCGGCCACCACTTTGTATATTGGTCACTGTTCTTGCAATGGTGCCAGTAGCCGGCATGCCGCCAAAGAAGGGTGTGACTAAATTGGCAATACCCTGAGCCATGAGCTCTTGATTCGAATCATGACGATCATGAATTAATCCATCGGCAACGCGAGCACATAAAAGCGACTCAATCGCTCCCAGCAAGGCCAGAGTAATTGCAGGGGCAATCACAAATTGCGCAGTACCCCAGCTAATTGGAATCCATTCAAAGCTAGGCAAGCCCGATGGAATGCCGCCAAAGCGACTGCCAATCGTATCCACGGGAAGATTTAGTACGCTAGTGAGTAAGGTGGCCGCAGCCATCGCAACCACCGTTCCTGGGATATGACTAAGGTAAGCAAGATTTTTTTGGAAGATTTTCCAGGCAATTAAGAGAGCGAGACTCACAATCGATAACATCAAGGCGCTAGGGTTAACGGTATCAGAAGCAGCATATACAGTTTGGACTGCTTGGAAAAATTCAGCAGGCATTTTAGTAATTTGCAGACCAAAAAATTCTTTGATTTGAGAGATGCCAATCAGCACGGCAATGCCATTAGTAAATCCAATAATGACAGCTACTGGAATAAACCGAACTAAAGTTCCCAGACGAAAGAGCCCCATTAAGAATAAAAATATGCCAGACATGGCGGTTGCGAGTAATAAATTGGCAACGCCATAATGATCAACAATGCCATACACAATCACGATGAAGGCGCCTGCCGGTCCGCCAATTTGTACCCGACTTCCGCCTAAGAGCGATATGAGTCCTCCAGCAATAATGGCGGTAAAGATGCCTGCTTCTGGCTTGAGTCCGCTAGCGATGGCAAATGCCATAGCTAGAGGGAGTGCGACGACTCCAACCGTTATTCCCGCCATCACATCCTTACTCAGGAGCGCGCCGTTATAGCCCTTAAAGGAGTCGAACAGCTTTGGGTGAAAGAATCTCATTTGAGGGAAGGGGCTGGTTAGGCTACTCGAGTGCCAACCCAATAGGCAATAGTGGCGGAGAGGGCGGTAACAGCCGACCCCCAGGCAATGTCAATCAATGCTAGCCGCATGGGAAAGTCTCGAATGACCGCTAAGTTGGTCAGGTCGTAAGTCATATAGCAAAAGAACCCAAACAGGACGCCATATTGCGCTGCATAAATCCAGGACTGTTTGGAGATCGCTGGCAGAATTACGAATATTGAAGTCCCAAGTGCATAGAGTACGTAAAAGCTGAATCCTGCCAATAATTTGGGTTCGCTGGCCATGAGTGAGCCCATGTCATTGCGATAGAGGTTTTTAGCAATGCCGAGCAGCCAAATTAAATCAATCACGATTAATGACAGGAGAAACGAAAAATACACCGCGAAGTACTTGAGCAATTAAGTTTCCTTTTTATGCTTTTACAGGTGAATAATATGGATTATGATGGTATGCAGCGCATTAGGGTTTAATTTAACAGGAGTCAATATGTTCAAGCACTTATTAGTACCGGTTGATGGATCAGATGTGAGTAAAAAGTCTTTAAAGAAGGTTGCGGAGCTTGCTAAAGCAGATAAGGCTGCCATAACTTTGGTTTATGTTTCCGATCCAATGCCGCCGATGGTTTATTCGGATAGCACTATGGGCTACGGTATCTCTCAAAAAGACCACAAGAAGGTCTGCGAGGCATATGCTGCTGATGTCTTTAAAAAGGCTGCCCTTGCATTGGGTGCTGGCATTAAATCCAATACCCTGCATATTGCTAATAGCGTTTTATCCGAGGGTATTTTGGACGGCGCCAAGAAAGCTAAGGCGGATGTAATTGTGATGGCTTCACACAAGCGCACGGGTATCAAGAGTGTCTTGTTGGGTAGCGAAACTCATGAAGTGATTGTGCATTCAAAGTTGCCAGTCTTGGTTCTTGGGTAACGCCCGCAGCATCAAAAAATGAAGGGGTCCAATGGACCCCTTTTTTATTCTTCAGATGAATGTTTTGATTTCTAGATTTAGCATTCTTTAATTATTGATGGGGGTACCCAGCAATAAAATCTCTCTGGTTAGCAACCCACTATCGCCATCACGCATGTTCCATAAATCCAATTGGGTTTTTGGGCTATATGGATCCACGTAGACTCCATCTTTTCTTAACTCAAAATGCAGGTGGGGGCCCGTAGAGCGACCGGTGGACCCTACGTAGCCAATCTCTAATCCACGGCGCACCTCATTCCCCACCTCTAGCTCTACGTTGTAGTTACTTAAATGGGCATAGTAGGTGCGGTAATTTCCGGGGTGCTCCAGAATGATGAGATTGCCAAAGGCGCCGCTAAATCCCAAGTGCGCAACCTTACCCGTAGCCACGCTAAAGATGGGTGTTCCAATGGGTGCCGCGTAGTCAATACCCATGTGGGCGCGGTAGCGTTGCTTGGAAGCTGCTGCTACGGGAGTAGCGCCTTTAGTGGGGGCAACCTTTTTATTGGATGCGCGTACACTCCCAACGCCTCGCGAGATGCGTCGATAACTCAGAGGGTTAGTCCAGAACGTGCGCTCAATGGATTCTCCAGAGGCGGTATAGAACCCACCGGGAATGTCGTTTCGTTCAACCCAAAATGCACTTGAAAATACTTCTTTAGAAGATGGGTCAATAATTTCTACTGCCCAAATTTGCGCCCAGCGCTCTTTGTCACCAAAGTCCACAATGAGCCGAACAATACTATTCGTATTTTCTAGGGCATTACTTTCTTCAGGATAAATTTGCTTAATAACGGAGTTCAATTCCCAAATTAACTCGACTGGTAATTTATCACCAACCCTTTTGGGGTCATACAGTACATCGCTAAGTCGAAATTGAATTTCAGTAAAGCGCTTGGATTCATCTTTTAAGTAGTCTTGCTGAATCAAGAAGCTGCCTGCTGCTGAAGGGGTAAAGGTCCAAATCTCTGTTTTGGCATCTTGTATGGGGCCATTCATGATGCTGAGTGATTCAAAGCGATTACGACTGCCAAGGGCTAGCGCATAGGGAATGCAGTTACCACGCATTCGATCAAAAAACCCTTTAGTTTGCGCTCTGAAAAAATCATTCAGCTTGCGATCCTCAAGACCTATGTTGGCCGGTAGATTCTCTTCATTAAAGCTGCGGCGCTGGCAACCTCGTTGCACGCGGTAGTCTAGGTTTGCACCGCCTTCATAAGTATGCTCACCCTCGATCCGTTTAAATAACTCGGGATTTAAGCTCATGCTTTTCGAGGGCTGATTGAGTGCGCTATCTTTAAACTTGATGCCAGACTGTTTGCTGCTTTGTGTGGCAGCTTTTTGCTTTATCTGGGGGGTCTTACTGGCTTTATTGGTTTGACTCGCTGACTGCGCTTGCGCGCTCGAGACAGCATTGAATGCTGGTAATGAAATCAGAACAATAAGAGCGAGCCCAATGATTTGGATCGCTTTATTCAAGCAGTAAGGTAGATGGCTTGCTTTTTTCTTCACTGCCCGATTATCCAATATTGTTAGCAAACTCTTGGATATTTATGTTGTAGTGCAGCAATTTTCTATTGAAGTGGGTCAAGGAAACTAAAAAAAGTTATGGATACAATAATTTTTTGAATGCAGGAGCTTATATGCCCATTATTGAGTCGGTATCGGTTGCATCAGTTGCAGTGCCTCTGGATAAAGTGACTTCCTTTTCCACGCGGACGGTTTCAGAGCGGCACTATTGCTTAGTTAAAGTCCGTGGTAAGGATGGTAATGAAGGTATTGGTTTTTGCTATGTTGGTAGTGCAGGTGGCGATATCGCCAAGCTTGCTGTAGAGCAATTGCTGGCCCCAAAGCTGATTGGTCAAAACAGTCATCGCAGCGAAGGTTTGTGGATGGAGATGTATAACGAATCCATTCTGCAGGGGCGTTCTGGCGCAGTCATGCGCGGCATCTCGATTTTGGATACAGCGCTGTGGGATTTAAATGCCCGCGCCGCTAAATTGCCGCTTCACCAATACTTAGGTTCGGTTGTGGATGACCGCGTTCCGGCCTATGCCAGCGGCGGCTACTATCTTGAGGGCAAAACCCCTGCCAAGTTAGGCAGGGAGATGGAGTCCTACGTTAAACAGGGTTTTAAGGCTGTCAAAATGAAAGTAGGCCGCCTTTCCCCAAGAGAGGAAGAGGCGCGCGTTAAGGCTGCTCGTAAGGCCGTAGGCGAGGACGTTTTGCTGACCTTGGACGCAAACAATGCTTGGCGCGATCTACCCACGGCGTTGGAATATATTCGTCGCTTTGAAGCCTACAACCCCTACTGGATTGAGGAGCCTTTTTCTCCCGACGCCATTGATTTGCACGCAGCTTTGGCTCGTCAAACCAAGATTAACGTGGCCACCGGTGAAATGGAGGCTGGACGCTGGCGCTTTAGGGAGTTAATCGATGCAGGCGGCGCAGCGATTTTGCAGTCCGATGCAGCAGTGTGTGGCGGCATTACTGAATGGCGCCGTATTTCTGCGTATGCGGACTTAAAAGGGGTGATTGTTTGCCCTCATTGGATGCATGATTTACATGCGCCTTTAGTAGCTGCAACGCCAAATGCCCGCTTCGTGGAGTTTTTCTTAGACGATCAGGTCTTGAATTTCCGTAGATTGATTAATAAGCAGCTCACCTTCAAGGATGGCGATTTGATTTTGCATAAAACGCCAGGCTTAGGCTTTGAGTTTGATGAGGCGGCGGTCAAGAAATACGCAGGTAAGGCGGCTTGGACAAAAATTGTCTAGATGACGAATCGAATCATGGAGTAGTAAAAAATAATCCCGCCTCATGAGCGGGATTATTTTTGTACGTCGGAAGCCATGCTTCAGAGCATTTAACTTGAACGCGGGTTCAACTTAAAGTGCCTCATGGATTGGGTGACCAATACCAAGCCAAAACCTACAAATCCAATCAGGTCGGCTTCGGTAGATGGATAGGCAAGCGCAACACCCGCAATCACCATGATGATGCGCTCAAAGGTTTTGGTCTTCTCAATAAACCAACCCTGGAGACCGCCGGCCAAGCAGATGATGCCAACCACAGCTGTAAATGACACCCAGGCAATTTGCATCCAATCGGCTTGCTCTAAAGCTGCTGTCGAGCCCATCAACAATAAGCTCACGCCAGACTTGTCCAGTACAAACATGAAGGGCACCAAAATAGCTGGTGCAACATACTTCCAGGTTTGCAATGTGGTCTTGTAGGGGTTGCCTTTACAAATTGCCGCCGCCGCAAAGGGTGAGAGCGCAGTAGGAGGGGATACCTCAGAAAGCACGGCATAGTAGAAGATAAACATGTGCGCTGCAAATTCTGGAACGCCAAGGTTAATCAAAGCGGGTGCCGCGATTACAGCGCAGATGATGTAAGACGCTGTTACTGGGACGGCAAGACCAACAACCCACACTACCAAACCAGTGAAGATGGCAGTGAGTAACAGTGATCCGCCTGCATATTGAATCACGATGGAGCTGAACTTGAGTCCCAAACCAGTCAAAGTGACTGTACCTACAATCAATCCAGCACCAGCACAAGTTACAGCAATGGCGAGCACACCGGTGGAGCCCGATGCCAGCGCTTTAGTGAGGTTGGAGTTGTAGAGGCCTGAGAAGATCTTCTCTTTACCCTGGAACCAATCCCAAGGAATGATGGCAGTATCCCGACGCATCATGCTGGAGAGCGCTGATACAACGGTCGCCCAGAATACAGACATGACTGGCGAGAAACCAAACATCATGAATACCACAATGGAAATTAATGAGAAGAAGTGGAACCAATATTTTTTGGTTAATTGCCAAGCGCTTTCGGCTGCTTGGAAGTGAATGTTCTTCATGCCGTATTTGCGAACATCAATCTCTACCATGACCAATAGGCCAAGGTAAAAGAGAATCGTTGGGATGGTCGCCATGAGCAACACATCTAAGTAGGAGATCTTCAAGAAGTCTGCAATCAAGAATGCCGCTGCACCAAGCACTGGAGGGGAGATGATGGCACCTAAGCCGCCAGCTGCCAACAATCCGCCAGCCGCATTTTTCTCGTAACCAACCTTGTCGAGCATAGGTGCCGCTACGGAGCCTACGGTTACAGTAGTTGCAACACCGGAACCTGAAGGGCCACCCAGTAGAAATGAGGAGAGAACAATCGTTCTGCCAACACCAGATGATTTACCGCCCATGGCAGCAAAAGAGAAATCGATAAAGAATTTACCTGCGCCAGTGAACTGCAAGAAGGCGCCAAAAATAGTAAAGAGAATAATCAGTGTTGCCGATACATCCACTGCTGTGCCATAGATGCCCTCAAGAGTCATATACATATAGCCGACTAGACGATCAAGGTCATAGCCCTTATGTGTCCATGGTGCCGGCAAGTAGTTGCCAAATAGGGCATACAACAAGAATAAAGAGGTGACGACAACCAAGACCATGCCGTTAGTTCTTCTCACGCTTTCGAGGATCAAGGCGATGAGGAAGACGCCAACCATCACATCGCTTGAATTGGGGGCGGTATTGCGATCAAAGAGATCATCGCCGCCATTCAAAATGTAATAGGCGACAAATACTGAGCCGATAGCAAATAAGATATCCCACCACATTAAGCGGTTTTTAAAGCGAGCCGCGATTGGGAAACTGAGGAAAACCAAGAACAATACTAAGGCTACGTGGATTACACGAAGCTGTTGTGTGGGTACGATCGAGTAGGCGGCATACAAATGAAAGAGCGACATGCCAACAGCCACTAGGGTGATGAACTTGGCTAGCATACCTTTGTAGTCATTGGAATCACCCTCCTCTTGCTTAATGAAGGCGTCTAATTTTTCTTGTGTTTCGTTATCAATCACGGATTGCGTCATGTCTCTACCTATTTTTTCTATACAGCTTTTTAGTGCTACTAATTCAGAACTATCAAAAAACTCAGGAGTGCTTTTGTTGGAGTACCCCTGTTTAAGTCAAGTAAATTGAGTTAATTAATTTACTTTAATGTTCTTTTCCTTAAAGTACTTCAATGCACCTGGGTGGTAAGCAATTGGAGAGGACTTTTGTTTTTGATTTTCAAGGGTTACGTTGATGTATTCCTTGTGTGTGCGAACCAATTCCAATTTATTGTCAAATACTGCCTTAACAATCTTATAGGCTTCGTCGTCAGTCATGTTGGCATTCACAACGAGGATGTTTGCTACACCAGAAACCTGGTTGTCTTTGCCCATGCCGCTGTAGGTTGCTTTTGGAATATTGTCAGCAAAGTATAGGTTGCCATACTTTTTATTCATCGCAACTATTTCCGCAGCGTTATCTACCATCACAATTTTCATGCCTGGGCTATTTGCCAGATCGGTTACCGCTGCAGTTGGCAAGCCACCAACCCAGAAGAAAGCATCGATTTTGCGATCTTTAACGGCATTGACGGACTCTGCAACACTCAAGCGCTCACGCTTCACATCCTTGTCTTTATCAAGGCCTGCAGCTTCAAGCAGACGAAACGCCATCACTTCGGTAGCGCTACCTGGGGCACCAGTACTAATACGCTTGCCTTTTAAGTCTTTCATGGACTTGATCCCAGTGGAGTCCACTGTCACTACATGCATGAGATTTGGGTATAAAACTAAAAGGGTGCGTAAATCAATTTTTTTGTTTGTAAACTTACCTTCGCCGTCTTTGGCATCTTTAGCAGCATCGGCCATGGAGAAGCCAACATAAGGTTTGCCAGTGCCAATTAGGTTGAGGTTGTCTACAGAGCCGCCAGTTACTTCAGCGGTTGCAGACATTCCAGGTACTTTGCTAGAAAGTACTGAGGCAAGGCCGCCGCCCATAGGGTAGTAAACGCCGCCAGTACCGCCAGTGGCAATAGAAATATTTTGCGCTTGCGCAGCACCGAACAACATCGTGAGTGATACAGCAATAACTTTGATCAGTTTCATTATTTTGTCTCCTGTTATGCGTTGTTTAATTAAAGGCCCGGCATACTGAAATTAATCTTTTGTAATTCGCCCAGTAATTTTGCTTGCTGGTCTGCACTCAGTTGCATGAGTGGTGGACGTATGCGCAACCACTCAGAATCTTTACTGTAATGTGCAACCGCAGTTTTCATTCCGGCAATCATTTGATATTGAGCAAAAATTGAGCGTACTTGATCCAAGTCGCTTTGGCGTTGATCTGCGTCAGATTCTTGCCAGTGGGCTGCTAATTCTGCGATCGCCCTAGGGTTTACGTTAGCTGTAGCTGAGATGCAGCCAACGCCACCTGCACGGAGGGTGCGCATTAAGAACACTTCGCTACCAGCGTAAACACGGAAACCCGCTGGCGCCAAGAGTTTGATGACGGATTCTGTATACGCCCAATCGCCAGAGCTATCTTTCATGCCGACAACGGTCTTTGGATATTCTTTAGCAAGGCGCTCTAATAAAGAGAGGCTCAGGTTAATTTTGGTGACTGGTGGAATGTTGTAGATATAAACCTGCAATGCTGCATCGCCCACCTTTTGAATGACTTCGGAGAAATAGGCGAAGAGGCCGTCATCAGTAACGTCTTTGTAGTAGAACGGGGGCAGCATCAATACGCCTGCGCATTTGTGCTGAACTGCGTGACGAGTCATATTGACCGTGGCATCAATGGAGGTGGCACCCGTACCCGGCATCATATGTGCGGGGTTTAATCCGCCTTCGATCAAGGTTGTTAGCACACCCATCTTCTGTGGGGCGGACATGGAGTTTGCTTCTGAGTTGGTTCCAAAAATGGCTTGACCAACACCATTGGCCTCGAGCCATTGACATTGCTTCAGTAATTTTTGCGCATCTGGACTGCCATCCGCTGTAAATGGAGTCAATACAGGTGAGAGCACCGCAGGTAGTGTGGATGGGTGAAGGGACATAGTCATACTTACTCCGATTTAATTTTTCACTTCGGTCAGAAGTGGCTGTTGATTATAAAAAGCTTCTAAATTGTCTATTGCTAAATTTGTCATCAATTGTCGCGTTTCGGAAGTTGCGCTACCAATATGCGGTGTTAATAAGACATTATCGATATTTAAGAACTCGGAGTTCGGATTTGGTTCATTTTCAAATACATCGAGCGCTGCACCAGCAATCTTTTTTTGTTGCAGTGCAACTAAAAGTGCGACTTCATCCACTACGCTACCGCGCGCAATATTGATGAGATAGCCCTTGGGCCCCAAAGCATCCAAGACCTCTGCATTGACCATCTTGTCGGTTTCTGGGCTCGCAGGGCACGCAAGGATAAGAACATCAGATGCCTGTGCCAATGCCTTGATATCGGGGTGGTAGTCGTAGGGAAGCACTTTTTGATTTGGTCCGGTATAGGCAATCTTGACTTTAAAGGGCTCTAGGCGTTTTGCGAGATCTTGTCCAATACGCCCCATCCCTGCAATCCCGACACATTTGCCTGCAAGCGTGGTGGTCATGGTAAATGGCGCCTTAGACCAGGCGGCGCTCTTAACAAAGGCCTGTGCCTCAGGAATGCGGCGTAAGAGGCTAAACAGCATGCCAATCGCCAGCTCGCAAACGGCATCATTGAGAACGCCTGGGGTATTGCTCGCTTTAATCTCGTTTGCCTTGAGATAGTTAAGGGGGAGGTTGTCATAACCAACCCCACAAGTAGCAACCATGCGCACGGTCGGCAGTTGCTCGAGCAATCCTTGTGGCAGCTGGGTATTTGAGCGGGTAAGGATGGCGGTAAAGTTGCCCTCGGGCGCCTTACCCTGGGGGTCTAATAGCTTGGTGCTGCTCAGGCGTTTATCAATCTCCATTTGCATAATGTCTGGAAATTGCCCGACCTGCAGTACCGAATTGACTGGGATCATGTCTCACTTACTTTTTTATTGGAATAATGAAAACATTGTAAGAGGATTTGTAATCCTTATCTTGCCCCTGAAGGAGAAATGAGATGTTGTTTACCCCAGCTGAAACTAAGGTTGTTATCGTTGGTGGCGGCACCATGGGTGCTGACGTGGCAGCCGTATGTGCCCGCGGTGGCTGTGCAGTTCAGGTAGTTGAGCCCACCACAGAGCGCCGCGCACTCCTGCCAGATTATTTTGCAAATACCATGATCGATCTAGGTTATGAACATCGCCTGCATCTGCTCACTACGGCTGGCTCCTTGGAGGAAGTAGATTGGCCGGAAGTGGATTTGGTGATCGAATGTGTGCCTGAGCGCTTGGATATCAAGCAAGAATTATTTGCCAAGCTCGAGCAGTATGCAAAACCAGAGGCGGTATTAGCCAGTAACAGCACTAGTTTTCCGATTAGCGACATTGCGAGAGGCCTGAAAACATCAGCCCGCATGATTGGTTTACATTTCTTCATGCCAGCACATTTGGTGCCTTGTGTGGAAGTGGTCTATGGCGAGAAGACCTCACCCATGGTTGGTGAAAGCCTTTCTCGATTGATGACAGCCTGCGGCATGGTGCCAGTGACCGTGAAAAAAGATTTGCCGGGGTTTTTGGCGAATCGCTTGCAGCATGCTTTATCGCGTGAAGCTTTTGCGATGGTCGATGCGGGTATAGCCAGCTTAGAAGATATCGATAAGGCCGTACGTTTTGGTTTTGGTTTTCGCTACATCGCGGCTGGACCTGCGATGCAGAGAGATCATGCGGGTCTAGATGTCCATGGCGCTGGTGGCGCAACGATTTACCCTTCCTTGAATAATTCTCCTGAGATTGCGAAATGCTTAAGTGATCGTATTGCCAGTGGCAAGCTGGGCATGAAGACAGGTGAAGGTTTTTACTCTTGGACTGCGGAGACGATGAAAGCAGAGCGTGAGCGCTATCAGGATGCTTTGCGGGCTGGCCTGAAGATCATTCAAAAAGATCTTCCTGAGATTGAATAAGCCAAGCCAGACTAAGTCGAACTTAGGCGAGATCCTTGAGGTTGAGTTTTCGTAGGTGGGGCGCTAAGCGGTAGGTGAGGAATACCACCGCTAGGGTTGCAGCTCCACCAAATATGATCGACGGTACAAGCCCAATGAGGCTAGCAGCAATGCCGGATTCAAGCGCACCTAATTCATTGGAGGAGCCAATAAAGATGCCATTGATGGCGCTGATTCTGCCGCGCATTTGATCAGGTGTAGTCAGCTGCATGATGCTTCCACGGATTACGACCGAGACTGAGTCGCAGCAGCCAGAAATAAAGAGAAAGAGTGCGCAGAGCCAAAGATTGCTTGAGAGTCCAAAGGCAATAATGGCAAGCCCAAAGCCGCCCACCGACAAAAATAGATGTTTTCCGGAGTCTTCTAGTAATGGGCGGCGCGCTAGGTAAATGCCGGTGATGACAGCTCCCGCTGCAGGAGCGGCTCGCAGTATTCCCAGGGTTTCTGGGCCGGCATTGAGCACTTCTTTTACAAATGCCGGCAGGATAGAAACGGCGCCGCCAAACAGAACGGCAAACATATCCAGCACCATGATGCCGATAATTAACTCATGCTTTCTGACGTAATGAAAGCCCTCCATAAAACTCGTTAAGAAGTTCGTGTTCAAGCCTTCAGGTTTTTGATGGGTGATGCGAATGAAGGTAATTCCGTATAAACCCACGGCCCCACTCAAGGCCGCTAAAGCGTAGGTCCACTCTAGGCCGGCAAATCCAATCATCAGGCCGCCCAAACCAGGGCCTGCCACGACGCAGATCTGAAAGGCAGATGATGCGTAGGCGGTATAGCGAGTCATTTGGTCTCTGGGGATGATTTGTCCAAAGATGGCCTGATAGGACGGGCGCAAAAGGGCGCGTGCCAAGCCTAAAAAAGCCACGGCGGTATAAATTAACGGGACAGGTGGGGTGAGCCATTTCAATGCTATGGCAGTTAAAAATAATGCGACGGCAATATGGAGCAGGCAGGCGATAGCCGCAATGCGCTTTCGAGAGTGGTGATCAACCGCATGCCCCGCATATAGCGCCAAGATGAAGTACGGGACGAGTTCTGCTAGCCCCACTAGACCCAGTGAAACCACGCTATTGGTGATTTCATATAAATGCCACCCCACGGCAACCATCATGATTTGGTAGCTCAGGGTTGAGCCAATGCGGTAGAGCAGGAGGGTTTTGAAGGCGAGACTAGTTTTCATAAATTTAGATTAGTGTAATGGGGCTAGTCATTTATGCTTAGGGGATGAAAAAAATCATTCGCGTCTGGGATCTGCCGGTCCGCCTGTTTCATTGGTTATTGGTCATCTGCATTGTTGTTAGTTTTGCTACTGTCAAGATTGGTGGCAATGCGATGGATTTCCATGCGCGTGCAGGTTACTGTGTTTTGGTTCTGATCATTTTCAGAATCTGCTGGGGCCTGATTGGCTCTCACCATGCCCGTTTCATTAATTTTGTTCCAAGCCCTAAAGGCTTACTAGCCTATGTTTCTGGAAAAACTAAAGCGGGGCTTGGCCACAATCCATTAGGCGCCTTATCGGTTTTAGCCTTAATTGCTTCGGTGAGTCTTCAAGCTGTAACGGGACTATTTGCAAATGACGACATTTCTTTTGAAGGTCCATTTGCAAAACATGTTTCGAATCGGGTGGTCGAACTCCTCACTTCAATCCATCATTTCAATGAAAAAGTACTCATCATTTTGATAGTGCTGCACCTCTGTGCAATTTTGTATTACCAAAAATTCAAGGGCGAGAATTTAATTAAGCCGATGTTGCTGGGTGATAAAGAAATTGACCCAAGCGAGGAGGCGAAGTATCTGCCTGCTGACTTGGGTCATGCCTCCAAGGATGGAGGCCTACAACGCGGCCTTGCTTTGTTGTTGCTTAGCCTGATTGCGGTGATTCTAGGTTACTTCATTACTGCCTAATTACTTTTTCTTAAAGTCATCATGGCAGCCTTTGCAGGCGGCGCCCGCTGCGCCAAAAGCCTTCTTGATGGCCTCTTGATCGCCTGATTGTGCTGCTGTATTGAGGCTTGCTACTGCGACCTGCATTTTGTCTGCAGCAGACTTAAATTTGGCGTTATCTGACCATACTTCAGGCAGTGCATTTCCACCTTCAGTGCCTGGCCCAAAAGCTTGCCATGGCAATGTGGAGAGGGTTGCAACAACAGCGGCATTTTTGGCGACTTCATCTTTGTTAAAGGGGGCTTCACCTTTAACAGCCGCGCCAATTTTCCCAAAGGAATTTGACATCACTGTGAATGCGCTCTGACGATATTTAATGGCGTCTTCTGGTTTTTTAAATTGAGCATAAGCAATACCAGCGCTTGCCAATAATGTGGGTATGAGTACGGTAAAAACAATGTGCTTGAGTTTCATCAGGGGCTCCAGAGGTTTAGGTAAATCAATAGGGTTAAAACTTGCTTTCTCAGCATACTCTCGAAGACACTTTTTTGCTGGCTGAGATCCTTTAGAAAATCATTTGCAAGGGGAGTGTGACAAAGTAAAGGACGCCCTTAAAAAAGGCCATCAAGGGTTCCATCCACAGATTGCCAATAATTCCGGTAAAAACGAGCGCGAGAACGATAAAGAAACCCCAAGGCTCTAGTTTTCCGAGTGCGATCGATTGTCTTGCAGGCAGAAGGCCGGCCAGTATCCGACCGCCATCAAGCGGGGGTAGCGGGAAGAGATTAAATACTAAGAGGCCGAGGTTCCAGGTGATGCCGGCTTGGGACATAGCCACTAGGAAGCGTTCATCTACCCCAAATCCAACTAGGCTGATGAGGAGAATTGCCCATATTAGCGCTTGGATAAAATTAGATCCTGGGCCAGCCAAAGCGACCCAAATGGAGTCAATGCGGGGGTTACGAAGGCGCCCAAAGTTGACGGGTACGGGTTTGGCGTAACCCACCAAGAAGGGGGATCCCGTCAAAATCAGCATTAAGGGGATCAGAATAGTTCCAACGGGGTCTATATGTTTAGCTGGGTTCAGACTAACTCTGCCCAGCATATAGGCAGTGTTATCGCCAAATTTGCGGGCCGCATAGCCGTGCGCCGCTTCGTGGATCGTAATGGCGAAAATCAAAGGAATCGCATTAATGGCGACAGCTTGGATAGAATAGTCAGTAATCATGGCAATATGATATCCATAGGAGCAAAAAAGTGACTGACGAAAAGAAACCCGAATCAAAAACCCCGGCTAAGCCTGTAGTGGCTAAGCCTGCAGCCCGTCCCCCAGCCCCAAAAGGCCCATCAGGCCCTGGTGGAAGGCCTCAAGCTGGCTTTGGTGGCGGAAAGGCCATGATGCGCAAGGCTGGCCGCGGCCGATAGTGGATAATTACGCTATTAATTAATGTGTTTAATGAGGATTTAGCATGAACGAATGGCATAAAGAGTCGAAAGACGAAATCAACAAAAAGATCATCACCTTGATCGTGATGTTGGCAGCCGCTACTAGCCTGGCTATTTTGTTTGCATTAGTTGCAGCTCATACTGGTTACGTATTCGGTTAATCTGCATTAATGACTAGCCATCGCCAACCTGCAGTATTTGCTGGCCATGGCAGTCCGATGTACGCCATCGAGCCCAATCGCTATACAGCTGCATGGGCCGGTCTTGGCAAATCACTGAAACGCCCAGATGCTATTTTGGTGATCTCGGCCCATTGGGTTACCCGAGGTGTATGGGTTACCGCAATGCCCAAACCCAAAACAATTCATGACTTTGGCGGATTTCCGCAGGCCTTGTTTGATATTCAATATCCAGCACCTGGATGCCCTGCTCTCGCAGATCGCGTTAAGGAGCTTTTGGATGTTCCTGTCGTACTGGAAGAGAACGAGTGGGGCATTGATCACGGCGCCTGGTCCGTTCTGAAATACCTCTACCCTGATGCTGATGTACCGGTTGTGCAGCTCAGCTTAGATGGTTCTTTATCGGCGAGCGAGCATTACGAGTTGGCTAAAAAATTGCGCCCATTGCGCAATGAAAATATTTTGATTCTGGCCAGTGGCAATGTCGTCCACAACTTGCGTACCATTCATTGGGGGGAGGGTGCGACTCCCTATCCCTGGGCTAAGGCGTTCAATGACTTTTTTGTTTCCGAGATGAATGCAAATCACCATGAGACTTTGATCCACTGGGAGCAGTTCGGTGATGCCGCCCATTTATCGATCCCTACCTCTGAGCATTATTGGCCCGCCTTGTATACCCTTGCCCTTCAGGAGCAGGGTGAAGGATCTAAAGTCTTGGTTGATGGTTTGGAGATGGGCTCCATCAGTATGCTCACTTTTTCAATTCAATAAATATTTATTATGTGGCTATCTTTACTTGCAATTTTCTGTGGGGCGGGTCTCGGTGCATTGCTGAGGGCGGGGTTTAATCTTGCGACTGTCAGTATTGCCTCAACACTTCCGCTGGGAACTTTTATCTCCAATATGGTTGGTGGATATATGGTTGGCATCGCCGTAGCATTTTTTGGCAATAACCCAAGCTTATCTCCCGAGTGGAGGCTGTTTGTTATTACCGGTTTTTTAGGCGGCCTTACAACATTCTCTAGTTTTTCTGCTGAAGTGGTCGGTTTTATGCAGCGCGGTGAGGTGACTTGGGCACTCGGTACGGCACTGCTTCATTTGGGTGGCTCTTTGGCACTCACGTTTTTGGGGATCTGGACTTTTCACTCCTTGCGATAGATTTAGGTATAGTTTGGTTGATCGTCGTAGTATTAAATCGGCTTAATTAAGGACAACAAAATGAAGACATCGCGTAGAGACTTTTTGGCTTACGGCTCCACTTTTGCATTGGTGAGTACGCTACCCCCTTTTGCGTTTGCTCAAAGTAAACCCTTGTTTGAGTCTATCAATTTGTTCATTCCTGCTGCTCCTGGTGGTGGTTGGGATAGTACGGGGCGGGCTATCGAGGTAGCTGCTAAGGATGCAGGTATTGTCGGCTCATTTCAGTTTGAAAACGTCGGTGGCGCTGGAGGTATGGTCGGTTTACCTCGCTTTGTCAATCAACGTAAAGGTCAAGCAAATGCCTTGATGGTTGGTGGCTCAGTGATGGTTGGGGCTGCGATTACGAATAAGAGTCCGGTAACCATGGCTGATGTCACGCCGATCGCATGCCTGACGGAAGAGGCTGGAATTATTGTGGTTCCTACAGATGGAAAAATTAAAACCTGGAAAGAGTTTGAGGAGGCTATCAAAGCTAACCCAAAAGCTGTTTCAGTGGCAGGCGGTAGCGCTGGTGGAACAGACCATCAGCTCTTGGGCTTAATTATTAAGGCCCTAGGCAAAAATCCAAGAGATGCTGCTTATGTGGCATTTGCTGGTGGCGGTCCAGCAAATGCCGCCATCTTAGGTGGTCAGGTGGTTGCGGGTATTTCAGGGTACTCTGAGTTTGCGGAGCAAATAAAAGCGGGCAAGATGAAGGCTCTTGCCGTGTCAGGCACTAAGCGTATTCCGGGCGTGGATGTGCCCACCTTAAAAGAATTAGGCGTGAACGTTACGGCAGCCAATTGGCGCGGCATCTTTGGGGCCCCTGGCATTAATGCAGCACAAAAAGCGGCATTGGTTGAATTGGCCACCAAGCTTCATGGAACAAAAGCCTGGACCGAGACCTTAGAGAAGAGAAAGTGGAATGATGCATTTGTTGCTGGTGCAGCATTTGATGCTCAGCTCAAAAAATACATTGCTGAAACTGAGACTGTGCTTAAAGAATTGGGTCTTGCGTGAGCACCCGTATAGTTGCGAGTTTTTTGCTCGTATTTTGCGGGTTAGCCATTTGGCAGGTTTTGAGCATTCCAGAATCAACCATGTATTCCGAGGTCGGGCCTGTGTTAGCCCCCTCGATTTTGGTTGCATTACTCTCCTTGTTGGGAGTGTTTTATTTAATCTCCACAATCAGCAGTAAGGCTCCTGACTGCGTTCACCAGGAGGAAGAGCGCCCTCTCCCTGGGGGGTCAAAGCGCGTCCTATTTTTACTGGGTGGCGGCTTTGCATTTATTTTGCTTGCTAAATTAATCGGCTTTCTCATTCCAGCCACGCTTTGTGGTTTGGGTGTATCAATGGCGTTTGATGCGAAATTCAACGTCAAAACAATTGCAATGGTGTCGCTTATTGCTGGCGCATTTTGGACTCTTTTTTCAGCGCTACTTGGCGTTGACTTGGGACCGCTTGTTAATTTTAGTTTCTAAGTAAAGATCGCCATGAGTTCATTTGACTCCTTAATGCAAGGTTTTTCTGTTGCCTTGCAACCCATGACTTTGTTGTATGGATTTCTAGGGTGTTTGGTCGGCACTCTTGTGGGGGTGCTTCCAGGCATTGGCCCAGCGCTCACCATTGCCTTATTGTTGCCGCTCACGTTTAAGGTTCCAGCTACTGCAATTTTTGTTTTGTTCGCTGGCATTTATTACGGTGCAATGTATGGTGGATCAACCACTTCAATTCTGCTCAATACCCCTGGTGAATCTGCCACTATTGTGACTTCGTTAGAGGGCAACAAGATGGCGCGCCGCGGCAGAGCTGGGCCAGCCCTAGCTACTGCAGCAATTGGTAGCTTTGTGGCGGGAACGATTGGCACCATTGCGCTCACTTTTTTTGCGCCTTGGGTCGTTGATGCTGCTCTAGCATTTGGTCCGGCCGAGTACTTCAGTTTAATGATGCTTGCATTGGTAACTGTTTCTGCGGTTTTGGGCAGTTCAGCGCTTCGCGGTTTGATTAGCTTAGTGGCAGGCCTTCTTTTTGGCTTAATCGGAATTGACTTGCAAACGGGGCAACCCCGATTTACGTTTGGGCAGCCAGAGTTTTTAGATGGCATTGAGGTGACGATCGTAGCGGTGGGCTTATTTGCGATTGGCGAGGCCTTGTACTTGGCTTGGCAGGGCAAGGAAAATAAAAAGACTGAGGTTTTAGCGGTTTCGGGAAGCCTGTGGTTATCTAGAGAAGATTTTTCAAGATCATGGAAAGCTTGGATCAGGGGTAGCTTATTGGGATTTCCGATTGGTGCAATGCCGGCGGGTGGCGCTGAATTGCCAACCCTACTTTCTTATTTTGCAGAAAAGAAACTTGCTAGAAAGCCTGAAGAGTTTGGTCATGGCGCAATTGAGGGTGTTGCTGGACCGGAGGCCGCAAATAATGCTGCGGCAGCCGGAGTATTAATGCCTTTGCTCACTTTAGGTATTCCGACTTCTGCAACAGCAGCGATTATTTTGTCCGCTTTTGAGTCATATGGAATTCAGGTTGGCCCGACACTTTTTGCGCAGCAAAGCGGATTGGTTTGGACCTTAATTGCCAGTCTGTATATCGGTAATGTTATTTTGCTAGTCTTAAATCTACCTTTGGTGGGTTTATGGGTAAAGCTCTTAAAAATTCCACCGCAATGGCTTTATGCCGGCATTGTGGTGATTTCTGTTGCTGGGGTATATGGGTCATCCAACTCCGTGTTTGATGTTGGCCTACTCTTTTTCTTCGGTTTATTAGGCTTCGGAATGCGCCGTTTTGATTTTCCTGCGGCCCCGATGATTATTGGTTTAATTTTAGGGCCAATGGCAGAGCAATCCATGCGCCAAGCGCTGACTATTAGTCAGGGTAATTGGGCCACCTTTTTTGTGCGCCCGATATCTGGCACCCTGATGTTGGTGGCGATTGCTTTATTACTTATTCCTAATGCACTGCGATTGATTAGGTCGCGTAAGGGAGCGGTTTAAATAAATCCAGCCCCACCAATGAGTGCCCCAAAGGCAATTAAAAAGAGTGGGTGGATTTTAGAAAGCTGTGTAATCGCAATAACGGCGATCGTTAGTACTATTGCTGTCCAGTGACTGTTAAAACTCATAGTAAGCTTCCACGATGACGTCAGTACCAAGCCCACGGCTAGCGCTGCAGCGGCATACTGAATCGTTTGTTTTCTCTCTGGATCTTGAATGCCGGTAATGTAGCGCTCAAGATAAAAAACCATAATGGATGAGGGCCAGCAAATCGCGATGGATGCTACGATGGCGCCGAGTGGCCCATAAATATTCCACCCAATTAATGTAATTGCCATGAAGTTAGGCCCCGGAGCAGCCTGTGCAATCGCAAAATAATCTACAAAAGTTTGGGCGCTGATCCAATGCTCTTGATTGACCGCAAGGTCAAAGAGGGAGGGGAGTACCGCAATAATTCCACCAAATGCCACAAAGGAAAAGAGCGATAGCTTGATAAACAAACTTAAAAGTAAAGTCACAGTTTCCTAGTCTTTTTTCTAGCGAAATAGATTGCAACAGGGGCTACGATCAGGACGACCCACCCAAGCCCCAAATTGAAATAGGTTCCAGCAAGAATCGTTAGCGCAACCACTATCAGCATTGGTGGATAGCGAAACTCATCCTTCAGCATCTTGAATCCAGTGCTTGCAATAAGCCCCACTCCAACAGCGGCGATACCCTTGAGAGCGCCCCTCACATACTCTATGTAACTGAAGTGATCGTATAAGAGGGCCAGCAAAATGACAATGCAGATCGGCCCTAAAGTGAGTCCGGTGAAGGCAGCTAGGGCGCCTCGTGCACCACAAAATCTCGATCCAACACAAACGCCCAGATTAATCACATTGGGCCCTGGCATGAGTTGACACACACCCAGAATTGCACTGAACTCCTCAGAGCTGAGTATTTTGTCTTTTTCAACCAGACCGCGGCGAGCCCATGGAAGCACGCCTCCAAAGCCAGATAAACCGATTTTGCTAAAGCAGATGAAGAGTTGAAGTGGGGTGATTTTTTTCAAAAATGAACTGATGCTAGTGATAAATCATTTGGGGGTAAATGGATGGGGCACCGGATTATTACCAAGCCACGCACTCAGCGTTTCTGTAATTTGATTGGAGAAGCTCTCAAAAATTGGCTCCGCTACAAAACCAAGGTGGGGTGTAACGAGTAGATTTGGGGTGTTACGTAATGCGCTATCCAATGGGAGAGGTTCTACATCAAACACATCTATGGCAGCCTGCCTTGGCCTGCCTTCAAGAAGCGCCTCTTGAAGGTCTGGCATATGAATTAAGGCCGCCCTTGAGGTGTTAATCAGAATCGAATCCGGGCGCATTAACGCTAATTCATTTTTACTAATCAACCCCTTGGTTCCCGGCCCTGCAACTAAATGCATGGTGATTACTTTTGATGTTTTCAACAACTCCTCAAGACTGACTGACTTTGCATTTTCAGCCGCCGCCCTTTCTGGAGTCATGCGCGGGCTCCAGGTAACTACCTCCATACCGAAAGCGGCACCCACTCTTGCAACTCTACTTCCAATTGAGCCTAGACCCATCACTCCGAGTCTCTCGCCCGCCAATAAAGGGAGGACGGACAATTCATCTCTCCAGCCACCAGTGGCCGCAAGCTTGTTTTGTTCAACGACTCGTTTGGATGCCCCCAAAATTAAAGCCCAAGTTAACTCCGCGGTGCTTTCTTTAGAAGGCCCGCTTGGAGTGCACGCAATTGGAATCTTACGGGAGATAAGTGCTGATGAGTCAAGGGTGCCATTACGCTCCCCGGTAAACATGAAAAACTTTAATTTAGGTAGTCGAGCGATGAGTGCTTCGTTGAACGGGGCTCTGTCACGCACAACTGCAATGGCGTCTGCATCTTTAACTGCCTCATAAAGAGCTTCTCCTTGCAGTGGTTCGTGATAGATGGTGATATCAGCTTGGCGCTCAAGCTGATCCCATGTAGAAAAGCGCTTCAGGGCACGTTCGTAATCACCTAAGATGACAATGTTGGGTAATGGAGTCATGAAAGTGGGTAAGTTTTACTTGCTTAGTCAGGTGTGCAGAGGCTGAGGATTTTCTTCAGGTCGGACGCCTGGCCTAGGTTCCATAGGGCGGAGATTAGCTGCTGCGTCTTTTCTTTACCAATCACTGGTTCGGTGAGGCTGGAAAACTTTTGCTCCAGATTGGCGTCGCTCATTGGGTTTTCAACGGATCCAATAGCGTTTTTCACAAAAATATGCACTTCTCTTCCATCTTTTAATATAGCTTTCACATCTACCGAAGCTTCGCTGATGGAGGTGTCTGTAGTAGCGTTTACCTTGGCGCGTAAGGCAACTACATCTGCACGATTAACGATTTCGTCAGCATACTCACCTTCACCCGCCTGGCCAAAGATTAGTCCTACTGCGCAGCCGTGATACACGCTGAACTTACCTTCCAAGCCATCCTTTGGAGTCTTTTTTCCGGTCAATTCAAGTACTAGTGGGTGCACGCGTAGTTCGATACGTTCAACATCATCAACCTTGACTCCTTGAGCGCGCAATTGAGCACATGCATCAATAGCGGGGTGAATCACGATGCCGCAAGCAAAAGGTTTATAGGTGTTTAGTGAAATCTCAAATGATTTTCCTAGTTCACGGTCAATTTCTGACCAATCGCACTTGGTGGATACGGTTTGCATATAGCCCCGACCCGCTTCCAAGGCTTTTGGGCTGGCCGTGAAGCCGTGCTTTGCAAGCAGGGCAGAGAGTTGCCCTGCACGAGCCGCGCCACCCGGATGAAATGGTTTGGTCATGGTGCCAAATTGCTCGCGCATGCCAACGGGTTGAGAGGCGGCAATGCCAAGAGCCATCGTCGTCTTTTGAAGGTCGAGACCTAAAAGTCGAGAGCAGGCAGCAGCTGAACCGAGCATGCCGGTTGAGCCGGTAATGTGCCAGCCACGATGGTAGTGGTCTGGATACATGGCATTTCCAACCCTACATGCAACATCAATTCCCAAGACTAAGGAATCAATGATTTGTCGACCATTGACATTTGTATGTTCCCCGAGCGCCAAAATGGCTGAGGCAACTGGGCCGGCAGGGTGGATAACCGTTTTTAGATGGGTATCGTCAAAGTCAAAAGTATGTGAGCTGATGCCGTTAATCAATGCAGCTCCACCCATATCGACGCGATCTTTGCGACCCAGAATAGCAGCTTGGGCCGCTGGTTGGAACTCTTGAATGGCTGCTAATGAAGATTCAACGCTTTCATGATTTGCTGCGCCAATAGCACAGCCCAACCAATTTAAAAAGGTACGATGTGCCTCATGATCTACTTCAGGGGTCCAGCCTTGGCTAGGATGCTTTGTTACAAATTCAGCAAGAATTTTTGTAACTGGTGGGGCGTTGAGGTCAGCTGCGGCAGCAATAGCGTTGGACATGTTATTTCCTGTGTAATGTCAAAAATTGATTAGTTAATTAAGGTAGTGCGTGAGATTAGTCGATCTCGATTTTTCGATCTTTTGCAACCTTGGTCCAGCGGGCAATATCTTCTTTAATGTAGGCGGAAAATTGCTCGGGAGTCATTGGCATGAGAGTCAATGCTTCGCTAGCCATCTGCTCGGCAAACTCAGGGGAGGCTAATACCTTATTGAGCTCCACATTCAGTTTTTTGACGATGGGTTCGGGTATGTTTGCTGGCCCTGAAATTCCATACCACTGCTGACCATCAAAACCACTATAGCCGAGCTCTTTGAAGGTTGGAATATTGGGTTCTGCTGCACTACGTTTTTGACCGGTGACTGCCAATGCCCTTACACGATTCGATTTCAGGTAGGGGATCGCGGCATATAAAGTTGGGAACATGGCTTGTGTTTGCCCTGCAAGCAGGTCTGTGTAGGCAGGCCCAATACCTCGATAGGGAACATGAACCATAAAAATATTTGCAGCCAGCTTGAATTGCTCCATTCCAAGGTGAGTTAATGTGCCTGGACCTGCAGAGCCATAACTGATTTTGGATGGATTCTTTTTGGTGTACTCAACAAACTCTTTTAAGTTTTTAACGGGTAGATCTGGATTAATGATCAAAGTATTCGGAGTGGCTCCAATCATTCCGATGGAAGTGAAATCCTTTACAGCGTCATAAGGAAGCTTGCGAACTGCGGGATTGGTTCCATGGGTGCCAACATACGAGACCATGATGGTGTAGCCATCAGGAGGCGCTTTCGCTGTGACCTGGGACGCAATGGCGCCGCCACCGCCACCCATGTTTTCAACGACTACGGTTTGGCCTAGATTTTTGGAAAGTCTCTCAGCAACTTTGCGCGCTAAATTGTCCAAGCCACCGCCAGCGGCCACTGGTGCAATGAGTTTGATTGGCTTGCTAGGATAGTTTGCAGTTTGGCTTTGGGCTGAAGCAAATGGCGCTGACAATACCCCTAGCGAGGCCGCAAGTATTGCAGAGAAAGCAAATTGAAAACTTCTATTTTGTACGAGTTTCATGTCTCAAATCTCTGTTTTTGTTTAATAAAATTCTTGGTGTATGTAGAATTCTACTATTGATGGATGAATCTATTTTTCTTGGGTAAATGACATGATTTTGGAGCACTGTGATATTCAGATTGACCCCGCCAAGCAGTTGGAGTTTGAGGGGGCTATTTTGCATGGGGTAGAGACGGTAATTTCAAAGGCAAAAGGCTTTCGGGGTTACAAGGTGAACCACAGCTTAGAAACCCCCTCCCGTTACTTATTGCTCATTTATTG
The DNA here is from genome assembly GCA_947450605.1 of Burkholderiaceae bacterium. Taxonomy (GTDB): domain Bacteria; phylum Pseudomonadota; class Gammaproteobacteria; order Burkholderiales; family Burkholderiaceae; genus Polynucleobacter. Next base: position 31,264 of record CANFWB010000010.1, read on the forward strand.
GGATACTTTGGAAAATCACACAATTGATTTTCGGGGCTCCGCAGCCTTTGCTGATTGGCGCGCCATTGTGGGGCCTTTTTTTGTAAAGCCACCCATGGTGGAGCACATGACTTTAGTGGGTAAGTCGCTCTAAATCGACTGACTGTGGCTTAGCTTAAGAAGCCTGTCCGGGTATAGAAAGCAGCCAAAGACTGGTTAAATAGCTCCGCTTGTTCAACATTGGAGATGTGGCCTGCATTTGGTATTTCAGAGAAGAAGGCCCCAGGCATCTGCGCTTTCATTGCGCGCGCCATTTCTGGGGGTGTTCCGTGATCATGCTCCCCTACCAAAATGAGCGTTGGGCAGGCAATTTCCGAGAGACGATCAAACGTGTTGATTTGAGAGATTGCCTCGCAGCATCCCGCAAACCCACTGATTGAAGTGGTGGCAATACCCCCTGCAATTTGTTGGATGATAGCTGGGTGAGTTTGTCTAAAGGCATCAGAAAACCAGCGTTTTAAGGTGCTCTCAACCATTGCGGGCATGCCTTCTGCTTTGGCTTTGACGATGCGCTCGCCCCACATTTGTTTTGCATTATCAGGGCGCTTGCTGGTGGTGTCTGCCAATACCAGTGAATTAAACAGATTCGGATATTTCAGGATTAAGGTTTGCCCTATCATGCCGCCCATTGACAGACCAATCCAATGCGTTTGTTCAATATCTAGATATGCAAATAAGTCATATACATCTTGAGCGAGATCCTCCAGACTATAAGGAGCTGCTGGGGCTGAGCTCAGGCCATGACCACGAGTGTCAAAACGTAACACTTTGAAATGCGATCTCAGTAGTGAAAGTTGCGGCTCCCATGCACTCATATTGCTAGCCAAGGAGTGAGAAAGTGTTAGCCATTGCCCCTCACCTTCGATTGCATAGGCGATCTCGTTACCTTGATTGGTAATCATTTTCTCTATCAGCATTGATTTACTCTGGCTTGATTCCAGACTGCTTTGCCAGACGTGCAAAGTCAGTGATCTCTGCGGCAATGAACTTGTCAAATTGCTCGGGAGTATTTGAGATGGCGGTAGTCCCTAATTCATCAAAGCGCTCTTTTACACTTGGGAGTTCTAAGATACGTTTAACTTCCAGGGCGATTTTTTGCAAAATGGGTTTTGGGGTCTTAGCGGGGGCCATTAACCCGTACCAGAATTCCCACTTGTAACCAGGAACGCCGGACTCAGATACCGTAGGTAGCGCGGGCAAATCCTTAAAGCGTTTAGTACTGGTAATGGCGATTGCGCGCACCTTCCCGGCACGCACTAGGTTAATGGCACTAGCGTAAGGACTAATGAAGAAGTCAACCCTTTCAGACATGACTTCTGTGATCGCATCAGGAATGCCTTTGGTTGGAATGTGCAACAGCTCAACACCGGCTTTTGCCTGAATAAGCTCTGCTGCAAAATGTGATCCGCTTCCTACGCCAGCTGAGCTATAGGTAACTTTCCCGGGATTTTTAAGTGCGTACTCAATTAACTCCTTCATGGAATTCATCTTAAGGTTTGGCGAGATTAATACTAGGGCAGGCCCAGTAGCCGTTAAGGTGATGCCGGAAAAGTCTTTGATTGGATCAAATGCTAGCGAGGAATAAATAGCTGGTGATATTGCAAAAGCAGAAGAAATGGATAGCAGTGTGTAGCCATCGGAAGGGGCGTTGGCAACGACTTGGGCCGCTATATTACTCCCGGCACCAAGCTTATTTTCTACTACTACCGCTTGCTTCCAGTTTTCGCTCATATGCTGCCCGATCACTCTAGCTGCGATATCAGGGACTCCACCTGGAGAGAAGCCCACAATAATTTTAATGGCTTGGGTAGGGTAGCTTTGAGCGTAACTTGTGTGGGTGAAAAGGCAAAAAGACGCTAGAAAAATGGCTTGTAAGAGCCTGGAAAGTAGGATCATTTTTTTCAAATAAAAGTAGTCAATGAGGAATACTAATCATATTTGATCTTGAATGCTTTTGAGGGGGTAGGGGTCTTGAGTTTCATTCAGGACCCCTGCTGCTAACAACTCTGTTTTGGCTAGGCGCTAACTAGCCAAGGGGCTAGCGCTAAAACTGGCTGTAGACCTGCTTTTTCAATATGCTGTGCTGCCTCTGGAGAGGCTAAAAATTCAATCAAGTGACGCGCTTGATGCTCTTTTTTCGTATTGGATCCTATGCCTGCCGAAAAGAAGAACGGTTTTTTTACTTCAGCCGGAAGATCATTGATGATTGAAATTCCTGCTATGGGTAGCAGCTCGCTATATTGCTGAAAACCAAAATCAGCCTCATGTCTAACTAAGATAGTTCCAACTCGCTCGCTAAATATTTTTTTTGCCTTGATGGCCATCTCATCTGCAATGCCTAGTTGCGGAAATAATTCGGTGGAGAGATAGGTGCCGCTAGCACTCGCTGAATAAGCAACCCTTCCGATTGTGAGCAAGGCTTTCTTCAGGGCAGTCAAAGTGCTGACATCGGGGATTGCATCTCCCTGGCGAACAGCAGCAGCAATGTGGGATGAAACTAAATTCACCTTCGTATTATTTTTAATCTGCCCTTCTTTGGAAAAATTTTCTAAGGCAGACTCGGCCAAAACGAAGACGTCAAACTGTTGACCTTGACTTAGTCTCGTGGGAATGGAGTCGTGCGCGGCACCAATGGAGGACCCAAAAGATAAATTGACCTTGGTTTGGTATTGCTCCTCATAAAGCGGCACTAGATCTTTAAGAGCTGCTGCAAAAGCCCCCGAGGTAATGACCTCCAGGGGCGTAGGTGAAGATATTGAAGTGTCTATAGGCATTGATTAATCCGCTGTAATTTTTGCGCTATCGACTAATTTCTTCCAGCGAATCACTTCTTTTTGTACTAAATTTTTCAATTGCTCCGGTGTGCCTGTCTCAACTTCAGCTCCTTGATCCTCGATTTTTTTCTCATTGGTCTTATCATTTAAAGTTAAGTTCAGTTCTTTATTTAGGCGAGCAATGATTGGCTTAGGTGTTTTCGCTGGGGCAAATAAGGCATACCATTGTGTGACGTTCATGTTTGGAATGCCCTGTTCTTTTAGGGTTGGAACATTTGGAAGAACGGATGCACGTTTTTCACCTGCAATGCCTAATGCTTTTAACTTTCCACCAGCAACCTGGGGATAGGCGCTAAAGAGACTTGGAAACATCACCTGGGTTGTGCCGCCAATGGTGTCTACGATAGCTGGCGCTGATCCTTTGTAGGGAACATGCAGCATTTGAGTATTGGTATTGATTTGGAATAACTCTGCAGCCAAATGTGGCGCAGTTCCCTTGCCAGCAGAAGCGTAGCTAATGGAATCCGGCTTTGCCTTGAGTAGCGCCACCAATTCTTTGGCATTGCTGACTGGTAGATTGTTTGTAGCAACCAGTAGAGTGGGGGAGTTAGCCACCATACCTATGGGTTCAAAGTCGGCGATGGGGTCGTATTTCAAACGCTGTAAAGCTGGGTTAATTCCATGCGTAGCAATATAACCAAACATAATGGTGTATCCATCTGGCGCTGCTCGCGCAACAAATTCACTCGCAATAGCTCCGTTAGCGCCAGGCTTATTTTCAACAATGACGGGCTGCCCCATTTTTTGACTCAGGCCTTGAGCAATAATTCGAGCCATAGCATCATTGGCGCCTCCTGGTGCGGTTGGAACGACGATAGTGATGTTTTTGCTGGGGTAGGTTTGCGCCTGTAGAAGTCCAGAAGACAAGCTTGCTATACATAGGCAGCCCACAATAAGGGCCTTAGGGGTAAGAGTCATCGAAATTCTCCATGATGTTTGTTGATGACAATTTTTGCACTATTCTTTGATTTTGCATATTGCAATATTATTAAGTATTAATGCGTTATACACATATATAAACCATGGCTATTAACTTCGATTTACATGATTTACAGGCTTTTGTAGCCGTTGCCGAGATTAAAAGTTTTAAAAAAGCTGCGGAATTAATGAATATCTCGCAGCCTGCATTCAGTCGGCGCATAGAAAAGCTTGAATCCGCTTTGGGGGTTAGGTTGATTGACCGCGACACCAGGAATATGGAGCTCACCTCCATTGGTCGAGATTTTGTAAAAAAAGCAAAGCATCTTCTGGAGGGTTTGGATGAGGCTCTTTTAGGAATTCAGGGTGTCGGGGTAGGTCGCATGGGGGAAGTTACCATCGCTTGCGTTCCTTCTGCAGTCTATTACTTCTTGCCTCAAGTCTTACGAAAGTACCACGAGAGTTTTCCACAGATTCGGATCAAGATACATGATGCCAGTGCGAATGAAGTTTTGTCGGTTGTTGCTAATGGCGAAGCAGATTTTGGAGTTAATTTCGTTGGAAGCGATGAATCAAATATTGAATTTAAGACGATCTTTGAGGAGTCTTTCGTGGTCGCATGTCGAAAGGATCATGCCTTAAGCAAGAAAGAAAAAGTTAGCTGGGAGGAGTTGTGTCAATACGACTTTATGTCAGTCTCAAAATCTTCTGGCAATCGAATGTTAATTGACCTGGCGCTTGCCGGAAAGTCACAGGCCCCAAAAATCATCTATGAAGCTCAACATGTGACTACTCTGCTTGGTTTGGTAGAGGTGGGCATGGGGATAGCAGTAGTCCCCTCATTGGCCATGCCAAGCAAAGACCACCCTGTTCTTGCAAGCATTCCTTTGTATGATCCTGTGGTTTCGAGGCGGATTGGTTTGATTAAGAAGAGGGGGCGTACCCTAGCACCTTCAGCCGAAAGACTCTACGGGCTGTTATCGGCATTGACTAATAATGCCTAGCCCTTTGCTACTTTATTGGATCGACTTGCTTTAACTTTTTTCTGATGGATTGCTCGGTTGGGATGGATTCTAGATCTGGGCTAAGCGCTTCACGTTCATCAAAAACAAAACAGCTACCGCTGTAATGCGCGGAGCCGACTTCCTCAAAATACTTGAGAATGCCACCCTCCAATTGATAGCTATGCTCCATGCCAATTTCTCGCATGTAGAGACCGGATTTTTCACAGCGGATTCCGCCTGTACAAAAGCTCACCAAAGTTTTATCTGCTAATTCTTCTTTATGGGCGGTAATGGCTTCTGGAAATTCAGTGAATTTATTAATGTTGAAATGTAGGGCATTTTCAAAGGTGCCGTAATCCACTTCAAAGGCGTTACGCGTATCCACCATGACAACTGGACGCCCCAAGTCATCTGTGCCGCGGTCAAGCCATTCCTGTAATTTCTTTGGGGTGATGAAGTTTGCGCGACCTTCTTCCGGTCGAATCGCCGGGTGATTCATGCGAATGATTTCATTCTTGATTTTGACCAACATCTTTTTGAAGGGCTGTAATTCTGACCAGCTCTCTTTGGCTTGTAACGGTTTGAAGCGTGGGTCAATGCGTAGCCAGTCTAAAAACCCGCTTAATTCCAACCCATTGCCTGCTAGAAAGAGATTAATACCTTCGCCAGTAAGCAGGATTGTTCCTTTGAGCTGGCGCGCATTGCATTCATCCAATATCTTGGTGCGTAGCTCAGCCAAGTTGTCTAGGCTGACAAATAAATAGGCGGCTATGTTAAGGATGGGTTTCATGGCTAATTTTTTGTGGCAGTTTGCTCATTATCGAGCAAGACGGTATTAGGGTGATAATCTTAGTGAGATGATTCATTTTTTGTCATGTACACCTTTTAACTAGAGATCTTATGTCCGAGCGTTTAATTCCGTACCAGCCAATGGATTTGGCCGAGCCGGCCGAACTGGTGGCAGCAATTCGCAAGAGACGCGGCGGCCAATTTATTAACCTGGATCGCATGCTTTTGCATAGCATTCCGATCGCTGAGGGCTGGAATCATTTCATCGGCGAGATACGCAATAACCTTTCGTTGGATCCAAAGCTGCGTGAGCTTGCCATGTGTGGAGTAGCTGTTCTCAATGGCGCTGAGTATGAATTTTTTCATCATGCACCCCCCTTTATCAAGGCCGGTGGTACTGATGAGCAAGTTCAAGCACTGCGTTTAATTGGACAAGACAGTTTCCCTGCTCAGCTGTTTAGCCCGGTAGAGAATGATGCGGCAGAGCTGACTTTTCAAATGACACGCAACATCAAAGTCGACGGCGCTTTAATGGAACGTTTACAGATTGCCTTGGGTAGTACTGATGCGGTGGAGTTAGTCACCGTCATCGCAGCATACAACATGGTCTCTCGATTTTTAATTGCACTAGATGTCAATCCTGAGGAGCATCCTCCTGAGTAAGTCATGACCCAAAATACCTCCATTCATTGGAATGAGGATGGCGAAGCGCTTGCAGCGCTTTGGCATTCTGAGAACGGAATAGCACCACATAAAAAAGTGGTGATCGGGGATGACACCTTGACGGCGGATGACGCCTACCATTTCGCCTGTGAAGGTACCGCGATTCTTTGGAGGGGCGATTTCCAAAACGCCCGTCAGTTATTGCAAGCCTTGGTTCGACGGGTGGATAGACCTTCGAAAAAGTCCAAGCGTGCAGGAAAAAGGGTGGATAAATCTGGTGATGCTGCTATTAAGAAAACAGCAAAAGAGATCTTTAATCAGCACCGCCTCATTCAGTCGCAGCGCGCAAGAATACTGGGCGCCTTGTTAATTCAGTGCAATCCCGATCACACTGTCTCCTTACGTCGCGCACCGGATATCTCTCAAGCTTGCTTGGAGGCATATGGGGCTGCCAGCGACTCTTATGTAGTGTCATTGCGCGAGTTATTGGGCGTGATTAGCGCCCATGAATGGCGCAAGAATGGATTGCCTATTCTTGCTGATGGCGATGGTGAGCCCGTTTTTGTTCATCCTCATTATGGCGTTTTCTCGCCCGTACGCGGCGAGTACATTGAATTGGTTTGTAATGCGCCATTACCCAAGTCGCTGGACGAAGACGCTATAGCATTTGATGTGGGTGTTGGCACTGGTGTTCTGTCGATTATTTTGGCGCTGCGGGATGTGAAAAAAATTATTGCCACGGACCTGGATAGTCGAGCGCTTGCTTGCGCCAAAGAAAACATTGCACGTCTGAACTTAGGTTCCCAAATAGAGATTGTGAAGGCCAATTTATTTCCGCCAGGAAAGGCTTCGTTGATTGTGTGCAATCCACCGTGGATACCCGCAAGGCCCAGCTCAACTTTGGAGCATGCGGTCTACGACTTCGACAGTCAAATGCTCAAAGGATTTTTGTCGGGATTGAAGGGGCACCTATTGCCTCAGGGTGAGGGGTGGCTCATTCTTTCTGATTTAGCGGAGCATCTTGAGCTGAGAACCCGACAAGAATTACTTGCTTGGATTGAGGATGCTGGTTTAGTAGTTTTGGATAGGGCGGATACCAAACCAAAGCATCCGAAAGCATTCGATGATTCCGATATGCTGCATTTCGCAAGAACGGCAGAAATTACTTCTCTGTGGCGCTTGGGAATTAAGCATTGAGCATCAGTTTTTTGTAAGCCATTCAAATACCCCTAGTCTATTCATCCCCTTATGCTGAGGGGTTGTTTATGCAAACTGCTTTCCATAAAATGAATGAGAATAGTTTTCATTTGTAATGCTTGGATACGGTAGCTGGGGAGATGGATTTGCTGAGAAGTGTAAGGATGATATTGGATAAGGATGTGCTCACCATCCTTATGGTTGTCTCCATGCATTTGATATTTTTTCTTGCGGTAGGTCTTTACCCCCAAGCCCGCCCAGTTTTATTGTCGAGAGAAATCCTTACTCTAAATCTTCTTGTGGATTCGAGCGACCGGCGCATACCCTCTCCATCCACAAAAACGCTAGATTTGAGTCTGAGCTCTCAAGACTCAAATTTAACAGCCACTTCAATTTCGACTGCCGGTAACTCTGAGTCAACATCGTCCTCATCATCTTTGGTGGGTAAAGACATTCGGTCACGAGAAAAGTTTGCAAATCCAAGGCCACCATACCCCCTGGCAAGTAGACGTATGGGGGAGCAAGGGGCTGTTGATCTTCAGCTTTGCCTTAGTCACCAAGGCCATGTTGAAAGCGTTGCGGTCATTAAGAGCTCTGGCTACGGCAGATTGGATCAGTCAGCTGTGGAGACTATCAAAACCTGGAAATTTTCAGCACTAGAAATAGTTAAAGTACCTATGTCTGATTGTTATCGCCTACCCATACATTTTAAATTGGAGGCCTAAATTGAATCTAAATTCCAAAGGGCCGATCCAAGAATCCTATTGCATGGCGAAGGGCTGGGGAAAGGTGGTTTCCAGTGCCACCTTGTTAGGGCAAGATAAATCTATCGTCATTCTGCACGATGGTCAAAGATATACATTAAGTATCACTAAGTTGAGGAAATTAATCCTGACTAAATGATCTTCCATTCATTCATTAGCCAGCAAAAGTATCTTGATATGCAAATAGCCAGCGATTTTTTATTTATATCTCTGGAGATTGCATATGAAACAGCAAAAAGTGGCCTTGGCCTCAAGTATTGCGTTGATGTGTGGATGGTCGCTTGCTATAGACATTCATGCTCAGGAAATTGATTTACCGAGGATTGATATTGTGGGTCGCGAAGTCAATGCGCGCTCTAAAATTCCGGGGACTGTGGATGTAATTAATCAGAAGCAGTTAGAAATACTGCAACCTTTGTCACTTCAAGACGCTTTAAAGACTGTTCCTGGTGTCAACATTCGTGGCGATGAGGGTGGTCTAGGATCTATTCCCAATATTGGAATTCGTGGTCTCAACCCAAGTCGTAGTCAAAAGGTTTTGCTATTGGAGGATGGCGCACCTATTCATCCTAGTTTGTTTATTTCCAATGCAACCTATTACAGCCCACCAGTTGATCGAATGAGTGGGATTGAAGTGTTGAAGGGTGCCTCGGGCTTGCAATATGGCCCATCCAATATTGGGGGCGTAGTTAATTATTTGACCAAAACACCGGAGCAGGGTTTTAAGCTTTCTGCTAAGGCTGGTAACTATGGGTATCAATTGGCTCAGATTGAGGCTGGTGGTAAGTCGGACTCAAATGGGGCTATCGCCGGCGTGAATATCATCAAATCAGAATCAAATGGCTATCAGGATAATGGCTACAAAATGAATGACATCCTATTTAAAGGCGGCGTCAGCATCAATCCAGATCAATGGCTGAGTCTTAAATATACTCACTATGACAACAACATCAATACCTCTTATGTGGGATTAAGGCCCAATCAATATAGTAGTAAGCTGACCTCAAATCCTGCGCCCAATGATTATTTTGTTACACAAAGAAATGCTGTTGATATCAATCATTCCTGGGAGATAAGTCCGCACACCAAGGTTAATACATTGTTGTATTGGAGTAAGTTGGAGCGAGACTATTGGCGACAAAGTATTAGCGCCCGCAATGCTGATAAGACGGTCTTTAATGCTTGTGATGGCAGTGCCAATTGCATGTTTGGCCGTAATCGTGAATTTCAGATGCTCGGAGTTGACTCTCGCGTTTCGCATGAATACAGTGCATTAGGTATTCAGAATGCGTTTGAGTTCGGGGTACGTCTGCATACGGAGTCGCAAATCAATCAAATGGTGGCATCTACTAGCTATGCAAAATCAGGTACGGTTGCTGGCCATGAAGAAAATAAAGCCAATTCGATGGCAGTCTTTGCCCAAAATCGATTTTTAATTACCAAGGAGTTTGCTCTTATTCCTGGGCTGCGCATGGAAAGTTATCAGCAAACTCGCAACAATATATTCACTGAAAAAAGTGGTAGTGCAAAAAATTTAGAAACTATTCCACAGGTCGGTGCGACATGGCAGGTGATTCCAGCTTTACAGCTTTATTCGAGTGTTTATAAAGGTTTTGCGCCCGCACAACTAGCTACTGCAATTAATGAAAAAGGGGTTGATCAGCAATTAGACCCCGAGCGCTCTACAAATATTGAGTTTGGATTAAGGGGTGCAAATTCAGGATTTACCTATGATGCTGCATTATTCAGCATGAACTTTAGCAACCAAATTGTGAATCAAAGTCTTGCTGCTGGAATTACCAAGGCCAATGGTGGTAAGAGCTTGCATCAAGGCATGGAATTGGCTTTGGGATATGAATTGGGTGATGGCTGGAGTGTTAGTGGCAACATGACCTATATCCCAGTAGCAAAATTTGTGGGAAGCTCCTCAATGGGCAAAGATGGTAATCGGATCCCTTATACCCCTGACCTGGCATCAAATCTCGGTGTGAACTATCAAAAAAATGGCTTTAACTCTTTGCTAAGTCTAAATTACCTATCGCATCAGTTTGCTGATTCGGCGAATACAGTCAACCCAAACTCAATTGGCACCATAGGTGAAATACCCTCAATTACCACCGTGAATTGGAGTGCAAATTACTCCATTAGTAAAAGCTTAAAGATCTTCGGGGTAGTGAACAATCTCTTGAATAAGCGTTACATCTCTAGCAGAAGCCCCGACGGCATATTTGTTGGGGCGCCTTTAAATTTTCAGGCCGGCATGAGTTACCAGTTCTTTTAATTTCTTCAGGTGAGACTCAGCCAATCATTTTGCAAATAGTTGGCTTGGGTCTTCAAAGGCCTTAAATTCCAAAGCATTGCCAGCAGGGTCCAAGAAAAACATGGTGGCCTGCTCGCCCACTTTCCCCTGAAATCGAATTTGCGGCTCCATGATGAATTTCATGCCACTGTTGCGTAGGCGATCAGCCAAGATATGCCAATCTGGCATGGTGAGAACAACCCCAAAATGTTTTACAGGAACTTGATGTCCGTCAACCTCATTTGAGGCGGCGTTGCCGCATTCTTGAGGGGCAAGATGGGCGACAAGTTGGTGTCCAAAGAAGTCAAAGTCAATCCACTCATCCGAGCTGCGACCCTCAGCGCAGCCTAAGGTGCTGCCGTAAAAAGTGCGAGCAGCCTCTAAGTTGTCTACAGGGAAAGCAAGGTGAAAGGGTTGAATAGTTGACATGACGATCCTTGGTAACGAAGTAGGGCGGAGCTTAGCACGCTCAAATGGGTGCATTGCTAAAGTTTAGTATATTGAGATCATAAAAATATAGATGTTCAACGGAGACATAAATGAGAAATTTTCAGTTGGGTAGACTCTGCCGTTCCATTCTTCAGGCGTTTCTGATTCTGGGTTTTAGCGGTTTAGTGCACGCTGCCTATCCAGATAAGCCAATTAAGCTCATTGTTCCCTATCCTCCTGGTGGGGCAACGGATGTGATTGGCCGTATTTTGGCTAAGAATCTGGGTGAATCTTTAGGGCAGCAAGTATTGGTTGAAAATCGTGGCGGCGCTGGCGGTAATATTGGCGCAGAAGCGGTGGCTAAGGCAACGCCAGATGGCTATACCTTGTTAATGGGTGCAGTGACATCACATTCAACCATGGCAACGCTTGAAAAGGGGAAGTTACGTTATGACATCTTAAAAGACTTCACACCCGTCATGATTGTAGGTTCAGTGCCTCTAGTGGTCGTTGTCAATCCGAATGTTCCGGTGAGGACTCTGAAGGGTTTAGTGGATTATGCAAAAGCAAATCCCGATAAATTAAATTACGCCTCATCTGGCGCTGGAGCCCCTCAAAGGATGGGTGCAGAAATCTTCCAGAAAGAGGCTGGGCTCAAAATTACTCATGTTCCCTATAAGGGGAGCGGTCCAGCAATGACGGATTTAGTCGCAGGCCAAGTGAATTTAATGGTGGAGACTGTGCCAGCTGCTTTACCGTTTATCACTGCTGGTCAATTGCGCCCCTTAGCCGTCACAACAGCAAAGCGCATTTCCATGCTGCCGGATGTGCCTACCACTGCTGAATCTGGCATGCCCGCCTTAGAGGTGAGCTCCACCTTTGGGTTGCTAGCTCCGGCTGGTACACCGATGCCAATCATTGATCAGCTCAATAGTGCAGTCGCTAAACTCCTAGTGAATCCGGAAGTAAAAGAGGCTTTCCTGAAGCAGGGTGTATACGCCGCAATACCAACGAAGCCAAAGCAATCTGCCGAGTTACTTTCCGCAGAAGTAAAGCGCTGGGAAAAAGTGATTAAAGATGCTGATATTAAGGCCGACTGAGTACCATTTATTTTATTAAGTTAAAGAATTATTTATGACAATCAAAGAGACAAAACAAGCTGCTGAAGCTGGCTTGCGCAAAGGTTTAACTAGTTACGGCGATAAAGGCTTTTCTTTATTTCTGCGCAAGGCGTTTATCAAGGGCGCCGGCTACACCAATAGCGCCCTAGATCGCCCGGTGATTGGCATTATCAATACCGGCAGCGCTTATAACCCTTGTCATGGCAATATGCCCCAATTAATTGAGGCTGTGAAACGTGGTGTGATGTTGGCTGGTGGATTGCCGATGGATTTTCCAACAATTTCTATCCATGAAAGTTTTGCCGCCCCAACCAGTATGTATCTGCGCAACTTGATGTCGATGGACACTGAAGAAATGCTGCGCGCTCAGCCGATGGATGCGGTGGTGATGATTGGCGGCTGCGATAAAACTGTACCCGCGCAAATGATGGGTGCTGCTTCTGCCGGACTTCCTGCAATTCAATTGATTACTGGTTCAATGCTGACGGGCTCCCATCGAAGTGAGCGTGTGGGTGCATGTACCGACTGCCGTCGCTATTGGGGGAAATTCCGCGCTGGTGAAATCGATGAAGTCGAGAAAGACGAAGTCAATGATCAGCTGGTTGCGAGTGTAGGAACCTGTTCGGTCATGGGCACAGCGAGCACAATGGCTTGCATTTCTGAGGCACTGGGGATGACGGTGCCAGGTGGTGCAACACCACCGGCAGTGACGGCGGACCGCATTCGAATTGCAGAGGAAACTGGTACTCGCGCTGTGCAAATGGCGAAAGATGGCTTAACAATCGATAAAGTGTTAACTGCTGACGCCTTTGAAAATGCCATGCGTGTTTTGTTGGCGATTGGTGGATCAACCAATGGCATTGTTCATTTGGCCGCTATCGCTGGACGCATGGGCTTGGAAATTGATTTAAATGCCCTAGATAAGATGGGTGATGAAACTCCGGTTCTCGTAGACCTGAAGCCATCTGGCGACCATTACATGGAGAATTTCCATGATGCTGGCGGTATGGCAACCTTATTGCGTGAGTTAAAGCCCTTGTTAAAGCTCGATGCGATGACAGTGACAGGACGTACCCTTGGCGAAGAGATAGATGCAGCTCCACCGAGCTTTAAACAAGATGTTGTACGTCAATTCAATAACCCCATTTACCCACGTGGCAGTATTGCCGTCTTGCATGGCAATTTAGCCCCTGGCGGCGCCATCATCAAGCAATCTGCAGCCAATGAAAAATTGATGGAGCATGAGGGTCGTGCTGTTGTTTTTGAAAACAGCGAGGATCTAGCAAATCGTATTGATAGCCCAGATTTGGATGTGACTGCAGATGATATTTTGGTGCTTAAGAATATCGGCCCCAAAGGCGCTCCCGGCATGCCTGAGGCGGGATATATTCCGATTCCGATGAAGCTCGCGCGTGCAGGCGTGAAGGATATTGTGCGCATTTCAGATGGACGCATGAGCGGTACTGCATTTGGAACGATTGTGTTGCATGTCACCCCAGAAGCTGCAGTAGGTGGGCCGCTGGCGCATGTACAAAATGGTGATCGCATACGCCTCAGTGTGAAGCGGCGCGAAATCAGTTTATTGATTTCAGATGAGGAGCTAGCAAAACGTGCTCAAGCAAACCCAGTCACTGAACCTACTGCGGAGCGTGGCTATCTCAAACTCTTCTTGGATACGGTTACACAGGCCGACAAGGGCGTAGATTTTGATTTCTTGAGGGCTGCAAAGATGGTTGGTAAAACGCCCAAATAAGCATCAATTGATAACCCCTTTTATCCTCTTATTGAGGGCTATCACCATGGTTTATTGATCTTTTTGGCAAAATAAACTCCTTTTAGTTTGAGATGCCGCCATCAAAGGCGGCATTTTTTTATCTATCGAATTCGGTAAGCATCTTGATTTTGGCTATTGACATAAGGAAATTTCACTGATAATTTAAACGGGTGTTTAAAAAAATAACTATGTAAGGTGGATGGAGACAATGAAAAAAATTAACCGTGCCGACTTAACTGCGGCTTCTGAGAAATACAAAAATTGGGGCAAGTGGGGTCCGGATGATGAAATTGGTACGCTCAATTTCACGAGCCCAGAAGACATTGTTGCGGCGGCTCAGTTGGTTCGCAAGGGTAAAGTGATCTCCCTGGCTTTAAATTTCGATAGTAGTGGCCCCCAGGGCGCCAAAACAAAGTACCCCTCTATGGGGCGCATTAATCCGGTTCACACGATGCTTCGCACTGGAACTGACGCTTATGCGGGCGTATTGGATAAGCGCGGTATTCGGGCGGCAGATGACATGGTTGTAATGCCACTGCAATGCGGTACTCAGTGGGACGGATTGGGCCATGTGTTTTATGAAAACTATATGTATAACGGCTTTGATTGTCGCGAGGTCTCATCAGCCGGAGCTGCAAAGTGCGGCATTGAAAAGACTAAGTCAAAAATGGTTGGCCGAGGTATTTTGTTGGATGTAGCCAGAGCCAAGGGCTTGGATTGCTTGCCAGAGGGCTATGGCATTACTTGCAAAGATTTAGATGACACCGCTAAGAAGCAGGGTATTGAAATTAAGCGTGGCGATTACATCATCGTTCGTACGGGTCAGATGGAGGAGAAGCTGCGCTCTGGTAGTTGGGATGGCTATCCTGGTGGCGATGCCCCAGGATTTGCATTTGAGACCTTGGAGTGGATTCAGCGTACTGAATTAGCAGCTCTGGCTAGTGATACCTGGGGATGCGAGGTTCGCCCAAATGAATCTGAGGCGGGTATTAATCAACCATGGCATTGGATCACTATTCCAATTATGGGTATGACTATGGGCGAAATTTTTTACGTAAAAGATATTGCTGATGACTGTGCTGCTGATGGTATCTATGAATTTATGTTTGTTGCTCCAGCTATTCCTATTACGGGGGCGGTTGGCTCCCCGACCAATCCATTAGCTATTAAATAATGGCTAATGAATAGAAATAGTAATTTAATTTGATGCATATTAAATTGGAGGAAACGTGAAATTTTCTAATCAAAATATTCGCCGTGTTCTTGGCAAAATATTTCATCTTGGTGTGGTGGGTAGTCTTAGCTTCTTAATGGGAACTGCTTATGCAGCTTACCCAGATAAGTCGATTAAATTGGTGGTAGGCTTTCCGCCGGGTGGTCCAACCGATATGTCTGCTCGCATTATCGCTCCCAAGCTTGCAGAAATACTGAAGCAATCAGTCTTTATTGAAAATAAAGCAGGGGCAGGAGGGAATGTTGCGGCACAGATGGTTTCTGGCGCAGCGCCCGACGGCTATACCTTTTTATTTAACTCTGCCGCCTTTGCCGTCAATCCCGCCTTATATGGTTCGGCAGCTGGATATAATCCGGAAAAAAACTTTACGACCGTCGCTTTTGTCTCCACTCAAGCCAATGTAATTAGCGTGAATGAATCGGTACCCGTCAAAACACTGGCCGAGTTAAAAGAATATGCCAGCAAGAATAAGTTATCTTATTCGAGCCCGGGTTATGGCACAACGCCCCACTTGACCTGTGAAAATCTTTTTCACGCTCAATGGAAGGCAGACATCAATCACATCCCTTATAAAGGGGCCGGTCCTGCATCGATGGCGGTGGTTGGTGGTGAAACGCCAATTGCATGCACAGCAGTAGCGGGTGTCTATCAGTTCTCAAAGCAGGGTAAGGTGCGTATCTTGGCAATCTCTAGTGAAAAGCGCTCTCCTAATTTGCAGGAGGTTCCTACGCTCGTTGAGTTGGGTTATCCGCAGATCAAAGATTACACCTGGTCGGCAATGATGGCTCCGATTAAGACCCCCAGCGATATCGTGCAGAAAATGAACCGAGCTGTTAATTTTGTCTTGCAGATGCCTGAAGTAAGGGAGCAAATGGATAAGGCTGGATTAGTTGTCATGAGTGGGACTGTTCAACAATCCAACGAATATATGACTGAAGAGGTGAGTCGCTGGGCAAAAATTGTGAAGGATGTTGGCGCTAAGGTTGAGTAGGCGGCGCGAGGAAACCTTGTTCACAAAAATCCAAAATTTCCGGGATTGCTTGGGTGAGATTGCCACCCTTGCAACGTCCTTTTGAGATCACCTCAATGCGGCCGGTATTAGAGGCGACGTACAGATAAAGACCCATGACAAAGATTAAGCGCCACGAAATAGATTCTTCGCTCAGCTTGGGGAGGGTTATTTTTAATTCCTCCATAAAGCGTAGGCTGGTTTTGTCATACAACTTAGACCGCAATGCATTTTCAATACTTTTTGGTTCGTTGTGAAGTCGAGCTTGCAGCTTAACAAAGCTTTTACCGCCTTTATCTTCATTTGCCATCCGCAAAGGGGGGTAGATGAATGCGTAAATCAACTCGCGCAAGGGAATTCGCTTTTGCTTCGCTCTCACCTTGGCTTCATTCAAAAGGGTGTTGCGCTCTTCCAGAATGATGCTGGCGCGTCGCTCAAAGACGGCATTAAAAAGCCCTTTTTTATTTTGAAAATGGTAACTAATCAATGCTTGATTTACTTTGGCGCGATTTGCAATATCACGTACGGTTGTCAGCGCATAACCATGTTCAGAAAACAGAACTTCGGCAATATCCAGCAGGCGAGCTGCGGTGGTGTTATTCGAATGAGAACGTACTTTTTTAATCATTATTTTTTTAACTAATTTCAAACTACTTTAACAAAAGGAAACGCGATGAGCAAAACAATTTTGACCTGTGCTGTTACGGGCAACCTGACAAAGCCAGAGATGACACCTTATCTCCCTATTACTCCAAAGCAAATTGCAGACGCTTGCTTAGGCGCTGCCGAGGCTGGAGCGGCGGTAGTGCATATTCATGTGCGCCACCCAGATACTGGCAAGCCATCAATGGAAGTGGATCATTATGCCGAAGTGATTCAGCTCATTCAGGCTCAAAATAAAGAGTTGATTATCAACCTAACCACTGGCCCTGGTGGTAGGTATGTTCCAACCGAGGGTGACCCTAAGTTGTTTGCACCTGGTACAACCCTCTGTGATCCCCTGAAGCGCGTTGAGCATGTTGCAAAACTCAGGCCTGATATTTGCTCCTTGGATCTCAATACGATGAATTCTGGACCTGACGTAGTGATGAATACGCCAAGTAATGTACGCAAGATGGCTAAAGTGATTCGTGATGCAGGCGTGATGCCTGAGCTGGAAATTTTTGATACTGGCGATTTAAATTTAGCGAAAGATTTAATCAAAGACGGAACTCTTGAGGGGCCGGGCTTATACACCTTTGTAATGGGCGTGAAGTATGGCTTAAATACTGATCCTGC
The DNA here is from genome assembly GCA_947450605.1 of Burkholderiaceae bacterium. Classification (GTDB taxonomy): domain Bacteria; phylum Pseudomonadota; class Gammaproteobacteria; order Burkholderiales; family Burkholderiaceae; genus Polynucleobacter. Next base: position 48,616 of record CANFWB010000010.1, read on the forward strand.
TACTTTGCTGTATATGCGAGACCAACTCCCCGCAGGCGCTCAGTGGGCAGCTTTTGGTATTAGTCGTGCTGAGTTTCCGATTGTTGCTCAAGCTTGGCTGTATGGCGGTCACGTACGGGTTGGCATGGAGGACAATATTTACCTTGAGAAAGGTGTTTTGTGCGAAAGTAATGCGCAGTTAGTTCAACGGGCGCATCGTATCTTGAAGGATATGGGCGGCGAATTAGCAAGTTCTAACGAGGCACGTCAAATGCTCGGACTAAAGAAAAGCAATTCTTAGGGAATGAGTATGGATAAGTCAAAAGGCTATGTTCGCCGAATCGTCACGGGTCACGATGCAGATGGAAATGCGATCGTTACCCATGATGGACCCGCCCCTTCAGTGCACACTAACCCAAAGCGGGTTGGTTTTTATTTGACGGATCTGTGGCACACCGATGCTATGCCGGTCCCGATCGATAACGAGCCAGACACCACCTCACGCCCTTTGAAGTTGGAGCCCTCAAAAAATGGCACAGTTGTGCGAATTATTGAGTTTGGTCCTGAGGGTGATTGGCTGCAGAAATTAGCCGGGGATGATGCTAAGGTTGCCTTTGGCGCTATGGGTACAAATAAGGCCTCAACCTATCAGGCTGGGGCACATCCATTGATGCATCGCACTGAAACGGTAGACTATGCGCTTGTTCTGGAGGGTGAGATTTATTTGGTGTTGGATAAGGAAGAGCGCCTCATGCAGCAGGGTGATTTCCTGGTGGAGAGGGGAACCAATCATGCTTGGAGCAATCGTTCCGGAAAGCCTTGCAAAATGCTTTTCGTATTGATTGATGGCAAGTTTGATTCTGAAATTGGAAAGCATTTCTAGGGAAGGAAAATAGAAAAGAGCTCAAGAGCTCTTTTCTATTAATACAAAATGGTGGAGTCGGCGGGAATCGAACCCGCGTCCGCAAATCCTCTACAACAAGTTCTACATACTTAGTCATGTCATTTAATTTAGCTAGCTAGTCACAGACTGACATGTTCCACGCTGGCGATTCACTAAGTTTTCGAATCATTCCCCGTGACATGAAATGATCTTATCTCTTGTAAATGACCCTGACCTAGCTTTCGCTAGCTGACCCAAGAGAGAATCAGTTCAGGGGCAACCGCAATTAAGCGGCTAGTGCGAAACGTTCGTCGTTTGCAGTTATTACATTCC